>JANDJC010000041.1 GCA_024331045.1 Nitrospira sp.
CCTGAAACAAATCCAGTTGATAGCTGATCCGCCACAACAGAAAATCACAATCCCCCCGAATCCCCACCGTCGAATAGGCCACCACCAGCACCTGCCCCGTGTACTCCTCCACCGCCCGGATAAACTCCTGCTTGCCCCGCGCCCGCTCCTCCTCCGGCAACCGCCGCCACGCCGGATCCACCTTGTAAAACGCAAAATTCACATACTGCCGCCGCTGCGGCTGGCTCTGCTGGTCCGTACTGGCCATGGATTCCTCCCTTTCCACACATTCACCCCGCACTGAGATTGGACGTTGCCTTGAGGAGCAAGGCTGTGTAAAGAAAATGGAGTTTACCTCTAACACTTCGCATTTTGCCCTGTCAATGGGCGATCTAATGACAGGATGACTGGAAAGGGAACGTCAGCGACCCCGAAGCTTCACGAGTTGACAGGTTGCATTCCCTCTGGTACGGCATCCAACATCTTGGAAGGGCCATGCCAAGGGGAACCTTGAGAATGAGCATCTGGTGTGGTGTCACTTCCTCCGAGCAGAGGGGTCAGCCGACCATCTTCGGCATAATCATTGTTGCCTTGGCATGTCTAGCAGGGTCTGGAGGGCCGGCTGCGGCGATCGTTGTGCAGCCGACTGACGAGCAAATCCGCTCCGTGCTTGCAAGAGGCAAAGAGGCAGCGCGCAACCATCTGCCGCCCGACGTTCTCTACTCTCGGTTTGGAGAGGCTGGTGAGCGGCGCCCCAGTGGATTCCTCGCCACCAGGTTGGGGAGCTTAGCTGTGATGGCAGCCCACATGGGCTTGCGGGGGCTTGATCCAAGCCCGACCGAGATTGCCCGGATTCTCAAAGAGCCTGTGATGCTGGTTACCGCCGTGCTCTGGGGGGATCATCCCTCTTTTGCCGCTGAGAGTTATATGGTGCTCAATCAGGGTGAGCGGGTCATTAAGCCCGTGATGGTGCGGTTTGATGGCAGGGCTTCTTTGGAGGGACGAGATCATGAGCAGCCGGTCTATAGGGCGAAGGTGGTGGGGGCCTTCAGGTATGATGAATTTGATCCCCTGGCCGTAACGACCATCACGGTGTTTCCTCGCGACGGTGACGCCATATCTTTCGTCCTCGACTTTTCACAAGTGGAGTAGCTACTCTTCGTCGGCCATGCCTGGTCATCACAGAACCTATCGGTCATTTCTTGCTGAAACCATTGCTATTGGTTCGGAACTGTTGGTCGGAGGACGCTCGGACAGCAATTCATTGTTTATTGCTGAGTTGCTGGGATCGCTCGGGATTGAGGTGAGGTTTAAGTCCATTGTTGGTGACGATCGGGATGACATCGTGCAAGTGATTCGGACGGCTGTCCGGCGGGCGGGCGTTGTCGTGATGACTGGTGGCTTGGGTCCCACGGTCGATGATTGCACGCGGGAAGCGGTCGCGGCCGTGATAGGACGGCGGTTGACTCGGCGCAAAGACGCGCTCGATCAAATCACCAACCGGCTGGCTCAATGGGGACGGGTACCAAATAAGGACCAGTTACGGCAAGCAAGAGTTCCAGCAGGGGCCGAGGTGTTGCCCAATCCGGTCGGGTCCGCTCCCGGCTTTGCTCTGTATTGGAAGGGAGCTTGGTTGATTGCCCTCCCTGGTGTGCCGACAGAGATGCAGGCGATGATGCGGGAAGCGGTGGTGCCGTTGTTAACCACACGACTCGTTCGGTCGGTTCATCGGCCCCCATCGCCGATTGTGCGGCTGGTCTTTCATACCTGGGGACTGCCGGAGGCGGAGGTGGATGCCAAGTTGCGCGGGTTGGTTCCCCCTCGATCAGCGATTGCGCTTGGTCTGCTGGCCTCTCCGATGGGGGTAGTGGTGTCGTTGACGGCGAAGGGAGGCGAAGACTCCCAACTAATACACGCTCTGCAAGAAGATGTCCGGCGCAGGCTCGGAGACTGGATCTTTGCGGAAGGCAACGATTCAATGGAGGCGGTTGTCGGTCGGTTGCTCCTCAAAGATGGCGTGACAGTCGCAGTGGCGGAATCCTGCACGGGGGGACTGATCACCCACCGACTCACCCACATTCCTGGTTCGTCCGCTTATGTTGATCGGGGGCTAGTGTGCTATAGCAACAGAGCCAAGATCGATTTGCTAGGAGTGTCAGAAGATCTGATTACGACGCATGGCGCGGTGAGTCGGGAGGTTGCGGCTGCCATGGCGAGGGGGATTCGTCAACGGGCTGCTGTTGCGATCGGACTTAGTGTGACTGGTATTGCCGGACCAGGAGGGGCGACGGAAACCAAACCCGTGGGATTGGTCTATGTAGGGCTTGATGGTGGAGAGGGGGAGGTGTTGACCAAGGAGTTCCGTTTTCACGGAGATCGAGTGGCAATTCAGCAACGGTCTTCGCAAGCGGCGCTCGATTTGCTCCGTCGCTGGTTGATCAAGAAAAACCAGTAATCCGTTTGCTCTTCGGGCTTTTGACAAGCTAAGACCTAGGCAAGGGCCTGGAAACGGAAACTCGGCCACGGAGACAGCTAACAGAGATGGATACAGAATGGGTGAGACAGGAAGGATCCGAACCTTTTTGGCTGTTGAGTTCGACCAAGACCTGAAACGACAGATCGCGCGGGCCCAGGAAGAGCTCAAACGGCGGATCGAGCCTGACAATTTCCCCACTATTCGTCTGTCGTGGGTACAGCCCCACTTAGTCCACCTCACGATCAAGTTTCTTGGCGATGTTGACGCCTCTCTTGTTGAATCGATGAGTCACGCACTTGGCGATGTGCTACGGCATCATCAGCCTCTGGTCATTCCGCTGGGACGGCTGGGAGTTTTTCCCCATGCTCGCGAACCGCGGGTTCTCTGGATTGGTCCCCCACGAGAATGGGAAGAGGGGGAGGATGCCGCGCGGCTGGCAAGCCTCCACCAGGCAGTGGACGGTTGTTGCGCTACATTTGGTTGCAAGCCAGAAGAACGGGTATTCGCTCCCCACCTGACTTTGGCACGGATCAAGGAAGGAGCATTGCGTTTCGGTTCTCTGTTGGCTCAGAGCGGAGTGTTAGACCGGTCCCTCTCGATGGGGGCGGTACCAGTGCGCTCCATTGCCCTCATCAAGAGTGAGCTGAGACCAAGCGGACCAATCTACACGAGATTGTACGAGGTTCGTGTGGGAAACGTAACAGAACTCTAGGGTAGGGAGAAGGGGAGGGGAGCTCCCGTCCCCTCCTGTTTCCTCTCATGGGTAGGTTTTGAGGGCCGTGGTTACGAGAGCGGCGTATCAGCGGGTTGTCATGGTTCGAGCAGTTCGATCAGGTCGGTCCTGCCGAATGGACGGACCAAATCAACCGGCAGTTCTCCCGAGGTCATGCGGGCCTGCTTGTTAGCCCCATGTCGAAGCAGCAATCGCAGGATCTCGGTGTCTCCCGTGTAGGCTCCGACATGGAGCGGCGTCACGCCGCTGATCGCTCCCCGAGCGTTCGCATCCGCGCCCTTGTCTAGGAGCAAGGCGACAAGATCCGACCGTCGTTCTCGAATGGCAAGGAATAGAGGCGTGACCCCATCATTCGCGGCATGGTGGATGTCGGCGCCATGGGCAAGCAACAGTTCAACCACATCTCGACGCCCTTGTTTAATCGCTAAGAGCAGCGGGGTCATGCCCTGTTCATCGGCAACCTCAACATTGGCTCCCCCGGCCAATAACGCACTTATTTTTGCCTGGTCTCCATCAAGGATCGCTTGTCGGAGACCTTGGTCTGATGACAGACATCCATCAAGCACGATTGGAAGAAGCCCGATCGGAAAGAAAAGCAATGGAACTCTAAGCCAAGTCACTATTTTGTGCCGTGCCATAAACCAATCCTCGAGCTCGTCCTGGTCAAAGAATGTTGGCACGGTTCATACTCATGACAGTTGCTGGAAATCAAGCCCCCTCGGATCTGCTGAAGCTAGGCCATGTCCCGAGTTCAGGCTAGGTTTCCATCAGGTGCTTCGGTATAATCGCCGCGTCCATTTGCCGAACTTCCATGGAGGGGGAGTAGAATTCCCTAGAGACAGGGGAGGGCCTCTACTGACGGCGAAGGGAAGCTGCGATCGATCTCGATCGATCGCATGGAGCCGATGGCGTGTCGGGGCGGAGATAGATAAGGGCATGTGATGGAGGAATATGGTAATGGCCGAAAAAGATGAAAAAAAACGCGCGTTGGAGCTGGCCCTGTCCCAAATTGAAAAGCAGTATGGGAAGGGAGCCATCATGAAGCTCGGCGCCGAGGAAAAAATGGCCGATGTTCCGGCCATCTCGACGGGGTCGTTGAGCCTTGATATCGCCCTCGGAGTCGGAGGTCTGCCTCGAGGGAGGGTCATTGAAATCTTTGGGCCGGAGGCTTCCGGGAAAACGACGATGGCCCTTCATTGCATTGCCGAAGCGCAAAAAAGTGGAGGGGTTGCTGCCTTTATCGATGCAGAACATGCGTTGGACCTCACTTATGCCAAAAAGCTGGGGGTGCAAGCCGATGATCTGTTGGTTTCTCAGCCTGATACTGGTGAGCAGGCACTGGAAATTGCGGAGACCCTGGTACGCAGTGGAGCCATCGATCTGATCGTGGTGGATTCAGTAGCCGCCCTGACGCCGAGAGCAGAAATCGAGGGCGAAATGGGCGATGCCCATATGGGCTTACAAGCCAGACTGATGTCGCAGGCCCTCAGGAAATTGACAGCAGCCATTGCCAAATCCCTAACCACGGTCATTTTTATCAATCAGATTCGGATGAAACTAGGAGTCATGTTTGGTAATCCAGAAACGACCACGGGAGGAAACGCCCTGAAGTTCTATGCTTCGGTTCGGCTCGATATCCGGCGGATCGAATCGATTAAGGAGGGACAGGATGTAATCGGCAGTCGGGTGCGGGTCAAAGTAGTGAAGAACAAAATGGCACCACCCTTTAGGCAGGCGGAGTTTGACATTATGTTTGCCGAAGGGATCTCCAAGGTTGGAGAACTGGTCGATCTCGGTGTCGAGAAACATGTGATCGAAAAATCGGGGGCATGGTATTCCTATCAAGGAGAACGAATTGGGCAAGGGCGGGAAGCTGCAAAGGAATTTCTCAAACATCACAGTGGGATAGCGAGAGAAATTGAATCAAAACTTCGAGAGTTAGCGGGGGTGCCACGCCTGGAAGAGAAAAAAGTGGCGGGGAAGGATGACAAGGTTGCCAAGGATGACAAGCTGGGGGGACGAGCGTCCGATGAAAAACGGTCCCACCGGTCGTAAGCGACAAGGACGGTTGTCACAAGAGGAGTGGGTCTCGCTTGTCATCAAGTTTCTTGCAACTCGTGACCGTACTAGCGGGGAAGTGCAACGCTTTCTTGAAAGAAGGGGAGCGTCCGCCTCTCATATCAAGCTGATAATCAATCGATTAGTGCAGCTCGGTTATCTCAATGATCGAGCGTATGCAGAACGGTGGATTGCCAGTCGGCTTGCCAGGCGACCGATGGGGCGGGAACGGCTCAAGGCCGAACTGATGGGGAAGGGGATCGATCGGGTGACGGTTGAGGAGCTGCTGCGCAGTCTCCCTGATGAGGTGACGGTGGCTCGTTCGGCCCTCGACTTGTTGGGGCGAAAGAGGCGCCTCCTGACGCCTATGCAAGTGATGCGTCGGTTGCATCAACAGGGATTTGATGAAGAGACGATCAGTCGTCTCATGACGTTAGGTGATGGGCTGGGGAGTGAGACGGTGGGTGGGGCGGGGGGACGGAATAAGAATAATGGGATGGCGAGCGAAGGGATTAGGGCATGACCAAGCATGCAAAAGAGTTAAGACAGTTATTTGTTCAGTATTTTGAACGGCAGGGCCATCAGGCAGTGCCCAGTGCGCCTCTCATCCCTCAAGCCGATCCAACCCTTCTGTTTACCAATGCTGGCATGAATCAGTTCAAACGGGTCTTTCTTGGTGAAGAGACTCGTCCATACAAGCGGGCGGTGTCTGTCCAGAAGTGTCTTCGCGCCGGCGGCAAACACAATGATCTGGAAAATGTGGGGTACACTGGCCGCCACCATACCTTCTTTGAGATGCTCGGCAACTTTTCGTTCGGCGATTACTTTAAGGCTGATGCCATTGCCTTTGGATGGGAATTCCTGACCACAACGGTTGGTTTACCGAAAGACCGTCTGTGGGTCACGATTTTCCGTGAAGACAATGAAGCCGACCTCTTGTGGAAAAAAATGGGGGTGCCGTCCTCGCGCATTGTGCGATTCGGTGAAAAGGACAATTTTTGGCAAATGGCTGACACGGGCCCCTGTGGTCCCTGTTCGGAGATTCACTTTGACCAAGGTCCGTCCGTCCCTGGCGATGATCGACCGAATGGCGAAGGCGATCGGGTCATCGAGGTGTGGAACCTGGTCTTCATGCAATTCAACCGAGATGCCTCGGGGACACTTCACCCCCTCCCTCGCCCAAGCATCGATACGGGGATGGGGCTGGAACGGTTGGCCGCTGTCGCCCAAGGAGTGCACAGTAATTATGACAGTGATCTGTTTGCACCACTCTTAGCCGCGGTTGCCGCAAGGGCCGGGACGCGATACGGCCAAGGAGGAACTGCTGATCGATCCATGCGGGTCATTGCCGATCACCTCCGAGCGATTACGTTCCTCATTGCGGATGGAGTGCTTCCATCCAATGAGGGGCGGGGCTATGTGCTGCGACGGATTCTTCGGCGTGCGGCCCGACACGGCCGCCTGCTTGGTATTGTAGAGCCGTTTTTGTGTGACCTCACTGCGACGGTGATGGAGCACATGGGTGATGTCTATCCGGAAGTGCGGGAGGCAGCCAGCACGATTGCCGAGGCCACGAGAGGAGAAGAAGAACGTTTTATTGCGACACTGGACCAGGGGCTTCCGATCTTGAACGAACTGATCGGGAAAACGCGGGCAGAAGGGCGAACGGCGCTGAACGGGGACGATGTCTTTAAACTCTATGACACGTATGGGTTTCCCTTGGATCTCATTGCTGAAACCTGCCGGGAGCAAGGGATAGCAGTGGATGAGCGTGGGTTCGAAGCGGCGATCGAGGCTCAACGGACTCGCGCTCGGAAAACCGGGACGTTTGAGCAGGAAACGATCAGACCCTCGATTGCTGATCTAGCGAGGCGGGTGGGAGCCATCACGTTTGTCGGCTATGATCGGTTAGAAAGCGAAGGGGTCTTGTTGGCCATTTTGAAAGGTGATCGGCTGGTCAAGGAAGCGGTCGAAGGAGACGAGGTCGAGATTGTGTTGGATGTCACTCCCTTCTATCCGGAGGGAGGAGGGCAGGTGGGCGATCGTGGAACCTGTATAGGTCCTGAAGGGGTCATCGACATCACCGATACAACCAAGCCAGCTCCGACGCTGATTCTTCATAAAGGCCTGGTGCGGAGAGGGTGGCTTCGCGAGGGGGAGCGGCTCCGGGCTACAGTCAACGGGACCTTGCGGCAGGATGCGGCGCGGAACCATACGGCCACCCATTTGTTGCACGCGGCCCTGCGCCATCTGCTGGGGCCTCATGTCAAACAATATGGATCACTGGTGGGCCCGAATCGACTGCGCTTCGACTTCGCCCATTTTAGACCGTTGTCGATTCGTGATATCGATGACATCGAGGCGGTGGTCAATGATGAAATTAGGAAAAACGAGCCAGTTCGCACCGAGGTGATGAATTTTCAAGATGCTGTTGCGAAAGGTGCCTTGGCCTTTTTCGGTGACAAGTATGGAGAGCAGGTGCGGGTCGTGACGGTGGAGTCTTTCAGCCAGGAACTGTGTGGGGGAACCCATTGCCGGTTTACCGGTGAAATCGGCCTGTTCCGCATCGTGTCCGAAACGGGCGTGGCGGCCGGTGTCCGCCGCATCGAGGCGCAGACTGGAAGCGGAGCCTTGGCGCACGTCAAAAAACTGGAAGCTGAGATTCGTGAATTGTCCGACCTGCTCAAGGTGGGGCCTTCGGATGTCGTTATTAAGACGAAAAAACTGATTGCCCAGTTGAAAGAAAAGGAACGGGAGTTGGAAGGCCTCAAATTGAAGCTGGCCAGTGGTCAAGCCGCTGTCTCGACGGTCCGGACGGTCGCCGGCATCCCGGTGCATGTCCAACGAACCGACGGCTTGGACATGAATGGCATGAGGGCATTAGCCGATCAGTTGCGGGATAAGCTCAGGAGCGGCGTCATTGCGCTGGGAGCTGCAACCGACGAGGGCAAAGTCTCATTGTTGGTTGTGGTTACGAAGGATCTGACTGGCTCATTAAAGGCTGGCGAGCTGGTCAAAGCCATGGCGGCCGAAGTGGGGGGGACGGGAGGAGGCCGACCCGAAATGGCGCAGGCTGGCGGAAAGGAACCGGCCAAACTCGACCGTGCGTTGGAAAAAGTGTTTGAACTCGTCGAACGAACGCTCGCAGGATAAAATCATGCGTGGTCGCATTCTCGCGCTGGATTACGGAACCAAACGAATCGGCGTGGCCTTGAGCGACGAATTATGGTGGACGGCACAGCCACTCGAAACGTTCGAGCGGCGCACGCTGGAACAAGACGTTTCCCATATCGCCATGCTGGTCGCCGCGCACAATGTGAAGCGAGTGGTTGTGGGCCTACCGATCCAATTGAAAGGACAGGAGGGGTCGGCTGTCCGGGCGATGCACGAATTCCTCGTTAGATTAGAGGCTGGTCTGTCCGTTCCGTTGGTGCTGTGGGATGAGCGATTGACGACCAAAGAAGCAGAAGAAGTGCTGATCGCGGCGGACGTCAGTAGGAAAAAGCGCAAAAAGGTCGTCGATCGGGTCGCAGCCTCCTTGCTCCTTCAACAGTACCTGTCGTGTTTGACGACTCCGGCCGCGGGAGCGACTCAGTCGGAAGGGGAAGCAGAGGAAGAGGCACCAAGGGTGGATTCGACGGGAATCCAAGTACCGCAGCAGGACGAACACCCCCATGAAGATGCGCCCTGTGCAGTTGACGCTCATCGTCATCGCTCTGTCCGTGCTCGTGGTGTTGACTCTGTTGCAGATGATTCGATGGGCTGACTCGCCGCTTTGGTCCGAGTCCGATCATCCACCTGCAAAGGTGGTGATCATTCCGGCGGGGTGGGCCTTGCAACAGGTCGCGACACTTCTTGAGCAGGAACAACTGATCAAAAGTCGATGGGGGTTCGTGTGGCGCGCACGTTTGGAAGAAGCGGAGCGGAAGATCCAACCCGGGGAATATGAGTTCCATGCTGCCATGTCACCAGCCGAGATTTTGTCCAAACTGGTGGCGGGACGGGTTGTGCTTCATTCTGTGACGATTCCCGAGGGGTATACCATTGCACAAATCGCGGAGGTGCTTGCCGAGCGAAACATTACGGACCGCGATGAATTTCTCCGCCTCACCCACAACCAATCGTTCATTAGAACTTTGAATATTTCGGCTGAAACCCTTGAAGGATACCTGTTCCCTGATACCTATCGGTTTGCTCGTCACACGGCGGCCAAGGACGTCATTCGCACGATGGTTGAGCGGCTTGAACAGGTGTTTTCTGCCGAATGGCGGAGGCGAGCCAATGAATTGGGTATGACGATGCATCAAGTGCTGACGTTGGCTTCGGTGATTGAAAAGGAAACCGGCTCGGCCGAAGAACGCCCGCAGATTTCATCGGTGTTTCATAACCGCCTGAAGAAAAATATTCCCTTGCAAAGTGACCCCACCGTCATTTACGGCTTACCTCATTTCGATGGCAATCTGCGCAAGAAGGATCTCTCTCACCCAAGTCCATACAACACCTATCGCTGGCTTGGTCTGCCCCCGGGGCCGATTGCCAGTCCTGGCGCTGAGTCGATCCGCGCTGCTCTCTATCCCGCTGTGACCCCGCACTTGTATTTTGTCTCAAAGAACGATGGGACCCACTACTTTTCGACGACGCTTGCCCAGCATAACCGAGCGGTGGAACAGTATCAAAAAAAGCCGTTTCGGCGCGGTAGCCGATCGGAAACGTCGAGATCCATGGGAACAGGGCTCTGGCATTCCTGACGGGCGCGCCATGTCTTCCACGTCTTCTTGGAATCTCCCGGACTTGATCGATCACACCGTGCTACGGCCCAACGCCACGAGAGCTGATGTATTACGAGTCTGCCAAGAGGCTATCGAGCATCGCTTCAGGGTCATTTTTGTCCCTCCCGCATACCTTTCGGAGGCAGTGGCGGCAGTCCGCGGAGTTCCCATTCGAGTGGGGGTTCCCATCGGGTTTCCTCTTGGCAGTCACACGACCAAGGTCAAGGTGGCCGAGGCAATCGAGGCGGTTGAACAAGGAGCGACCATTTTGGATATGGTGCTGAACATCGGTTGGTTAAAGTCAGGAGACTATGACGGAGTCCAGCGAGACATCGCCGAAGTGATACGGGCCACACCTCACATTGAACATAAAGTGATTCTTGAAACATGTTATTTAACCAGACAGGAGAAGATGATTGCTTGTAAATTGTCACTGGATGCCGGAGCCGACTATGTCAAAACATCGACAGGCTTTGGGCCGACTGGCGCCACGGTTGATGATGTCCGACTGCTAAAGGAGATCGTTGCTGGAAGGGCCCAGGTCAAGGCATCCGGTGGCATTCGGGACTGGAAGACGGCCCTTGCCCTTTTGGAGGCAGGTGCCGATCGGATTGGGACCAGTACGGGGGTTGCCATTGTGAAAGAATGGAAGGCGTTGTGTCAGGGATGATCAACCGCGTGTTGCTCTTCGTCATAGATGGATGGGGGATTGGTCCTCTACCGGATGCTGTGGAGTATGGCGACGCGAACGCCAATACGCTCGCCTCCTTAGCGGAAACCGTTGGCGGAATCCGTCTGCCACATTTGGAGACCTTGGGACTGGGCTGTGTGGTGTCGCTTTCAGGCGTTTTAGCCACGACTCAGCCGCAAGGCTGTTTCGGCCGCCTTGGTTTTACCGCGCAGGGAATCGATTCGGTTGTGGGTCATTGGGAAATCAATGGGGTAGTCAGTGCAGTTCCTCCAAGTTGTATGGACGGAGTGCCTTGGCAGGTCACCGTAGCGTTAGAGGAGGCATTCGGACGAAAGGTGATCGGTGGATCCGTCACCTCTCTGGGGGCTATCTTAAAGGATCAGGGGATCGATCATCTGACCAGCGGAGCTCCGATTGTATGGACTGATGGTCGAAATACCTGCTTTGTAGCGGCGCACGAGGCGGTCATGCCTCGCGAGCAGCTTTCTCAAGGCTGTCGAGCAGCGTGGAAAAGGATCAAAGCGAGCGGGATGTTTCTGCGAGTGGTTGCCCAACCCCTTGCCGGTGAGCCAGCGGCACTCCATGTTCAGCGGGGGAGGAGAGAGTTTGTGATCGAACCGCCCGGTCTCACAATGCTCGATGTGTTGAATCGGTCGGGGCAGCTTATTATGGGACTGGGAAAAGTTGGTGATTTGTTCGGCGGACGGGGATTGACAAAAACCTTTCCTGCCTTTTCTGCCGAGGAAGCATTTGAGGAAGCTCTTAGCATGTTGAAAAAGTTGCCGCGCGGGCTTCTCTATGTCTGTCTGGATTGCCCAACGGATGATCCGCATCGAGCGGCCGCGGCGTTGGAGGAATGTGATCGCCGCCTGCCCGTTCTGTTGGATCAATTACGTGTCGGAGATCTAGTGATCCTCACGGGTGATCATGGACGAGATTTGTCCAGGCCGCTTCAGCGACCGACACGTGAATATGTGCCGCTGTTGGTGACGGGTCCCAAAGTTCCCTGCGGGGTGGATTTAGGTACTCGCCTCACGGCTGCCGATCTTGGACAAACGGTGGTGGACGCTTTTGCTGCCGGCCGCCTCGCGATGGGGGACAGTTTTTGGGAAGCGGTTAAACCGGGTTGAGGGAGGAGCAAGCGAGGATCACGCAGGAGAAGGAGCGAGAAGCCATCATGTCATACGAACACAAGCTCGCAGGTTTGGGAGTGACCTTGCCGCCGCCGCCTACACCGGTGGCCAACTATGTACCTGCTGTCAGAGTGGGAGAGTTACTATTTTTATCCGGCGTTCTTCCCTCCCGGAACGGGCGCCTGCTGTTGACCGGAAAGGTGGGCGACGGTGTGTCGGTTGAGCAGGGACAAGAGGTGGCAAGGATGGCCCTTTTGAATGCGCTGGCGATGGTGAGGGCGGAACTCGGTTCGCTTGACCGGGTGATTCGTGTCGTCAAGATGGTGGGCTATGTGGCTTCGGCGCCCGGTTTCTGTGATCAACCGCAGGTGCTCAATGGAGCGTCGGACCTGTTGGTGGCGGTGTTTGGAGAAGAGGGGCGTCATGCCCGCGTCGCGGTTGGAGTGGCGGAACTTCCCCGTCAGGCCCCCGTCGAACTTGATCTCATCCTTCAAGTGAAAAGCTGACCAGACGAGGTGAAAACTGCCCGATTACTCTGGGAACAAGGATCCTGCTCACAGGATCTTGTCCGGCAGGGTTGGATGTTCGACCGGACATGACAGAAACGGACACGCCGGCGGTTCCCTTGACTCCCTAAAAAATCGGTTGCTATAGTCCGCGAGGGTGGGTGATGGAAGGGTGCCTCCTGGAGGCAGGCAAAGGGGTAAATTCCGGGAAGAGAAAGATGAACACACGGCACATTGTTTTGAGCCTCGTCTTAAGCACCGTTGTCCTCGGTGGCATCAAGATTCCAGGAGAAGCAAACGCCTCGTCGTTTGAGTTGTCTCCGCTGGTCGTGCCACCAGGTGCCACCGTCTCGGTATCGGGGGGGGGATGGGGGAAGTTTCGGTCAGCGACCACCAATCGTGTATTGGTGAGCGGGATGCCCGCATTGATTCAACGGTGGGAATCGGATGTGATTGAGTTCAAGGTCCCCCTGAGGGCGGTGACTGGCTCTGTCGAAGTGAGAGCCGGAAAAAAGAAAATTGTAGTTGGAACGTTGACGGTAGCGACGCCGCAGATTGAAGCGGTGACTCCAAGGGAGGCGGAGCGTGGCGCAGTGATTCAGATCACGGGCCGTCATTTCGGGATGACGGCGGGACCGCGCGATCCCAACACCATGTTCGGCGTCAACGACGTGGTCATTGGCGGCGTTGTCGTGCGCCCGCAACGGTGGAGAGATGATGCCATTGAAGTGGAGATTCCAGCCAATGCGTCCAGCGGCGAAATCGTGGTTCGCCTTGCTTCGTCGGATCCTTTGCCGGACGGGTCCTGTTGTGCACCGGTGGAATACGTGAAGAGCAACACTGCGACAATCACCCTTCTTTCGTCAGTGCGAGTGGATCCGACAAGCGGTCCTGTCGGGACAAAAGTGGTGCTGTTCGGCAGCGGGTTCGGAACGGAAAAAGGGCAGGACGATCTGGTTTTGCTCGGCGAGCAACCGCTCACGATTGCTCAATGGAACGACAACATGATCGTGGCTCATATTCCTTTAGGGGCAGTGACTGGCCCGGTCGTCTTGCGGAGTCAAGGTCGCACACGAACAGTCGGTCAATTTACCGTCTATGAGCCAAAAGTGACGGCGATGAATCCTACCAGTGCGCCCATCGGAACCCTCTTGCGCATCGATGGAGCCCATTTTGGTGTGTACAGTGAAAGCGGGTCCACGCCTTACAACTTCATTGATTTTGATAAGGGAGACAACCGTGTTGAAATCGGTGGGGTCCCGGCGGTGATCTATCGCTGGATGGATGATCGAATCGATGTCTGGGTGCCCTTCAGCGCCAAGAGTGGGAAAGTGGTCGTCTATCGAGGCGCGACCAAACCGTTGCCGGATGGCCGGTGCTGTGCCGAACGGGGGACCGTAGCGGTGGAAGCAGGAACCTTCACCGTTGTGACCCCTGTGGTAGAGTCCTATGAACCGAAATCTGCCGGATTGGATGAGACAGTGGTGATCAAGGGAAGGGGCTTTGGGACGTTTCTAAAGACGGCCGAGCATGCGGATTTACGATTAAATGAGAAGGCTTATAAGCGCCGTTCCGATCTTGAAATCAATGAACCGGACGATACCCCGACGGTTGTTAGCAATGTCTCTCGCACGGAGGTCTTGTTCAATGGTGCGGCAGCACTCGTCCAATCCTGGACCGATTCGGAAATTGTGGTAAAGGTACCCCATCGCAACCTCTATGGAATCGGGAAAAAAGGGGCGTTTTTTGAGAACTTGGCGACTGGACCGCTGGTTATCCGGCGAGGGTCGTGGGATCTGCTGCCTGATGGGACCTGTTGCACCCCCAAGCAATGGCTCACTGTCGAAGCAGGCCCTTTCACTATTGAGGCGAAAAACCTACCCGATACCGGCTACTGGGACAATAACCGCCCTGATGCGAACACCAACCAATGATGACGGACTGGGCACAGAGTAGGAAAGAGAGTAGGGAGGCGCAGCGCGTAAGGAAGGTCCTGTTGCTTGTAGCGTGGGTCCTCGTTTGGGGGCCTCCCTCTGTGTGGGCTGAAACCCCTTCCCTCGTGATGCAGGCTCAACGAAGCAGTACTGGAGCGGATCTCATGAGCGTGCAGTTCCTCACCTCCCAGCTTGGGTGGGCTGCTGGAGCGGGGGGGACGATCTTAAAAACGACCAATGGAGGCAAAACGTGGCGAAAGGTGACGAGTGGCACGACCAATTTGCTGACGTCCATCTTTTTCATTGACCCCCAGAGGGGATGGGTGGTTGGTTTGGGAGGCACGGTGCGACGAACGATTGATGGCGGTGAAACATGGATCTCGTATCAGGTGGGCGTGGAGCAGCCGTTGTATCATGTTTCGTTTGTCTCGCCGGCAAGCGGATGGATGGTGGGAGGAGGCGGAATCATTCTGCATACCGCTGACGGAGGAGACCATTGGTCAGAACAGGCGAGCGGAACTCACGCCACGCTGTACGCAGCACATTTTCTCGATGAACAACACGGAGTGGTGGTAGGGGCTCTGGGGACAATTCTCACGACGGACGATGGAGGAGCTACATGGGTGGCCCGCGAAGCTCAGGGAGCTGTCACCTTCTTCGACGTGTTTTTGACCGATCGTTCAAATGGGTGGGCGGTTGGTAACGCCGGAGCATTGTTCCAGACGTCCGACGGCGGGGTCCGCTGGAAGGACCTCTCGCTGCCTTGTGGTAAAGCTTGCACGAAACTTGTTGATCTTCTGAAAGTTCGTTTTACGAATCCTCAACTCGGATGGATTATCGGGGATCACGGCGCCCTCTATCGGACCACGAATGGAGGCTTCACCTGGACCCAGGAGCCGGCAATCGCACCGGTCTCATTGTTTGGTCTCAGTTTCTTCGGCTCAGGACAGGGATGGGCGACTGGTGCCAAGGGGACCATTGTTCATATGCAGCTGATTCGGTGAGGGGTCGCTTGCTCAATTATTTATCGGGAGCGCAATCGTGAAGCAGCTCCGTCTCGAACTCCTTAAGGCTCACGATGGCTTGATTGTCTTGCGGGGGAAGGGTAACGTATGGGTATGAAAACACAAGCGGCAATGGTCTGGTGCCTCGCGGTGTTGATGGCGGCCCCCCTGTGGGCTGGTGAACCGGAGCCGTTTGATCCTGAACAGCCATTTCAACAGGCCATCTCGTCGAGCGTGCTTCGTTCGCTGCTGAACAAAGCGCTGGATCACCTAGAAAACTTTCTGGAACTCTCCACGGATTTGACATCCGATGATACGACCGGCAATCGACAGGGACGGTTACAACTGAAGGTGTATCCGGAAGGAAAGGGGAAGTCCAATCAACATTTCTTGGCCGAAGGGTGGTTTCGTCTGGGACCCGGGCACACCCTCAGAGATTTTTCCCTTCGATTTCAAAATCCTACTCACCAATCCGGACCTTTTTCCTCCCAGTCCGACGACATCTTGTAACCTCCTTCTCGTTACTCGCAGGCACGAACACGCAAGCACGGGCGAGTAAATCGAGAAGTGACCGCACAGACAGGCACGTGTTGGGCTGAAACAGAGTGGAGCCAAGAGGCTCACGGTTCAAAACGTCTGGTTCAAGACGGCTGTGCGGTTGTGGCGGAAAACTATTTGAAAGAACCGTCGGTGGTCTTGCTGTCATGCCTCTGCTGGGCGGGGGAAACTGGGCCCAGGTTTCCCAGACGCGATTGGAGGATGCTGATGGCGGTGATGGCTGCGGTTTCGGCCCTGAGGATAGCGGGACCAAGGGTAATAAATGTGCAGCCAGCCTGCCGAGCCATCAGCACCTCTTCTTTGCTCCATCCTCCTTCCGGCCCGATCAACAGTAGAATGGTGGTCCTGGCATCGGGGGGAAGGGGGACAGCGCTGAGGCCCATTCCCTCCTGTCGCTCCACGAGGAAGAGTGAGATGGTGTGTGGGGGGAGGGTGGAGATAACTTCTTTCAGCGAACGAGGGGGAGTAATCGTCGGCACGGCCCATTGCTCTGATTGCTGAGCGGCTTCCAGGGCGATGCGGCTCCAGCGAGCTAACTGACCTGCAAGACGCTCTGGCCTGAGTCGGACAACGCTCTGCTCGCTCTGGATCGGTGTGATGGTGTGGATGCCAAGCTCGGTTGCTTTCTGAATCACCCACTCGAATTTCTCTCCCTTGAGTATGGCTTGGCCGAGGAGGAGAAGAGGGGTGCAACGTAGTGGCTGAGTATGAACTTCGAGAATGCGAGCGGTCATCGTCTGGCCAGCAATCATGACGATTTCAGTTCGATATCGATGGCCGGCTCCATCGCCAAACCAAACGGTTTCGCCCGTCGTGAGGCGCAAACTGTCCCGCAGATGAGCCAAAAGTTGACCACCGATGGAAATGGTCGAAGAGGTTACCTGCTCCGGCTGGATGAAGAAGACCGCCATGCAAAAACTGGTGGGGAGAGGCAACAAATTGGATGAGGAGGTGGTCTACTCGAACAACGTCTTGACTTTGTCGAAAAACCCTTCCCCATTGCTCTCCATAGACATGCCGCTTTCTTTGGCAAATTCGGTGAGCAGTTCCTTTTGCTTGGCCGTAAGTTTCGTGGGAATCTGGATCTTGATGGCACACAACTGATCGCCCACTCCTCCACCCTTGAGGCTGGGAATACCGAGGCCCTTGAGGCGAAGCACCTTGTCATGTTGGGTCCCCGGTGGAATTTTCAGAATGGTTGGACCCTTGAGTGTCGGTACTTCAACCTTTCCGCCCAGGATGGCCGTCACGAAACTGATGGGGACGTCGCAGAGAATATCCAGACCCTTGCGTTGAAAGACTGGATGGGGCTTCACGGTGATCGCCACATATAAATCGCCAGGTGGACCGGAATGAAGACCATGTTCGCCTTCATTGGACAAGCGTAATCTCATACCGGACTCGATCCCGGCTGGAATATTGACGACGATCGTCCGTTCTTTATACACCCGTTGTCGGCCTTGGCAGGTGGAACAGGGGTCGGTCACAATCCGACCCACGCCCTCACATTGACCGCAGGGGCGACTGACGCTGAAAAAGCCCTGTTGGAAGCGTAACTGACCCGTGCCCTTACAACCGGGACAGGTTTTGATGGCCGCCGCCGAGCGGGCGCCTGTTCCTCGGCAGTCCGGACAGGTTTCCCAGCGGGGAATCTTGAGCTTGGCTTCTTTCCCGTAAACGGCTTCTTCGAAAGAGATCTCCAAGTTGTATTGAAGATCACTGCCCCGTTCCGGCCGTGAACCTCCGCGAGGCTGGCCGAAGAAATCCTCGAAGATGTCGCTAAAGATGTCTCCAAATCCGCCGCGCCCAAAATCGAATCCTTCGAATCCACCAGCCCCTTGTTGCGCACCGGCGTGGCCGAACATGTCATAGCGTCGCCGTTTCTCTTGGTCACTGAGGACTTCGTAGGCCTCATTGATTTCCTTAAATTTCTCTTCGGCGACTTTCTTCTGGTGCTCAGTGGTTTGTAAGTCAGGATGATATTGACGGGCAAGACGCCTGTACGCTTTTTTGATCTCGTCCTCGGAAGCGTTCCGGTCAACGCCGAGGATGTCGTAGTAATCGCGTTTGCTCACGGGTGCCATTGTTATAAGGGCGGAAAAACAGGGGGAACACCCCCCTCTCGGCGCAGGTCCCAGCCAGACAGGGGTGTCCCCTCCCTCACCAGCAGTTCATCACGATTTTTTGTCTTTGTCCACTTCTTCAAATTCTGCATCCACGACCTTCTCATCGCTTTTGGTCTTCGTGCTGTCTCCTCCTGAGGTTCCTGGACCTGATGAACTGGCAGAGGCGGTCGCCGAGGAGGCTTTTCTATACATTTCTTCAGCCAATTTGTGGGATGCCGCCATGAGGGTTTGCGTTGCCGACTCAATGGCAGCCACGTCTGTACCTTCAAGGGCTTTTTTAACGGCTGCGATGGCATCCTGGATCTTGGCTTTCTCCTCGCTCGAAATTTTGTCGCCGTATTCGGCTATGTTTTTTTCCGTTTGATAAACCAGGTTGTCGGCTTGATTTTTGGCCTCGGCCAATCGACGCCGTTTCTTGTCTTCCTCGGTGTGGGCTTGGGCTTCCTTGACCAAGCGCTCGACCTCTTCTTTGCTCAGTCCGCTGGAGGCCGTGATCCGGATAGACTGCTCTTTTTGTGTCGCCAGATCCTTGGCCGCCACGTGGACGATGCCATTGGCATCAATATCGAAAGATACCTCGATCTGTGGAACGCCCCGTGGGGCGGGAGGAATGCCGACCAGGTCGAACTGCCCCAGCAGCTTGTTGTCGTTCGCCATTTCACGCTCGCCCTGAAAGACACGAATGGTGACAGCGGTTTGGTTGTCCGCCGCGGTTGAGAAAATTTGGCTTTTCTTCGTAGGAATGGTCGTATTGCGCTCGATGAGTTTGGTGAATACGCCACCCAGCGTTTCGATCCCCAGGGACAGGGGGGTGACGTCCAACAGGAGCACATCTTTGACCTCTCCCTTGAGCACACCGCCTTGAATAGCCGCACCAACGGCGACCACTTCATCAGGATTAACACCACGATGCGGCTCCTTGCCGAAAAACTCCTTGACGACCTGAATGACTTTCGGCATCCGTGTCATCCCACCGACCAGCACCACTTCATTGATATCGCGTGCCGAAACCCCCGCGTCGGCCAAGGCTTTCCGGCAGGGCTCGATGGTGCGTTGGATCAAGTCATCCACCAGTTGCTCGAGTTTGGCGCGCGTCAACTTCATCACCAGATGTTTGGGGCCACTCGCGTCGGCGGTGATGAAAGGCAGATTGATTTCCGTCTCTTGCGATGAGGACAGCTCGATTTTGGCGCGCTCTGCTGCTTCTTTGAGCCTCTGCAATGCCATTCGATCTTTCCGGAGGTCGATGCCCTGGTCCTTTTTGAATTCGTCCACCAGCCAATCGATGATCCGGAGATCGAAGTCATCGCCGCCCAGGTAGGTGTCGCCATTGGTGGATTTGACCTCAAAGACACCGTCGCCGATTTCCAAGATGGAAATGTCGAAGGTGCCGCCGCCCAGATCGTACACGGCAATCCGCTCGTCTTTCTTCTTGTCGAGGCCATAGGCCAGGGATGCGGCCGTCGGCTCGTTGATAATGCGCAGCACGTTTAAGCCGGCAATCTGTCCCGCGTCCTTGGTGGCCTGCCGTTGGCTGTCGTCAAAGTAGGCCGGTACGGTGATGACGGCCTCGGTGATTTTTTCGCCGAGGTAATCTTCCGCCGTTTGTTTCATCTTTTGAAGAATCATGGCGGAAATTTCTGGCGGACTATATCGTTTACCACGCAGCTCCACATGCGCATCGCCGTTGTCGGCCTCCACCACTTTGTAGGGCAGGCGCTTCATGGCTTCCTGGACTTCTCGGCTTCTGAATTTTCGCCCCATCAGCCGTTTGACCGAGAAAATGGTGTTTTCAGGATTGGTGATTGCCTGTCGTTTGGCGATTTGGCCGACCAACCGCTCGCCCTTGTCAGTAATGGCGACAACGGAAGGAGTAGTGCGGCTTCCTTCGGCGTTGGCGATGACGACGGGGTCTCCGCCGCTCATGATCGCAACACAAGAATTGGTGGTCCCGAGGTCGATGCCGATGACTTTACCCATGGATGGCTCCTTCCTTCACTATGATGAAACGTGAGATGATGAACCACATGATTAACCACTCCTGGGCGGTTGGTGTGGCTCGTCACTGGCCGCCGGCCCAGAGGATACACTGACCATTGCCGCCCGGAGAACCCGATCATGAAGTCGATACCCCTTTTGAAATTCCTCGACGATGTGGTCTCTAGGTACTGAATCAGAGGAGACATGAGAGACGGCTTGATGAGTGGCGGGATCAAACGCTTGACCGGTCGTGTCGATCGCCTGCACCCCAAATTTCGCAAGCGTTGCGACCAACTGTTTTAGCGTCAACTCAACACCCTGTACCACCGCCTCAAGGCCAGCCTGCTCGTTTTCGCGCGCCGCTTTAATGGCTCGCTCCATGTTGTCTAACGTTGGTAAGAGCTCCTTTAGCAACTGTTCATTGCCGAATTTGACCTGCTCACGTTGCTCCCGCTGGATGACACGTTTGTAATTGTCAAATTCGGCGGCCAATCGGAGATACTTGTCGTGCAGTACTTTGTACTCTTCCGTTTTGGTCTCCAAGGCCTTTTCCAATTCGGTGATGCGAGAGACCACAGTCCCTTCTTTTTCCGAAGTCTCGCTCCCTTCTCCATTCTCTAACCCATCGATTCTAGATGGGGAATCGGCACTGTTCTGTTCGGCGTCCACTGCGTCCCTCTCAGTTTGTTGGGAAGCAGATATCCATAGAGAGCGAGAAGTCAACAGGATAATGAAGAAAAATCAACAGCCCGGCAAAAACAAGCCCTTGCAGAATCTAAACCTAAAATGAGGAAGATCGTTAGAGGGAAGGGCAACGTCCTTGGGACCGTCGATACAGGAGTTCGAGCCCTTCAAGTGTTAAAAATGGCTCAATGGTGTGGATGGTGTCTGTTTCTGGGGCGATAATCGAAGCCAAGCCGCCTGTTGCCACCACAAATGAGGTTCGTCCCATTTCTTGTTCCATCCGCCGGACCATGGTATCCACCAGGCCGGCATAACCGAACAGAAGCCCCGATTGAATACTGCTGGCGGTGTCGGTTCCGATCACTGTGGGGGGGCGAACCAACTCGACTTTGCTTAGTTTCGCGGCGCGAGTAAACAGTGCCTCGGCCGAGATGCCAAGGCCGGGCGCGATCGCGCCACCCAGATACTCTCCTGCTTGCGTGACCGCGCAAAAGGTCGTGGCGGTGCCGAAATCAACAATGATGAGATCTCGACGAAATTTGTGATAGGCCGCCGCCGCGTTGACGAGACGATCGCTGCCGATTTCTCGAGGATTTGCGTACTTTAGGGTAAGGCCGGTGTCACAGTCGGCGTCCACCACCAAGGGGGAGCAACCGAAGTAGGTTTTGACCATCGAGACAACAGTTCCCGTCAGGGCTGGTACTACGCTTGAAATAATGGTGCCATCGATTGGTTGGGGGCCGTGCGGCGTTCGCTCAAGCAAAGTTGTGCACAGGATTCCATACTCATCAGAGGTTGTTCTCGGATTGGTGGCCAGCCGCCAGTGGGCGGCGAGGGTCGAGCCTTCAAAGACCCCCCACACGATATGGGTGTTGCCGATATCGATGGCTGCCAACATGGCCTTTATTGTAAAGGGCGGACGGAAGGTTCTCTACTGGTAAGAGGGGCCTGAGCGGAGAGGCTTAAGCTAGCAGTGCAAAGTGGTAACACTCAACGGCCGTGGGCCCTTGCTTGACTTGCCAGCGGCGCGCGCGTAGGATTGCTCTGCACGGGCGGGCGTAGCTCAGTGGTAGAGTCCTAGCTTCCCAAGCTAGTTGTCGTGGGTTCAAATCCCATCGCCCGCTCCATCCGTGGTTTCAAATTACCCATCCTCAAGCTCCGAGAGTAAAGCGAGGGAGCAAAGAGAGGACAACGTCCTAACTCCCGCCAGGTCCGTTTGACGCCAAGCTCTTTCTATCGCGGCACTCACGAGAGCAACCTCTTTGAAGATGCCAGAGATACCCGGCATCGAGTGATGGGTTTTGCCCTCTGAGGAGCTTCTTATGCACGACGGCGGACGAGGGCACGGCTGCTGATAGAGACGTGATCCTGCCAGGTCGGGCAAGAATTCCTCGCCTCTTCCACGTCCTCCTGGCAGTGAGGAAAATGGGAAGAGGACTCAGACCGCCTTTTTCACCAGGCCTGAGCGCAGGCAGCGCGTGCAGACGCGAATCCGCTTGTGGGTGCCGTCGATGACGGCGCGAACCGTTTGGAGGTTGGGATTGAACACGCGCCGGGTTTTGTTGTTGGCATGACTTACATTGTTTCCGGACCGCGGTTTTTTCTGGCAGAGTTCACATTGAAAGGCCACGACCATTCTCCTTCGGAAGAAAGCGGTTGCGCTAAGCGGCCTGAATCTAGCACAGGCTTGTGAAGGTTGACAAGTCGCGGGCGGATCGTCCAGGAGTCTGAATAGAACTCATTACCACATCAGCACCACATCAGCCGAACGAGTCGCCCCTGACGAGGACGTCTCGGCCTTGACAAGCTTTGACGGGCTCTCCTATTGTGCTGCCTGACATAGCCTCCGGTCAAAGGGAAGAGGGTGCGAATCCCTCGCGGTCCCGCCGCTGTAAATGGGGACGAAACCCGCGGTTGCCACTGGCGCAAGGTCCGTTACCTGCCGCTGTTGAAGGAGGAGGCAGCGATGACGGAAACGGCGCCGGGAAGGTGCGGGGACTAGGGTGAACCATGAGCCAGAAGACCTGGCTGGAGGAGTGACCGATGTTCCTTCGAGGGCTGGGGAACAGGTGAGGATGAAGAGGCGGGGGCAATCCTCAAGGTCTTGTAGAAAGGCCTTGAGGATTTTTTGTGTCGGCACGTCGTGGCGGAGGCCGAATCCTTCGTGGTTTCGGTTTTGGCGAACGATAGGCCTGTCGGTTGTCCTCGCTGTGAGTCTGGAGGAGACAGGCCTTGCCAACACCCAGGGAGAGTTGTCAGGCATGAAGCGACGGCCGCAAGGAATTTTAACCGGTATGCCGTTCATGACGCATGTCTCGTCACGGTCTTTCGTTGACGATGCGGGCAGGAAGTTTCACCTTGCCTCTTCTCCCCGTCGGCTTGTTTCGTTGGCTCCCAGTATCACGGAAATGTTGTTTGCGATCGGGGCCGGAGACCTGGTGGTTGGGGTGACGCCGTTCTGCGACTTTCCGCCTGAGGCGGCGCGTAAGCCCAAGGTCGGCTACGGGAGCCCCAATGTGGAATCGCTCGTCGCCTTGCAACCGGATTTGGTTCTGGCTCCGCAGGAATTTGTGAAACCCGAACTCGTTGCCACGCTCGATCATCTGCGCATTCCCATTTTCTTCCTGGCCGGTCGGACCGTGGACGGCGTGCTCACGCAGATTCAGACGCTCGGGCGGATGGTCAATCGGGAGGCCGAGGCAGCCGCGCTGGTGATGGAACTGCGCCAGCGGATCACCGCCGTCAAGCAGCGGGTGCAGGGACAGCCGCCGGTGCGAGTGCTCTATGTTTTGAACAGCGAACCCCTGATCACCGTGGGACCGGGGAGTTTCATCGATCAACTGATCGGCTTGGCCGGGGGACTCAATGTGGCGGCCAAGAGCACCATGCCTTATCCACGACTCAGTATTGAAACGGTATTACTCGAAGACCCAGAGGTGCTGCTCTTTCCCATTGGACCACATGCGGAAATTCCAGATGACCAACGGCTGGCCTGGCAGCGGTGGACCGGCTTGTCCGCCGTCAAGCACCAG
>JANDJC010000042.1 GCA_024331045.1 Nitrospira sp.
CAACCCACCCCCTCCACCTAGCCAATCGGAACTTCATGAGACACTCCCCACTGCTTATCTTAGTCAGTGGCTCTGTCTGTCATTGTGAAGGACCTCTCCTCACAGAGGCAAGGGACCGGAAGCGGCCATACTCAGCGGGGTCCGCTGGTTGGCCGGATTAGCGAAGAGAACCATGCTGACCCCTCTCGCGCTCATCGTAAACTGAGCGAGCTGGGCCGCAGGCATTCGTTAGGTTTGGTGCCGAAGCCGGGATTTGAACCCGGACACCCCTAAGGGCGCTAGACCCTGAATCTAGTGCGTCTGCCAGTTCCGCCACTTCGGCACGTGAGGGGTGGCCGACTTTTCGTCGGGCCGAAGACCGAGCAAGAAAGGGCAAATCGATTATCCGGAATTTTTAACTTGCTCGTCAAGCAAGGGGGAAATCCGCAGAACCGGAAGCAATCCCGCTGGTTCCCCTGGTGCGGTCATCATGTCCAGGGCGCCTGGATCACCACACAGGACGAGCCGTTCTCGCACCAGGCCGGCCGCTGCTAGAAGATACAACGGGGCGATGCGCGACACCTCATCAGCAACCAGCACGTCGAACCGCACGCGGTCGAACAGAGGGTCACCGGCCACTCGGCCAGGTGTGGTGGCCACCAGCCGGCGGTGTTGGAGAAACGCCTGCCGGTTCGGGTCCGCCTCGGCCGCCAGCAACTCACGGACTTTTTTCGTTCCTCCCAGCTTCGTGACCGTTTCTTTCAGTTCATCGTACTCCTGCGTTACGTCACGGGAAACGGCCGCTTCCGGCGCCAACTCCCGAATCCGCGCCTGAGCTATATCGATCTCTTTGTGTAACGCTTCCATCTGCCGTTGGTATAGCAACCGATATTGGTCAAGCGACTGCCGGTTCTTTCCGACCATTTGCATCGCCAACCGTTGGAATAACGGCAAGGTCTCATACTCGGCAAGCGTCGTTTCCACCTCGGCCACCTTAGCCTGGAGATCCCTCATCTGGGAGATCAGCCGCCATTCGAGCAGCCGGACCTCGTCCAGATCCTTCTGTTTCTGGGTCTTGAACGCCATGAGGGGAGTCAGCTCTCGAAATCGTTCGTACTTCTTCCGCAGCAACGCCTTTTCAGATTGCGACCTGGCATAAAACCGATGGATCTGCGCCTCAAAGCCGAGGTCCTCCAGGGCCATGCCTCCGCTTTCGGTCAGAAGGGGCTGTGCATACCGGCTGATCAAGGTCTGGTGGCTCAGTCCCGCCATTTTCATCGCCCGCGCGACGAAGCCGGTTACCTCATCGGCCGTGGGATGGTCGGGACTTAACAAGAGAACCCGTTTGTTCGCGCGAACGAGCTCCACCACCAGCTGAGCCAATTGTTGTCGCCGGCGAGACCGATCCTGGTGCCAGAGGGTCGTCAGCACCGAGGATTCCGGTGGGTTCCACCGTTCCCCTTGTTCCCTTCGCTGAAACAACGGGACTAACCGTTCAGCCGGCCCGAGATGGTAGGAACTGTTGCGCCGGATCATGTTCTCCAGTCGATCGGCTAGTGCCCGCAGATGGCCAGCCACGTCCGGCACGAGCGTCACGGCAGAGACCGGTGTCCCCAACGTTTCTCCCATCTGCACAAAAACGATCCGGCTGTCCTGGCTCAGGACGATCCCCTCTGTGGGCTCCGTCTCGTCGCTCGGAACGACCGCCACAGGTACATCCACAGGGAGTGAGGCATCGACGGGCACGGTGAACTCATAGAGATGCAGCTCCCCAATCGATCGGATCAGCCGACAACCTTGCCCGACGACAAACAACGCTGGCCCAGACCGGACGAGCTGTTCTTCTTCCGCTCGAAGATGGATCAAGCAGGATTCAATGAGATCCTGGAGCGTCATTAGATGACCTAGCTTCTCTTCTTTTTACTTCCATGGGAGGGAACGTGCCGGCATCTTAATGACGCTATGGTGCTGCTGTCCATGGGGATACCACAGGGGCATATTAAGAGCTCCTCAAGAGCTCCTCTCTCCGCTCCCTTGTGTTCCAGCGAGGAACCTGTCTACAATGAGCACCTTCGCCCTATGTTTCTGAGGAGGGGATGGTGAAAGGATTGCGGTTTGAACGGATTGGAGATGGACGACACTATAATGTAGTCTTCCACATTGGCAGCACCTATGTTCCCGTGAGTGACGAAACCGTGGAAGAGTTGAAGCGGCAAAGTCTGCTGCCGCCGGAGCGGTTTTTGGATTTGTTGATAGACCGTGTCGGTTATTCTTCCTATCTCAAGGACCAGATCCGGACGGAACTCACCACCGCCGGCGACCCTGTCACCCAGATCACGGTGCTACAGGGGGCGATCCGCGACCTCTAGTCAACTAGCTAGGACAGCGACATCCGTCCGAACGAAGCCGGCTCCCTCTCCTCCCTTCACGATGTGTGTCCCAGCCCCAGCTCTCTGCCTCATGAATCACCGATGTGGCCTTCCTGAAAGAGCTGATTCATGATCTGATTTTTCTTTTCCTGGTCACGATAGTACTTGAGCGCCTTGCTGTAGTTCTCCATTGCGCTCTGCCGCTTCCCTCGCAGGGCATAGATCTCGCCCAGGCCATGATAGGCGGCGGCGTCTTCGGCGTTACAGGCGAGAGCACGATGGAACGATTCCTGCGCTTCTTGTAAGTGGTTCTGCCGGAGCGCCACCCACCCCAACGCCGAATGGGCTGGACCAAAGTGCGGATCGGCCTGGAGCGCCTCACGGTAACTCTTCTGTGCCAAATCGAGGCGTCCCCTCGTTTCGTACAGTCCTCCCAGCGCGAAATGCACCTCGGCATCCGCTGGGTTTAGCTGTAAGGCCTGCTTGTAGCATTGTAACGCTGGCTCCAGTTTCCCTTGTTCGGCCAAGGCGCAACCGAGATTCGCAAGGGCTACTGGATCATCTGGCCGCAATTTGATCACTTCGCGGTATTCCTTGATTGCCATCTCAAGCCGTCCCTGTTCCTGATAGGCCACGCCAAGGTTCGTCCGTGCTGGCGTGAACGACGGGTCGCGTCTCACGGCTTCCTTGTATTCCTTGATCGCCATTTCGAGGTGATCGGCTCGCTGGTGGATCTGGGCCAGGAAGTAATGGGGATAGGCGGAGTCAGGGAGCAGCCTGGCTGCCTCCTTGTACGACAGGATTGACCGTTCCGAGTGACCAGACTGCGACAGGGCAAGACCCTGGATAAGATGAGCGTACCCGTTAGTGGGCTGTCGTTCGACCAACGAATCCACCCATGATCGAACTCTGGCGATGTCCTCAGCCTTTTCGAGACACCGTGCATGCTCTTTCCAGGCGTCGGCAAATCGGCCCTCGATGAGGCGGACCACGTTGATCGCAAAATGGGGAAGCGGATCTATCTTCCCGGTGTCCTCCGCCTCTTTGCTCCAGGCCAAGGCGTGTTCCAGCAGGTTCTGCCACGATCCAGTCAGGATCGCGGCTTCGCACAGGACCAAACGAGTATCCATAAGAGAGAAGGAGGCTAGCGATTCAAGGTATCCTCTACATCGGGAGGTGTTGCGTGAATCCTTTCACCCACTAAGGGATAGCGGGCGGCGAGTTTCTGTTTCATGTGCCAGGCGACCGTCCGATACGACCAATGGCCCTTGACTCCTGAGCGGAGTTTGGCGATGTACTCAGCTTCGGCAAAGTCCATTTTAAACAAACATCGCACCTTGAATCCAAACGGGATCGCGTACAGCGCGGCTTCTTGATCCTGTTGCTTGAGCCGCTCGATATCCTGGTATACGGCATCCATGGCTTGCCGGTACTCCTGCTCCAATCCGGCCTCGATCAACGGGGGTGGAACGTCGTAGCCGTGCAAGGTGGTGAAGTTTTGTGGTACCTGTTGGCATCGCCGATGACGGTGCAGGTCGCGCCACGCGCCGATATCCATGAGGATGTCGAATATGACCGCGTACCCGCTCCGGAATTCTTTGATCAACTCATCGTGGGGTCCCCGCCGTTTGATCGCTATCTCGATCGTGTCACGCTTCTGTTTCTCTGACCAGCTCTGGACGAGAGCCAGGAGATCGCGATAAGGAACATGACTCACGCGGTAGAGGAGCGTCGTCACCACTTCGTCCACTAGATCGTGGGACTCGATCAGATCGACCGACTCGTGAACCGTCCATCGACTTGGCCGATCAAGCCCTTCCGCACGCAGGATTTCCTTAGCGTGTCGCGCCAGATCCGAATACACGGTCATGTGATAGGGATTGGCCCCAGCATGTCGCGCCAACGTGGGGGCGAGCGGTTCGAGAGTCCCGTCCTTTACCCCACAAAGTTCGTTCCACAGATTGGCCGGCGGACGCGCACAGGCATCCCGCAGGTCTTCCCCAATGGCGCGCAACTCCGACAGTTGCGACGACAGGAGGCGCGTAATCTGCTTTTCCAGTGTTCGAATGCTTACAACCTGGCCCACATTGGTGGTGGCGGCAAGCGGCAACAGGTACCTGGTTGTGTCGAAGGCTCGCGCCGCGATCCTTCGCCGGTAGTCAGCCTCCGTCATGGTTGGTGGACGAGGGTCTCGCTCGGAGAGGTGAATCACCAGCGGATCGTGCAACAGCCGGTAGGCTTCAGACAGACTGCGGAGGATTCCCTGGTATGTTGCTCCAGTCTCGCTCTCTCCAAGGTGCGGGGGGACGAACCAGCGGGTGGTGGCAAAGTTCTGGTAACGGGAGGACTTTGCTTGGCCGTCCCAGAGAGGTTCGTCTTCTAGCCGGATCGCGGCTAGTTCTGACACCCCTTCAAAGCAGATGACGACATGACCGAGGTCGGCGATGGAGGCGTGGCCGTAATCAAAGTAGAACTGTTCCCAAAACTTCTCGGATGAGTGGGTGTGGACCCACCGCAAGCTGTCCTCTATTGAGTCCGGAGAGCGGCTATACCGTGCCAGCGCATAGGCGCACTTCTCCGGTGGCATGGGGCCGATGGCGATCACTCTACGAGATGACGTCTCCTGCCGAGCCACGATAGGGAAGGTGCCCTCCTGGGAGTGACATGGAGGATGGTATCTCCACGTTGCGAGGGCGCACTATACAGCCGGCGCGCAAACCGGCGCAAGAACGGTTTGCTGCGAGTGGGGCCGTCTTCTCCGTTGACTTGTTTTGGAAAGCATCGCTATAGTCCGCCGCGGCGCGGATCCCATGGGCGTGAGGACCCTTCCATATGGAAATCATTAAGGCCATCAGGGGAGTCAAGGATATCCTACCAGAGGAGACCTCGAAGTGGCGTTTCATAGAGGAAACGGCCCGCCGATGGGCCTCTCTCTATGGCTTTCAGGAAATCCGCGTGCCTATTTTCGAAATGACAGCGCTCTTTGCTCGGAGCATCGGAGCTTCAACCGACATCGTCGAGAAGGAGATGTACACGTTCCAGGATCGGGACGGAACCTCTCTCACCCTTCGTCCGGAAGGGACGGCAGGCACCGTTCGCGCATACATCGAGCACCATCGTGCCGCCCAGCCTACGCCTCAAAAGTTTTTCTATACCGGCCCAATGTTCCGCCACGAACGTCCACAAGCAGGTCGCCTCCGGCAATTCCATCAATTCGGGGTGGAATCCTTTGGCATGGCGGACCCGCGCGCAGACGCAGAAGTGATTGCGCTCCTGTGGCACATTCTCCACGATTTGAGCCTTCCAGCTCTGGCCCTGGAAATCAACAACCTTGGATCGGTGGAGGACCGTGCATCATACCGCCCTTCGTTAATCGAGTACCTCCGCACTGTGGTGGAACGACTCTGCGCGAATTGCCAGCGTCGGATCACCACCAATCCGCTCCGGGTCCTCGACTGTAAGGTTGCCTCATGCCAAGAGGCAACGCAATCGGCACCACGGTTGAACCATTACCTCTCGGAGAAATCACACTGCTATTTTTCAGCAGTATTGAAGGGGTTGGATGATCTCCACATCCCCTATCAGCTCAATCACCGGCTGGTTCGTGGCCTCGATTACTATTGCCTTACCACATTCGAGGTGACATCGACCGCCCTTGGCGCTCAGAACGCCGTGGGGGCCGGGGGACGCTATGATGGCCTGGTCGAGGCCCTCGGCGGCCCTCCTACTCCCGCCGTTGGGTTTGCCATGGGCCTCGAACGGATCGCTCTGCTTGTACCGGAGAAGCTCTTCTCCTCCTCTGTTCAACGGGTCCTGGTATATGTTGCAGGGTTTGGGTCTTCCGGGACTGCAGCTGGTTTCTCGGCTCTCGATGATCTGCGACGCGGAGGGATCTCAGCCGTTTCGGACTTTCGCGCCACCTCCCTCAAGGCACATCTGCGCCAGGCTGACAGGTTAGCGGCCCACTTCACTCTCATCCTTGGCGACGACGAAGTCGCTGCTGGAGTGGGGATCCTACGGAACATGGACACAAAGACTCAGCATTCGGTGTCCCTCGCCTCTCTGCGACAAGATGTTTCCGCTCTCATTGCCCCGTGCTGACCAGTTTTGCCCGTTGACTTTTCTTTCAAAACCCCGTAGCCTGCTATACACGGAATATATAAAGCATTATTATTTCGCTGATTTTTTTGTGGATTTCGTATGCAACGGAAAGTGGGAATGCTGCTTGCCTTGCCACCGACTGACCATAGCGCGGCCCTCGTCCACCAACTTGCCCTTGCAGCTTCCCAAGAGGGGCATGAAGTCTATCTCTATCTCATCGACGAAGGAGTCAAAAATCTGGGATCGGTCGAGTATAGGAACCTCCCATCTTACGGCGTTCGCGTCTTCGCCTGTGCATACGGTTGTCAGCAATATCGTGTCCCAACTGCTGAATTGAATGATTCAATCTCTCTCTCTGGACTAGTTGTGTTGTCCAACCTTATCGACACTTGTGATCCGTTCTTGTCCTTCACCTGACGTTTGCATGACGTCTAGAGGACTGATGTTAAAACCCTATGGCTAAAACAGTTGCAGTCGTCATTCAGGAAGACCCGACAAAGACTCATCGCCCGGTCGAAGCCTTGCGCATCGCTCTCGGACTGACAGCAGGGTCCCACAATACAACTGTCGTTCTCCTTGGCGAAGCAGTCCGTCTTCTCTCAGAAGACACAGAGGACATCGTGGATGTAGAGGTGTTGGAAAAATTTCTTCCTTCCCTTCAGCACCTGGCTGTGCCGTTTTTGGTTCTGGATGGCACGAAGTACCCCATCGATCAGGAGAAGTTTCGTGTGTCTTATGCGTCTGCCGATGCCATTCGTTCTCTCGTTTACTCGGTGGACTGTGCACTTGTCTTTTGACTCATGGCATGAAGAGCGTGGAGATAATTTCAATGACCTCAGCACTTTTCCTTCTTCGCCAGTCTCCAGCAGTTATACATCCGGCTCTTCTGAGCAACGACTCTGTGATGGAAGGGGCTGATTTAATCATCCTTCTTAAGGAAATGCGGTCATTCAGTGGAGGTGAGCTTGATGTTAAAACTCTCCTCCGTCTGATCCTTGATGCGCCGAAGGTTATTGTCATCTGAAGCAGGCTAGAGACAATTAGCCGTCATCGGAGTGGGAGTAGGACGATATGGAGAGTGGGGATACGGCAAAAGCGGTTGTTTTTTCGTTAAAACTTTGCGCCTTTAGGCGGGAGATCTCGTGAAAAGGTGGGGGATGACTTGCGGGTAGTGGTTGGAGAGGTTGGGGATAAAAGTCGGAGTGCCGTTGGATTAAGAGTCAGAAAAAATGGACCGTTGGTGAGAGGGAAAATTTTATTCGCCGGGAACAAAGTTGAACTTCACAAGTTATCCACAGATGTGTATAACCCTGTGAGTAAAGGGTGAATACAATATGAGTGGCAAGGTAATTTGGCAGGAAGCTCTTGAATATCTGAAAGGAAAAGTTCCTTCGCAGGTATATGACACATGGTTTCTTCCTGCAAGACTTGATCGGATAGAGGATGCCGTAGCCTACATTGTGGTTCCCAACAGATTTTTTGGAGAGTGGATTGGGAAACACTACGCGCAACTTCTCCTGGAAGCCTTTGCCGCGTCGGGGGTGAAGGAAGTTGAGGCCGTGGACTTTATGGTGGCGGCAGAGGGAGGAGCTGAGGAAGGGGGAGGTTCGGGGCCCCGCCTGGCGAGCCAAGGGAAGGCTCGCCGAGGCGTGCACTTAAATCCAAAATACACTTTCGGGAGCTTTGTAGTAGGGGCAGGTAATCAGTTTGCCCATGCTGCCTGTATGGCTGTAGCCGAGCAACCAGGGAAGACTTACAATCCTTTGTTCATTTATGGTGGTGTCGGCCTCGGGAAGACCCATCTCCTGAATGCCATTGGCAACCATGTAGCGGAAAAGACGGACCTCCGCATCGCCTATTTAACGACGGAGCAGTTTACGAACGAGGTCATCAACTCGATCCGTTACGACAAGATGGTCGAATTGCGCCGTCGGTATCGGCACATCGACATGCTCATGATCGATGATATTCAATTCCTCGCCGGAAAAGAACGGACCCAGGAGGAATTTTTTCACACCTTCAACTCCCTGTACGAGGGGCACAAACAAATTGTGTTATCGAGCGATCGGTTTCCTAAGGACATGCCTGACATTGAAGAGCGGCTCCGCTCTCGTTTCGAGTGGGGATTAATTGCGGACCTGCAGCCGCCGGACGTGGAAACGAGGATTGCCATCCTTAGGAAGAAGTCAGAGGACGAAGGAATTTCCCTTCCGGAGGATGTCATCCAGTTCCTTGCGAACACAATGAAAAGCAACATTCGGGAGCTTGAAGGCAGCTTGGTGAGGTTGGGTGCGTACTCGTCACTGACCGGTCAGGCCATCACCCTTGAGATGGCCAAGAACGTCCTGCGCGACGTAATTGGGGACAAAAAAAAGATCGTGGCCATGGAAGACATTCAGGAAGCCGTCTGTGCGCAGTTTCGTGTCAAGCTGACGGAGTTAAAGTCCCGACGGCGAAGCAAGACGTTGGTGCAGCCAAGGCAGATCGCCATGTACCTGTGCCGGGAACTAACGGATGCTTCCTACCCCGAAATAGGACGGCACTTCGGCGGAAAGGACCACACGACCATCATGCATGCCTGCCGACAAGTGGCGAAGATGAAGGAGAAGGATCAAACGTTGTACAGTACGATCGAGGCGTTGAAGGAGCAAATTTTGCGAGGATAATCGGGGGTTTTTATGGAGACAACATCATGCCAATGAACATACGGATCGCACGGGAAGAACTGTTGACCGGCCTCCAGCGGGTGCAGGGCGTTGTGGAAAAGCGGAACACGATGCCGATCCTATCTAACGTACTATTGGAGGCCAAGCAGGAAGGAATCGAGGTGGTCGCCACTGATTTGGAATTGGCCGTCCGAGGCCTCTACAAGGCCACGGTAATCGAGCCAGGCGCCATCACCATCTCGGCTAGGAAGCTATTTGAAATTATAAAGGAGCTGCCACCTGGCGACATCGAGTTTGTGGTCGGTGAGAACTATTGGACTACGATCCGTGCTGGGAAGAGCCAGTTCAAAATCGTCGGCCTCCCGAGCACAGACTATCCCGCGCTGCCAGCAATAGAGAGAGAAGGGCTTACGCCCCTCTCGGCGGAGGGATTGAAGGAACTCATTCGGAAAACCTTGTTCGCGGCGGGCGATAACGACGCCCGCTACATTTTGAACGGCTTGTTGGTCGTGCTGACCGCCAGCGGGAACAAGGCCACCCTGCGGTTGGTCGGTACGGACGGCCACCGGCTGGCAGTGGCCGAGCAAGAGGTGGGGAAAGCAGGCGGCAAAGGGATGCCGCAGGAGATGAAGGCCGTCATTCCCAAAAAAGCGGCGCAGGAGATGCGGCGGCTGCTCGAAGAAGGCGATGACAGCGAGCCGCTGATCGGCTTCGCGAAAAACCTGATGATCTTCCGCAAGAGTGGCTTACTGCTGACTGCCCGCCTGATGGAGGGCACCTATCCCAATTACCAGCAGGTCATTCCCAAGGAGAATGGCAAACGGATCATCGTGAGACGGCAGGAGCTGGAACAGGCTCTCCGCCGCGTCTCCGTCTTGTCGCGAGAGAAGGCTCACGCCGTCAAAGTCACCTTTGCTCCGGGGAGCATAACGCTCTTTTCCAGCAGCCCGGAGTATGGCGAGGCGGTCGAAGAGCTGCCAGCCCACTACGACGCGGAGCCGCTCAGTTCCGGATTCAACGCCCGGTATCTGCTAGATGTGCTGGGCGTGATGGATGGGGAGACCGTGTCGCTGCAAATGGAGACGCCGTTAAGCCCCTGTTTGATTCAAGAACGAGAAAACCCGGGGTTTAAGTGCGTCGTCATGCCAATCAAGATCTGAACAAGGGGAACGCACTAGTAAAGACCTATGACCTCCGACGATGTATCCGCGGTGACCAAGCCGAAGAGCGAGAGCTACAGCGCTGACCAGATTAAGGTGCTGGAGGGACTCGATGCAGTGCGCAAGCGGCCGGCGATGTACATTGGCAGCACTGGCATCGAGGGTCTGCATCACCTGGTCTATGAAGTGGTGGACAACAGCGTCGATGAGCACATGGCTGGTTTCGGCGAAACCATCGACGTGACGATCCACATCGACGGCAGTGTCACCGTCGTGGACAACGGCAGAGGCATTCCCACCGGAATGCATCCGACCCAAAAAAAATCGGCTGCCGAGGTGGCCCTCACCGTCTTGCACGCCGGTGGTAAGTTCGAACAGGGAGCCTACACCGTCTCTGGGGGACTCCATGGAGTGGGCATTTCCGTCGTCAACGCGCTTTCCGAGTGGCTTGAGCTTGAGATTTGGCAAGATGGACAGGTTTTTGAGCAGCGGTACGAGCGGGGCAAGCCGAACGCGCCGCTCAAAAACACGGGGGTCACCAAGCGCCGGGGCACCAAAATCCGGTTTAAGCCGGACCCCGAGATTTTTGAGACCACCGAATTCAGCTTTGACATTCTGGCACAACGGCTGCGCGAGCTCGCCTTTTTGAACAAGGGCCTCTCGATCACCCTCAAGGACGAGCGGAAAGAACCGGCCAAGGAACAGGTCTTTTTCTACAAGGGGGGCATTGTCTCCTTTGTCGAACACCTCAACGAGGCGAAGACTCCCTTGCACAAGCCGATCTACTTCAAAGTCGAAAAGCCGGACCTGATCCTAGAAGTTGCCCTTCAGTACAATGACGGATACGCGGAAAACCTCTTCTCCTTCGCGAACAATATCAACACGAAAGAAGGAGGGACGCACCTCGCTGGATTCAAAGCCGCCCTCACGCGCACCATCAATTCCTACGCCGCGGCTCATGAGCTGTTGAAGAAAGAGGCTGACTCACTGACCGGCGACGATGTGCGGGAGGGACTCACGGCGGTCGTCAGTGTAAAGGTGAGAAATCCGCAATTTGAAGGGCAGACCAAAGCCAAACTTGGCAACAGCGAAGTGAAAGGTATCGTCGAGACGGCCACGCATGAGAGGCTGGGGGCCTATTTCGAGGAGAATCCACCGATCGCGCGCAAAATCGTCGGCAAGGCCATTGAGGCGGCCCGCGCCCGGGAGGCCGCTCGCAAGGCAAAGGACCTTATTCGACGCAAAAGCGCTCTCGACGGCGGATCGCTGCCGGGAAAACTGGCCGACTGCACGGAGAAGGACCCCGCTTTAAGCGAACTGTACATCGTGGAGGGAGACTCCGCAGGCGGATCGGCCAAGCAAGGCAGGGACCGGCGTTTTCAAGCGGTCTTGCCACTGAAGGGCAAAATTCTCAATGTCGAAAAGGCGCGCTTCGACAAAATGCTGACCAGTGACGAAATTCGGACGCTCATCATGGCGCTGGGAACCGGCATCGGCCGCGCCCGCGAAGAGGGAGATAAATCGGACAAGGACTCGTTCGACATCGCCAAGGCCCGCTATCACAAGATCATCCTCATGACCGACGCTGACGTGGACGGTAGTCATATTCGTACCTTGCTTCTGACCTTTTTCTTTAGGCAAATGCCGGAATTGATCGAGCGGGGCTACATCTACATCGCTCAGCCTCCTCTCTATAAGGTCAAAAAAGGGAAGACAGAACGCTACTTGAAAGATGAGGCTGCTCTGAACGAATACCTCGCCGACCTTGCCGTTGAGGAGGTGCACCTCTATGTCGAAGGAGCGCAGGAGTATCTGACCGGCCGTCGGCTGCTCCCTATCCTCAAAAAGATGATCTCGTTCGAGACATTGCTGGCCCGGCTGAACAAGAAGCCGCAGGAGGCGGCGATTCTGCGGGCATTCGTGGATGAACCGGCGCTGGATCGGGAGACATTGAAGAACCAGGAGGCGATGGCGGGGGTGATCGCTCGGGTCAAACAGACCCTGGCGCTTCAGTGGCCAAAGGCGGATGTGAGCATCGAAACGGCTCACGACGAGGAGCATCAATCAAACAAACTCGTGTGTAGTCTCCAGGCCAACGGCGTCGTCTCTCAGATGCAAGTGACCCACGAATTGGTCGGCTCTGCCGACTTCCGGGAATTGCAGAAACTCGCGCCGTCCGCGATAGGGATGGGACGCCCCCCCTACCGACTCAAAACGGAAGATCGCCAGTGGGAGGTGCCCTCGACGGCCGAGGTGGTCAAGACCATTCTCGATGTTGGCAAGCAGGGGCTGAGCATTCAGCGGTACAAGGGCCTCGGTGAGATGAACCCCGCCCAATTGTGGGAGACCACGATGGATCCCGAACAGCGGACCTTACTGAGGGTGCAATTGGAAGACATGACAGGGGTGGACGAGATTTTCACCGTTCTGATGGGAGACGAAGTCGAGCCTCGGCGCAAGTTCATCGAGACCCATGCGTTGGAGGTCAGGAACCTGGACGTGTAGAACGGCTCAGTCGTCACGCGTCTAGCGAGGCACGCACCATCAGTTGCTGGTTGCTAGCTGGTACGTGAGGGTTGCTCGACGAGGAATTCAGAATGCCGCCCGATGAGAGAATGGGCCATATCGCAATCGAAGACGAAATGAAGTCGTCCTATCTGGATTACGCCATGAGCGTGATCGTGGGACGAGCGCTTCCTGACGTGCGGGACGGTCTCAAACCGGTCCACCGCCGCATCCTGTTCGGCATGCACGAAATGGGGCTAACCCAGAACCGCCCCTACCGAAAGTCCGCCAAGATCGTGGGCGAAATCATGGGCAATTATCACCCCCATGGCGACACCGCCATTTACGACACGTTGGTGCGGATGGCGCAGGACTTCAACATGCGGTATCCCCTGATCGATGGTCAGGGCAACTATGGCTCCATGGACGGCGACGCCCCGGCGGCCATGCGGTACACGGAAGCCCGCATGACCAAGCTAGCGGAAGAACTGCTGGCGGACATCGACAAGGAAACCGTCGATTTTGTCCCTAACTATGATGAATCGCGTCAGGAACCGCTGGTGCTCCCGGCAAAGGTGCCCAACCTGCTCATCAACGGCGCGAACGGGATTGCGGTTGGCTACTCCACCAACATCCCGACGCACAACCTCGGAGAAGTCATCGACGGCCTCCTGCTGCTTCTGGACCAACCAGAGGCCACCATCGCCGAATTGATGGCCAAAATTCCCGGCCCCGACTTTCCAACAGCCGGGTTTATTTATGGGGCCGGCGGTATCAAGGAAGCCTACGAAACAGGACGTGGACTGATCAGGATAAGGGCCAAGGTGGTGGTGGAGACTGATCCCCGCACGGAGCGGGATCGACTCATCGTCACGGAGATTCCGTTCCAGCAGAACAAGGCCAAGCTGATCGAAAAGATCGCGGAACTGATTCAAGAGGATCGCTTGAAGGGCATTGCCGACCTCCGCGATGAGTCCTCTGATCGCGAGGGAGTTCGGATCGTGATCGAACTCAAGCGCCATGAGATTCCCCAGGTGATCCTGAACAACCTCTACAAACACACGCCGCTTGAATCCACCTATGGCATCATCATGCTTGCCTTGGTTAACCAACGACCGGAGGTGCTGAATCTTAAGCAACTGCTGCAGCATTTTCTGGACCATCGGCGGGAAGTGATCGTCCGTCGGACGACCTTCGAGTTGAAAAAAGCGGAAGAGCGAGCCCATGTCCTCGAAGGACTCAAAATCGCCATCGATCACCTTGATACCGTCATCGCCTTGATCCGACGTTCCCGTTCGCCGGAGGAGGCTCGCGCGAGTCTGCGAGAGCAGTTCGGACTCACCGAGATCCAGGCCAACGCCATCCTGGACATGCGGCTCCAGCGATTGACGCAACTGGAGCGAACGAAGCTCGTCGAGGAGTATCAGGAAGTTCTCCAGAAGATTGAGTACCTCCGGTCCGTCCTCGCCAGCGACGCCCTGGTGCGGACCATGATCAGGGACGAGCTGGTCCAGATCCGCGAGACCTATGCGGATGAGCGGCGGACGCACATCGTCAAGGACGACAGTGACATCAAGCTGGAAGATCTTATCGCTGAAGAAGAGGTCGTGGTGACGATCTCACATGCCGGCTACATCAAACGCAATCCCGTCTCCCTGTACCGGGCTCAGCGGCGAGGGGGAAAGGGCAAGATCGGAATGGGCGTCAAGGATGAGGACTTCGTAGAAACCCTCTTTACGGCCACCACCCATCAGACGCTGCTGGTGTTTACGGATACAGGGAAGGTCTATTGGCTCAAGGTGCATGACATCCCAGAAGCCAGCCGTGCTGCCAAGGGGAAGGCGCTGGTCAACCTCCTCACCCTGGCAGAGGGAGAGAAGGTCACGGCGACCTTGCCGGTCAAAGAATTTCGCGGGGATCAGTTTGTGGTGATGGCGACGAAAAATGGGTTGGTCAAAAAGACGGAACTCTCGGCCTATGGGAACCCGCGGCAGGGCGGCATCATCGCGCTCGGTCTGGAGGAGGGAGATAGGCTGATCGGCGCGCAGCTCACGGACGGTACGCGAGAAATTTTGCTCGGAACGAAGCAGGGCATTACGATCCGATTTCCCGAAAGCGAGGTCCGGCCGATGGGGCGGACGGCGTATGGCGTGAAAGGGATCACTCTGGAAGACGGCAACGAGGTCATCGGCATGGAAACCATCACCCCCGATTCCACAACGTCGATCCTCACGGTTACCGAAGGAGGATACGGAAAACGGACACCGGTTGGCGAATACCGTGTGCAGGGTCGTGGCGGCAAGGGCATCATCAGTATTAAAACGACGGAGAAGAACGGGCCCGCCGTCGGCTTTCTGCAAGTCCGGGACGGCGACGAAATCATGCTCATGGCGGCGCAGGGCAAGGTCATCCGTTGCCGCGTGGACGACATCCGCGAGGTCGGACGCAACACACAGGGCGTGCGGATCCTCGAGTTGGAGGATGACCACGATCGCGTGGTGGCGGTGGCGAGGTTGGCCGAGCCAAGCGAGCGAGAGGACACTGCGCCAGAAGACGACCCCTCCGACCCGCAGGGGTAAAGCGTTCCTCTACACGTTCTTTCCGTGAGTGCCTCCATGGCGTCTTCCGATCGGGCCAGCAAGAAACCGCTGGACATTGTCGTCAAGATGGGACTGGGAGTCTTTGTCGGCTCCTTTGCCCTCATCTGGGGCGGCATGTACCTGACGAAACCGGATCGGTCCATTCCACCGTACACGGTCGGGGCTCAACTCGGTTCGCTGGTAGCTGTGCACGTGCCGCGCGACACTCCCGATGAACAGGTTGAGAAGCTGCTCCACCGCTTTCGGCGGGTGGGGCACACTACCCGAGATTTTGGCCCAATGAAGATTTATCCGACGACGCCCGGAAATCCTGGGGGGCGATATCGATCTATGACGGTCCTTGTGTTTAGCGATGAGGGGTGGGCCGAGTCGACGGTGTTGGAACGATACAAACGGGGGGATGAGGAAACCGTGAAGGCAGTCCAAGGGGCGATGCGAGGATACTATCGATTGGAGGGGGAAGAAGAGGAGGGAGCCATCGGGTCTCTTTTGCGGAACGGAGGGAGCTTCGAGGGCGCGAGGATCCTCTTTAAAGGACTGGTCACCGATCCGCTCCCGGTCGAGACGGAGTCCGCCGAAAGGGGTATCTCGCTATCACCTCTGTGAACCGTCTGCGAAGATCGGGGTCTCGCAGGTTGATCAGGTCGATGGGGATCGGTGAAGGAGCAGGCTCTATCTCTTGTCGACGAATGGAGGAACGGTCTGGTTCCGTGGGACTGTCCTGAGAAAAAGTCGATGGTCCTGGAGTTTCTCCCACACGAAGGACGATATCGTGGATGAATTCCCCGCCCTCCGCACGTTTGATGTGGGCCAGAAGAGAAGGCTTCAAGAACGTGAGCTGTTGGAGCCAGATGGAATTGGGAACTATCAAATACAGTTTTTTGAAACGGATCTGAGCCGGCCATGTGTGCGAGGCCAAGGGCTCTCCCACCATGTCTCGCCACTGGCGTTGTAAGCGGAATTCAAAGAGTTTGGTTTCGAGGCCCAGTCGTTTGGAAAGTCGGCGAAGGATAGCGCTGCAGGGGTCGAGCGAGCCAGAACGAGACATGGGTTCATCATAGCAGATAGAAGGCCCGAATGTCCGAGGGGTGACAGACGGCCGGCCACGGGGAGAAGCGAGCAGAGGAATCTCCTCCTTTCTCCGGCACTGGTGAGGTCATGAGGCGCGTCGAAGGACCGAACCAAACCATCATCACGACCAACCGCAAGGCCTCCCACGATTATATTGTCGAAGAGAAATTCGAGGCCGGCATCGTCTTGACCGGCACGGAGGTCAAATCATTGCGCGACGGACGGGCCAACCTTCAAGACAGCTATGCTGCCGTCAAGGACGGGGAAGTCTATCTCTATCATTGCCACATCAGTCCTTATCGTCACGGCAACATCATGAATCATGACCCGACCAGGCCCCGCAAATTGCTTCTTCACCGCAAGGAAATCGACAAGCTCCTCGGCAAGACGCAGCAAAAGGGACTCACGCTGATCCCGCTTCGAATGTATTTCACCCCGCGCGGCAAAGTGAAGGTGGAGCTCGGCTTGGCCAAAGGCAAAAAGCTCCACGATCGACGGGAGTCCCTCAAAAAGAGGGAAGCAGGACGAGAAGTCGAACGGGCAATCAAGGAAAGAAGATAAAAAGAGAGGAGCGAGCGGCCTTTTTACGACCCCGCGGTCCTTCGCCCCCGGAGGTGGCGAGCGAGCTCAGGAGGCGGCCCCACGGCCCGGCTCCCCTCTGGTGAGCCGAGCCCAGGCTCCCATTGATCGCTCACTATTCTACGTCCCTCGCCGCCGGAGCTGGAGAGTGCCAACACCCCCCATGGCTCCGTTCCGCAGTTCTGAGCTGACGGTTAAGAAGTAGAAGGCTCGCGGATCGTCTTCCGAGCGTCCGTCCAGGTGCTTACTTCTTGCTCGCGTGCAAGACGGTGTAAACCAGAGCCGAGTACATCGCGACGAGTACGGCACTGCCCGCCAGTATACCCACCATCAATGCAACCATGATGTCCTCCTTGTGAAAGCCCTGATGCCACACTACTCCTGCTCCATGAAGAGTCCATGAGGAAATCATGAAGATTCCTTCATGGAAGCCGCCGAGGGCGACAGAGCCGTATAAGTGGAAAGAGAGGACTTCTGGCAAACGCGACATTCAGGCGGTGGTTGGAAGGGGGGAGTGAGCTGCTCTTGTCGAAGTGGGGGTTGTCTGGTCGAGATAGGCTGGAATGCGCAAGGTGAAGACCGACCCTTGCCCGACCCGGCTGGCCACCGAGATCGTCCCGCTGTGGGCCTCCACAATCTCCTTCACGATGGGAAGGCCCAACCCTGTTCCAGCGGCATCCTTGGCCCGCGCCCATTCGGTTCGATAGAACCGCTCAAACAGGTGGGGGATGTGTTCGGGCTCAATGCCGTGGCCCGTATCTTCAACCTCGATCGCCACCTCGCTTCCTTCCGCTCGTGTGCGGACGGTGACACTGCCTCCTGGCGGCGTATAACGCAAAGCATTGTCGAGCAGGTTGATCATCGCCTGTTTGAGCCATTGAGCATCGCCCAAAATCTGGGGAACCGGCTGAACGTCCAGTGACAGGGAAATCTGTCGGTCGTGGGCCAACAGGGTCAGTTCCTGGACAATCTCGCGGAGGAAGGGTTCTAGGGTGAGGGGCACTAGCTGGAGGGGTGGTTTGCCACTGGTAAACTTGGCCAACGTCAAGAGGGGCCGCGTGAGGGCAATGAGCCGATCCACCTGTTCGAGGTTGCTCAGAAGCACCTCGCGGTATTCGTCCGCCGTTCTGGCTTTGAGGAGCGCGACTTCCAAATTGCCGCGCAGGATGGTGAGGGGGGTTTTCATTTCGTGGGCCGCGATCTCGCAGAAGTTGCGTTGCGTTTCGCTGTTTCGTTGAAATTGATCCAATACGGAGTTGACGGCCTGCGTGAGCCGCCGGAACTCCAGGTACGGAGAGTCCAAGGCCAACCGCTTCCCCAGGTCGGCTTCGGACATCGTCTCGGCGCCCGTGCACAGGGCCTCAATAGGGGTCAGCACTTTCTTGGCGAGCCACAGACTCCCTAGCCACGTGACCAGCAGCGTGGCGCCGGAGCTCACGATCAGCAGGATCAAAAGCTCGCTCATCGCTGTTTGATAATGGAGCAGCGAGGTTTCCGCTTGCAGCACATAGCGGACAGTCCCCTCCCGCGTCACGGATACAAACAGCCGCCTGGAGGGCGTGCCATCCGGCATCGCGACCGTTTCGTACACCGTCCGTTCAATCAACACTCGGTTGAGCATGGCCGGAGAAATCAAGGGAAGGGCCGAGGCGTTGGGGCTTTTCCACAGGAGCCGTCCATCCGGCGAGAACACGCGCAGGAAGTGAAGGCTGCCGTGGATCTCTCGTTGGTCCTTGGCACCGGGGGCGACGTCGACCGAGGGGGTCTGACTGTGGCGGGTGGTGTCAAGAATATCAGGGTGGTGATCGATGATCTCGGCAAGCGTGTCCGCTAGCGCCAACAGCCGACCGTCCACAAAACGGTGAAGCAGGGTTTCGCTTGCCAAGTACACCAACGCAGAAAACCCCACCAGCCACGCCATGAGCATGAGCGCAAAGCGACTGATCAGGTTGCGCAATGACGTCATGCTTTTTCTTCTGGATCCTCCAACATGTAACCAGCGCCGCGAACCGTGGTGATGAGTGGCGGTGAAAAGTTGTGGTCGATCTTGGCCCGCAGGGCTCGGATGTGGGCGTCCACAATGTTGGTCATGGGATCGTAACTGAGGTCCCAGACATGTTCGATGATGACCGTCCGGGTCAGCACGCGGTTTTTGTTGCGCAGCAGGAACTCGAGCAACGCGTACTCCTTGTTGGTGAGCGAGATTTCCTGGCCGGCCCGCCAGACACGATGGGTCATAGGATCCAGGATCAAGTCAGCCGCGCGCAAATGGGCCGACGGCTGGGCGCTGCCCCGGCGCAGCAGGGCCCTGACACGCGCCAGCAGCTCCACGAACGCGAACGGTTTGGCCAAGAATTGATCGGCGCCAATGTCGAAGCCGGAGACCTTTGTCTCCACGGTGTTGCGCGCCGTCAAGAGGAGCACGGGCGTCATGATGCCCTTGGCGCGAATCGTGCGGCAGAGCGCCAGGCCATCCATCTTGGGCAGCATGATGTCCAAGATTAATAGGTCGTAAGGATTGCTCAACGCCATGGCAAGCCCCGCTTCGCCGTCCGCCGCAAAGTCCACGGCGTAATGTTCTTCCTTCAGCCCCTTGCGAATGAACTGTGCGAGGTCCAGATCATCTTCAACGAGCAGAATGCGCATGGTCGTCTCTGTTCAGGGCTGCCCTCCAAAACAGCAGGCAGTAGATAAAGCACAGCGTTCTGCCGAGGACGTTTCTGGTTTCTCAACCGAAGGCCACCTCCTCCTTTCCCTCAGGGGCTCACCGGTCTCCCTGACCGGGAAGCTGGCCCGCCGCGGAGCTAGGAAGTGAACGGCCTAGCCTCCGGCTGCGAAGCAGACACCTTATGTTTGAGGGCGCGCCCTTTCCCCGGCGTGGGGTCCGGGACGAGACCATAGATCTCTCGGCCTTCATGCCCCTCGGGCAGGTATTCGGTGATCGGCAAACCATCTTCCCGAACGAAAAGCAGGCAGTGACAGTATTTATACATCTGCATTTCGTCGCAGGCGCAAATCCACCGTCGCCGTTTGGCTTCCTCGCGTTTGTCTTTGTAAAAGTTGCAGGGACAGAGCGGTTTGCCCAATTCATCCAGATGGACGGCTAACCCCTTCATGACCGCCTGGGTGACGGCCGGATTGGGGTGCATGGTGGTTCCGCTCTTTTCCGCGTATCCTTTGACGAACTTCTCAATTTTCTCAAGGCTCTCTGCTGTCGGTTCGGCCATCACACACTCCTTGGCATGAAGAGAAGACATGAAGAAGGGCTTGGAAAGAAAGAAATTTCGCCCCTTCCCTCACGGGCCGCCGGTACCTGCCGCTAGTTTACAGGGGAGTTTTGGTCCATTACAATCGGAGCCTTTCATCAGGAGCCATGGGGCCATGGATTCCCATTCGGCGCGCAATGTCTGCAATGTCTTGGTGCAACGGTTGGCGGCCGCTCTCGGTCCGGAAGCGGCACGAGTGCTGGTTAGCCGAATAGAGGAAGCGGCGGAGGAGCACGAGCCTCTCCTTCAGGTGACGGCGTTGCTGGACGAGCTTGAGACAGTCTCGGCCAAGGTGACGGAGGCGGCCATTGATGCCCTTCCTGCCTTTGCTCGATGCGTGGGGCTTGGCGTTGTGGTTCCTTGGTTGGACATGGGCCTCGTGGTCGCCGAGTCGTCCGGGGCTACAGCTCTCCGGTACTTTAAGGAAAGCCCAGCGCTGCTCAGTTTGCTGCAGGCCGATGGGCGGCGGCAAGCTTTGATCATCGGCAGGGACACGGCGGACCGACATGTGGGGGTGGCGATGGAGTTCCTCCGTGCCGCGCCGGATCTGTTCCAGGTGCTGACGCCACAGGATGTCGGACCGTGGCTTGAGGTCGGTCTTGATTTGACCACGGTCGATGCGGTGGTGGGACTGGAGTACATGAAACAGCTCCCGCAGGTGGTGCCCCTTCTGCGACTGGAGGATGTCCGTCTGTGGCTCTCGGTCGGTTTGCAATTGGTCACGACAAACACGTTGGGCAAGCCCGATTACCTGGCCGCGATGGAGTTTCTACGCACGAGTCCGCTGGTGTTGAGAGCCATCTCGCAGCCGGCGATCCGGTCCACCGTTCTGTCGTTGGCATCGGTGCTGGCCCGGCACTCGCCGGAAGCGGCGGTCGAATGGCTTGCGGAATCCCCGCAACTCCTGAGCTCTCTGCCATCGGAAGATCAGCGGCTTGAACTGCTCCGCCGTGGGCTGATGGTGGCCGATCGGGATGCGGAGGCGACGATCCTCTATCTTCGGCGGGCGCCGGAGGTGATGAAGCTCATGGGGGAAGGACTCCAAGCATCTTCCCGCTTTGAAGCGTGGTTCAAGGCTGGAATGGAAGTGTTGGCCTTGAGCCGGGAGGGGGGACGGGCCTATTTCGGGGTGGACTCCAAACAAGCGCTTGCGGCGGTCGAACAGGCCATGGTGGGAGTTCCTCTCCGGTGGATCGCCCGGCGCCTCAAACTCTTTGTTGAGGGACTCTGCGGTTCGGAGGTCTCGATTGCAGCGTTTTCCGAATCGGAATCTGGAACCCCAGCCCGTGCTAAGGTGAGCGGCGACGGGCGCACAATCCTCTTGCCCGCAGTGTTGAAGAGGGGAGCCACGGTGGAGGACAACGAGCGATGGTATCTGGTCATGGCCGCGCATGAAGCTGGCCATGTGCAATTTGGGACCTATCGGATCAGATTGGCCGAGTTGGCGGACCTGATCCAGGAGGTGATGCAACGGTATGGTCGGGCGGGAAGCTCCCTGCCGGAAACTTTGAGGGACCTGTTTGCTCTTTACCCGCAACCAGCTTTGGCGCTCGATCTCTGGACCATCTTGGAAGACACACGCGTGGATTTTCTCCTTCAGACCGAATATCCCGGTCTTCGTCGCGACCTTGCTCGACTGGCGGCCGAGACTCCGGCGTCCCCCCGCTGTGATCAGGCTGTCACGGTCACGGAGTTGCTCGTCGAAAGTCTCTTGCGGCTTTCAATAGGCGAATCCCTTGATACCGCTGTTCCTCGGGCGATCAAAGGGGAGGTCTCCTCCCTTTGGACCCTCTGCCAACCTCTGTTTCGGTGTGATGCCACGGCCGCAGACGCTCTACGACTGACAGATGCGCTCTATGTCAAGATCGAAGAGATGGTCTCGTCTCTTTCAACGGCTGGAGAGAACGATCCGCGGAAGGAAAAGACGGCGGATGAGGAAAGGGCAGGGGCGTCAACTTCCGTTGACCCAGAGCGGTCGATGGATATGTATCGGCCCCTCGTCATCCCCACCTATCGTGGCGAGTTGGATCCCACGTTGATCACGTGGGAAGGAAACCCACCGGCACAGGCCGCCTCGCAAGAACGTGAGGCAAGCGAAACGGATGGGAGAGGAACCACGGAGTCAGGCCACCGCGGCAAGAGTCTGGGCCCCAGCCTGCAAGAGCCACGATCGATGGAGGTTGGCCGACAGGCCAAAGGGCAAGGGGTCTCTTCCTCTATCGAGCAGGAGCTTGGGATGACTGGCTCTGAAGCAGATGATGAAAGGAAAAAGAGGAAAAGGGAGTCCGCCGCGCGACCAGTGTCAGAGAAACGGTTCGCCCGGTATCCAGAGTGGGACTACACGATTGGAGATTATCGGCTTAACCGCTGTCTGGTGATCGAGCAGCAGCCTGAGGCCGGTTCTCACGAGGAGATCGATGTGCTCATTGAAAAGGATCGGAGCACGATCGCGTCACTGCGCAAGCTCTTCGAGAGGCTGCGGCCCATGATGCCTCGCCGGGTTTCAGAGCAGGCGGAGGGGGAAGAGCCGGATCTCGATGCTCTCGTTCGGCGGGCGGCGGATCTCCGTGCCGGCCATGAGGGAAGTGAACGGGTCTATGTTCGTTGGGATAAACGAGATCGCCGCGTCGCCGCCGCGTTCTTGATCGATATCAGTGGTTCGACGAGCAGGAGGCTCGACAGTGGGCGCCGGGTGATCGACGTAGAGAGGGAAAGTCTGGTGGTGCTCTGTGAGGCACTGGAGGCTGTGGGAGATGACTACGGGCTGTATGCCTATTCCGGGAACGGTGCC
>JANDJC010000043.1 GCA_024331045.1 Nitrospira sp.
GCTGCGACCGCCGCTTTTCTTAGGCCGGATTTTCTCGTGTTGAAGGAAGGAATAAGCCCGGCCAGGATCATGAGTTGGTTCCAGACCCTGGCCGGTCCCGCGTTGTTCGCAATGTTTGCCCTGGCGATTCGCAACAAGCTGAAACGATGACATCTCCCGATGTGAGAAGCAATGGAACGTGGCCGTCGGGGATCGAGCGATGCGTCAGGATTCTCGCCGGGCGTTATAGATCATCCCACCGCGCTGCTTGTACTGTCGAAGCACTGCGACGGCTTCCCTTCGGCAGAGATCCCGCACGACCGTGATCCCCCGTTGCTCGAGCGCCGCGATCCACCGTCTTGGTTTTGGGCCTTCGTCAAATCCGATCGCTTCCGCGTCGCTGGCCCTGGCGCCGCACAACACGCGCCGGACGCCAGACCAGGGAATGGCTCCGAAACACATGGCGCAGGGCTCGCTACTGGTGACCAGTTCATGGTCCAGCATGCCGGGAGCGCCGAGGTCGAAATGCCGGAGCATGTGTTGCGCGTTGGCAAGGGCCACCAGTTCCGCGTGAGCCAGCGAGCAGGTGGTCAAAACGACCAAGTTGACTCCGATGGAGATCAGCCGTCCCGTCCGAGTTTCAAAGACGGCCGCGGCGAATGGACCGCCCGTTCCGTTCGTCACATTTGTCGAGGCCAATTCGATCACAAATCGCATGCGATCCTCATCGGAACAAAGCGGCCGGTTCGTCTGCTGCACGAGGCGAGCCGCCCATCGGGGCAGGCGGAAAGGAAGTGGAGGGAAACGGCGATGAGTCACGACGGCAAGGTGTCCTTTAAGGCTTCCAAGTTTCTGGTGACCATGAGATCGCCGTTTTTCAAGGAGACCTCGATGCCGGTTGTGATGACGGCTCGGCATTCGTCGAGTCGGTTCAAAGCATGGAGCGACTGGGCCAGCGCAAAGTAGGCGGCCGAGTAGGTCGGCTTCACCGTCACACATTGCCGCAGAGCTGTGGCGGCTTCCTCAAAGTTCCCGTCGTCCATATAGGCCTTTCCCAAGCCAAACCACGCGACCTCGTCGTGGGGGTCGATGGCGAGCACTTTCTTCAATGGTTCTATTCTTGGATTGGGCATGGTGTTCCTCCGTTTCGGAGACAATAGCAACAGCCTTCGCTCGTTGTCTACGCTCACGCCTGCGTGCTAATCTGACGGAGCGCGACGAGTGGATGGGCACAAGCACGGAAACGGTCATCCGGTTCACATTGGCTACCAAGGTGGACGATGGGAAAGACTGGCCTGGTCTATCACCCGGCATATCTTGAGCATGACATGGGACCTGGGCATCCCGAGTCTCCCAACCGGCTCCGTGCGATCATGGACCGGTTGGAACAACGTGGCATAACGGCACGGCTCGTCAGGATTGAACCGCGGCCGGCCGAGGACGAGTGGATCACGCAGGTCCACACCCCCGATTACGTTGCATTGTTGAAACGGCATGCCCCTACAAGCGGCCAGGTCTCGCTCGATCCCGATACGTCGATGTCGCCAGGCTCCTTAACGGCTGCTTATCTGGCCACTGGTGGGGCCTTGGTGGCTGTCGATGCCATCATGACCAAGCAGGTTGATCATGCGTTTTGCGCGGTCCGGCCGCCAGGACACCACGCGGAAGCAGGCCGGGCTATGGGGTTCTGTCTGTTCAACAATGTGGCCATTGCTGCTCGTTACGTCCAAAAACGATACGGCCTCACGCGGGTGCTGATCGTTGATTGGGATGTCCATCATGGAAACGGGACGCAACATAGTTTCGAGGATGATCCCTCGGTTCTGTTTTTCAGCGTTCATCAGTATCCCCATTATCCGGGTACTGGTCGGGCGACGGAGAGGGGCAAGGGAGCCGGGGAGGGATTTACCATCAACGTCCCGCTGGAGCCTGGCCAAGGAGATGAGGAGTATAGAGAGATCTTCCAGAAGGTCTTGGTGCCGGTCGCTGATGACTTCAAACCAGAATTTGTGATCGTCTCAGCGGGGTTTGATGCCCATCGTGATGATCCCTTGGCCGGCATGGCACTGACGGAGGCGGGCTACGCGGATTTGACGGATATCGTCGCCGGGATCGCCAAGCGACACGCTCAGGGACGAATTCTCTCTTCGTTGGAGGGTGGGTACAATCTCCGGGCGTTGGCCGCGTCCGTCGAGGCGCATCTTGAGTCGCTGCTGGCCGCATGAGACTGATGGGGAGGGAAGTAGGAGCGCCACCAGTTTGGTGGAGGAAGGACCATGCATCAGCCATTACTGATAGAAACGGACACGTTACAGAGCCGATTGGGCGAACCAGATCTCGTGGTGGTTGATGTGCGAGGCAGGGCTTCGTACGAGTTCGGCGGGCATATTCCGGGCGCTGTCCACACCACCTGGCATGAGTACAGTGACCCCCATGCCGCAGCCAAAAGCTTGCTCAACCCCGACCTGGCATTCTTGGAACACCGATTGGGGACACTGGGTATCGGTAACGAAACGGAAGTGGTCATCTATTCTAATCCGTACGACAACTGGGGTGATGAAGGGCGAATGTTCTGGATGCTGGAATACCTGGGCCATAAACGTGTGCGGATCCTCAACGGCGGGTGGGTCAAATGGACGGCGGAAAAGCGGCCGTTTGAACATGGTGCGGTTTTGCCCGGTGCAAGGACATTCAAGGCTCAACTGGTCAAAGAGGTGATGGTGACCAAAGAGGAACTCAAACGGATTGTCCGTCTGGGGCATCCACAAACAGCCATTTTGGATGCGAGGAGCCTCGAAGAGTACCTGGGAAAAGAAATTTCCGGGATTCCCAGGCCTGGTCATATTCCATCGGCCATTCATGTGGCGTGGAATCAATTCTTGAACAAGGACGCAACCGTCAAGGATCCAGAGACCGTCCGGGAACTAATGGAGGAAAAGGGAATCCGTAGCGATCAGGAGTTAATTTGTTATTGCCTCGGAGGCATTCGATCTTCCTGGTTGTACTTCGTGCTCAAGGTGGCTGGTTATCAAAAAGTCAGAAACTATGCTGGTTCATGGTGGGAATGGAGTCGCGACTTTGCCTGTCCTGTTGAAAGAGATTTCCAGCGGCTCCAACAGATTCTTGGATATAACCAGGCCGCTGGGTCTGCTTGACAGCGCTGCGGTCTGCTGTATAAGGTGAACCGCGGAAGGGTTGTGCCGATCACACATATTCTTAAACGAAGGAGGAGGCCATGATGAGCATGATGAGAATGAGGGGATACAGAATGCTAGTGCTGAGTGCTGCGGCGTTGCTCGTGAGCATGCCTCTGTTGACTGGAGCCGCGATGGCAGGCAATAAACATGTTGAAGAAGCTGTAGAACATGCCAAGGGCGCTGGGTCGCATGGGAAAGAAGGGCATGCCGATGCATGCACGCAACATGCTGAAGAGGCTCTCAAACATGCGCAGGCTGCTGGCGTAAAGAATCCCCATTTGGATGAAGGCGTCAAACATTTGAAAGAGGCCGTTCAACACGGTAAGGCCGGTCATGCGGATGCTTGTAAGGATCATGCCGAGGGAGCCGTGACACACTTGGCCGAGGTTAAGTAAGGAGGAGAGTCGAGCATCTGCGATTTGGAGACAGAGGGGTGATGGCAAAACGGACAGGGGCAGCGTCCCTGTCCGTTTTCGTTAGGGGGCAAGGAATGCGTGTGAGAGTCGGGTTCTTTCAATTTGATCCGGTGTTTGGCGAGGTATCGGCTAATTTGGATACTGTGTCGGCCAAGTTGGAGCAAGCGGAGGCTGATGTGCTGGTGTTGCCTGAGTTGTTTGCGTCGGGCTATCAGTTTACTTCCGTGGAAGAAGTGGCGCGACTTGCGGAACCGGTTCCTGAAGGTCCGACGGTCCGTCGGTTGTCGGAGATCGCTAAGCGGCGCAAGATGCATATTGTTGCAGGATTACCTGAACAGGCCGGGGGACGGTATTACAACTCGGCGGTTGTCGTTGGCCCGTCCGGCTTTGTTGGATGCTACCGCAAGACCCATTTGTTTTTTGAAGAAACGCTCTTCTTCACTCCTGGGGATTCTGGGTTTACGGTGTGGGACATCGGACCGGCGCGAATCGGGGTGATGATTTGCTTCGATTGGTACTATCCTGAAGCTGCCCGCTCGCTCGCTATTCAGGGCGCTGAGATCATCTGTCATCCGTCGAATCTGGTGCTTCCGAATTGTCCCGATTCTATGCCCGTCCGATGTTTAGAAAATCGGGTATTCGCCGTGACTTGCAATCGAATCGGTAGCGAAGCCCGTGGCGGGAAGAAGCTGTTGACCTACATTGGCTGTAGTGAAATCGTGGCTCCCAACGGTGTGATCCTCTATCGGGCGCCGCGTGATCGCGAAGATCTTGCCGTCGTAGAGCTTGACCCCTCAGAGGCACAAAACAAGCAAGTGACCCCCTATAACGACCTGCTCAGGGACCGTCGCCCTTCCCTGTATTGTTCCTAGCCCAAGCGCTGCTTGAGCGTTTCCTGTTCCTTGGTGTGTCGGGGTCTCACCTTGCCTGTTCCGGAGAGGCGCGCTAGATTATTAGCCATGGATATACGGCTTCGCAAAGGGATGTTCCTGGTGGCGGCGCCGAGTTTGCGCGATCCCAATTTTCGGCAGGCCGTGGTGCTGCTTTGTGAGCATGGATCGGAAGGAGCGTTGGGTGTCATTGTGAATCGCCCTACCGCGATGTCCATCTCCGAGGTGCTCCCACAGATTCCTGTGCTGGAAGGATCGAAACACGTGCTGTATGCGGGCGGGCCGGTGCAGCCCAACCAGATTATGCTCTTGTATCGTGGTGAGTCGATTCCCGACAATGCCCATCATGTCTTCGATGGAGTGTGCCTTGGCGGCGACCTCAACCTAGTCGAACGGATCCTTACCCAGGCTGATGGACGAGAAGCGTTTCGCGCCTATCTGGGGTACTCAGGATGGGGACCGGGGCAGCTTGAAGGAGAGATAAAAACAGGATCGTGGATCTTGATGCCCGCCCATCCCAAATGGGTGTTTGAGACTGATCCCACCTTGGTCTGGCGAGAGTTGGTGTGGGCCCTCGGCGATCCCTATCGGGTCTATGCAGACATGCCGTTCGATCCCTCCTGCAACTGAACACGTGCTGAACGACCGGAGACGATCACCTCTGTGGGTGGCGAGTTCGTGCCGAGATAACCATGCCTCACAGTAAAGAAGGGAAGGACTCGTCTGCTTCTTGCCCAAAGAGGAGGAAGCGTTTCCTTCTGCTCCGTGAAGGGGCATAGATCGCCGTTGCAGCGGGCTTGGTACGGTGATAGGCTCGCCTATGTCCTCTTGCGGGTGGCGACCTATGTGGAGCCGTGTGGCTGTGAGCATGGGGTGCTGGCTGGCCCTGGTGGTCGCCACGGCCGGCTGCGGCGTGGGGTATACCGTTTGGAAATCCGAAGCGAAATTGGATCGGCTCGCGGTTCCCATGACCAAGCCGCAGGTACTCGAGCGGATTGGTCATCCGGATCGTGTGTTCAGAGACGATGGCCGGATGGTGATTTGGGAATATTCACTCACAGCCAGAAAACAATGGTTGTACGAACTGGCCTACTGCCCACTTTCCGTGTGGATGGGAGGTTGCCTGTTCTATCCCTTTACCAACATGGTCTCCGATCAACGAGAAGCTCTCTATCATGTTGTGTTCATTGACAATGAACTGTGCGCATGGGGCCAGCCGATGGCCATCATGCAGAGGCGCAAGGCGTGTGCCGCTGGAGTGGTCTCGGAGGACGGTCTGGAACCGATTGTTTCGGGCAGAGGACCGATTGATGCTCGCACAATTGACCGTTATCGGACGATGGCGGTATTGCCGTTTGACGATGCGCCGGAGGCGCCGGGGACTGGATCACGGATTGCGGGCATGGTCACGACACTCTTGCTGGACCTTGATCTGCAAGTCGTTGAACGGGCGCAGGTGGAAGACCTTCTACAGGAACAGGCATTGCGGCTGACCCATGCCCGCGATGCTGATGCCCTTCGGGTCGGTCAGTTGGTCGGTGCCGGCGCCATTGTGGTGGGAGAGGTGCAACAATGGGAACGGCGGCAGCAGGAACGGACTAGCAGTGTGTCCCTCTCGCTCAGGATCATTGATGGAGAGACGGGGCAACTGCTCTTTGGGGGACAGGGGCATCTTACCGATCCTGCAAGCGACAACCCGGAGTATGCTGCTCGGGTCATCGTGAACCGAATTCTCACCCTGTTCGGTGTTCAGACTGGCCTGCTCGGATCCGGTTACCTTGGTGTCCTGTGGCGACTGCAGGATGAGGCGGGGGGACGGTATTATCACGTCAGAGCAGTGCGGCCTGGTTCGCCGGCTGATAAGGCTGGTCTCCAGGTGGGAGATCGGGTGACAGCGTGCAACGGGCTTTTATTATCGCAGGCCCAGACCGAACGCGAAGCCAGCAAACTGTGCCGGGTCGAGGCTGGGCAGGTGTTGCGGTTGGATGTGAGCAGGGATGGACGATCGTTGACGGTGCGGCCAACCGCGGACAGACGTCCTGGCCTCTAGAACGACGATCTCGAAACCTCGAAAAGGAGCGAAGACTCAAGGTGGACCAACCGATGGTAGCAAGGACGGAATCCGAGACTGTATTGCGAGCGCTGCACGAGCGGCCGCAGGTCCCTCTGGTCAATTGGTTGGCGATCCCAGCGCACGTGCACTACCTGGCGTTTCGCATGGCTGATCCACCTAACCAGCGTCCAGCCAGCAGGGAGGAATTCCGATCGTGGCTGGAACGGTTGGGGGTTTCTCCTGAAATGGTTGTGTTACGGGAAGCCGTTGGTTACGGAGTCAAAGAGGTTGAAGGAGGCGAGCGCCTGATTATTCTGTGGCAGGCCCATACAGAGTATTACAACTATCAAGTGTGGCACCTTCCCTCACCCTCCCACAAAGACATGGTATTTGGCTCCCTGACATTTCCAGGCTATCGATGTCCGGAGGCGGTGTTAGGAACGGCCGTCTGCCGATTGGATCTAGTTCTGGTGCCGGGACCACCTCCCTCCCGCGAGTCCTTGCGGGCCAGGATTCCCGGCCCCCTGTTGTACGGCAGCCGGATTTTTGATGAGGAGACCACCATCTTCACCAGCTTCACGCCAGACGAGTTGGGCAGAGAACGGTACTGGGTGTCGGTGGGGGCATCGCGGCGAGATCCATCGCATGTGAAGGATATCGTGGATGCGATCGTGAGGATCGAAACCTATTACCATCTTTTGTTGATGCAGAAGCCCCTCTTCTCGGCCGCGATCGATCAGGTGTATAAGTTCGAACAGGTCCATCTGAAACAACGGGAGATCATCACCGATCATATCGGCCACGCGGATTCCGGAACGCTTCAGCGATGGCTCAACAGCTTGACCCAAGACCTATTGAAGACAAATCGCATGGCGGGGAAATTACACTTTGAACTGTCTGCCTCCGCACCCTACGATAAGATTGTGCACGCCACCTTGGCGTCGCTGGCGGAAAAACCGCTCGAATCCTACCGCCCCGTCTCGGATTATGTGTTGGGCGGAATCACTGGTGTAGCCGAAGGGTACCAACAGTTATTGCGGAGGGTTGATACGCTGAGGAGCGGTTTTGAAGGGATCATTGCCATTATTCGCACGCGCGTTGATCTTCTCGTGGAGGCCCAGAATCTCACGCTTTTGCGGTCCGTGGACAACACGACAAAAAACCAGGTTCTGCTTCAGCATACCGTTGAAGGCCTCTCGGTTATTGTCATTGCCTATTATCTCTCTGGTCTGGCCGGCTATGTCTTTAAAGGCCTCTCGGAAATCGGGTGGTTGCCCCATCATGATGTGGCCTCCGCCGTCTTTGTGCCCATCGCTATCGGTCTGGCGTTCCTGGTGACGACATTCAGCAGGAAGTATCTGCATAAAAAGCTGGCCAGCGAATCGTCCGTTCCTCCTTCCCCTCCAGCAGGCCGGCGACCAGAAGGGGAGTCGCCTCATGAATCGGGAGGACGGAAAGTGGAGGGATGAAGGTGTTCACTCTGAAGCGTCTTAGCCAGGAATCGCCCTGTCCACGAGGTTTCGACTGCGGCTACCTGTTCCGGCCGGCCTTGGGCGACGATCCGGCCTCCGGCGTCGCCGCCTTCGGGACCAAGGTCGATGATCCAATCGGCCGACTTAATCACCTCTAGATTGTGTTCAACCACGACGAGGGTATTGCCGGTGTCCACCAGCTTATGCAGCACGGTCAGGAGTTTTTTTACGTCCTCGAGGTGCAGGCCTGTGGTGGGCTCATCCATGATGTAGAGGAGGTCTTTTGCCGCTCCGCCCTGCAACTCCGCCGCGATTTTTAACCGCTGGGCCTCCCCACCCGAAAGGGTGGTCGCCGATTGCCCCAACTGTAGATAGCCGAGCCCCATCGACGAGAGCAAGCGAAGTTTCTCGCGCAGCGTTGGCTCTCCACGAAAGAACATCAAGGCCTCGTCCACGGTCATGGCGAGGACGTCAGCAATGGTCTTGCCCTGATGACGAACCGTGAGGACTTCTGGTTTGAACCGCTTGCCGTCGCATCCTTCACAGGGGACATACATGTCTTCGAAGAAGTACATCTCCAGTTTTTCCACTCCGCCGCCTTGACAACGCTCGCAGCGGCCACCGGCCGCATTGAACGAAAAATGTCGTGGGGTGAGCCCCTGGCGACGGGCGATCGGTTCAGCGGCGAAAATCCGCCTGATTTCATCAAAGACCCGCAGGTAGGTGGCAGGATTGGAACGTGGTGTTCGGCCGATCGGTTGTTGATCGATGAGCCGGACTCCTTTGAGGTGTTCCAACCCTTTGATGGCTCTGAATCGGCCCATTGGCAACGACTCCACGCGAAACGCGCGGGCCAGGGCGCGGTAGAGGGTAGCATTGACCAATGTGCTCTTGCCCGAACCGGATACGCCGGTCACGCAGATGAACATGCCCAAGGGAAACCGGACCAGCAGGTTTTTTAAATTGTGTTCAGACGCGCCGGCGATGACGAGGAACTTGCTGGATCCAGCCCGTCGCGACCGGGGAAGGGGAATCGACTCTTCTCCCCGCAGATAACGGGCAGTGATGGAGGTGGGATGGCGCGTAAAGGTTCGGGGGGAGGCGGCGCAAACCACCTCCCCTCCCTCTCGGCCGGAGCGAGGTCCCAGTTCGACAATGTAATCGGCAGACTCAATGATGCGACGATCATGTTCGATGACGACAACCGTGTTGCCGGCCGCCGCCAGGTCTTTCAGAATCCCGGCGAGGAGTTCCGTGTCTCGCGCATGAAGACCGATCGTCGGTTCGTCCAGGACGTAGAGTGTTCCCACGAGCCGCGACCCGAGATGATTGGCCAATGAGATCCGTTGAGCTTCCCCGCCGGACAGTGTTTTGGTTTGACGGGCAAGGGTAAGGTATCCGAGGCCGATCCGTAACAAGAATCCCACTTTCTCCCCCAATAGACGCAACAAGTCGCCGGCGACGGCCCGCTCAAAGGGAGACAGAGCCAATGATTGAAGCCATGTGTAAAGGTGTGCGACCGGGAGGGTCGAAACAGTGTGGATATCCTTGCCATCGATCTTCACGAATAGGGCCTCCGGGCGGAGACGACTGCCGCGACAGGTGGGACACTCGAACGGCGAGCGGTAGCGACTGAGGAGCACTCGCACGTGCAGCTTGTAGCGTTTGCTCTCAAGATACGCAAAAAAGTCGTTGATGCCTTCAAACGAGCTGTCTCCGGTCCACAGTAATTGTTGAACGTCGGGGGGCAGCGACCGGAATGGTGCCGTCACGTCCACGCCGCGCCGTTTCATGGCATGCAGCATCCGCGTTTGCCACCAGTCTGCGCTAGGTTTGCTCCAAGGCTCGATGGCTCCCTGGCTGAGCGATTTGTTCTGGTCCGGGATCACCAGGTCCGGGTCATAGCGCAGGATGTTGCCGAAACCCTTGCATTCCGGACAGGCGCCCAATGGATGATTGAAGGAAAACAAAATGGGGCGGGGCGGCTCAAAAGGTCTGCCGCAGGACCGGCAGAGGAAGCCGGCACGGTATGATTCTCGACCATGGCCGATGATCTCCACGGCGCAACGTCCTTCTCCTTCGCGAAGTGCTGTTTCGATGGCTTCGGTCAACCGGGACTGATTGTCGGGGGTGATAATCAGACGATCGAGCACGACATGGAGCTCCGGAACGCTGTGGAGGGGCGGCAGGTTGGGATCCTGCAAATCGACGAGGTCACCGGCGATAATCAGACGGGTAAAGCCACGAGTCAGAAGCGATTGAACGAAGAGGGTGTCATGTTTGGGTTGAGGCGCGGCGATGGGGAACAGCACCATGGCCCGTGCACGGGGGAAACGGAACAGCACGTCGTCAACAATGGATTCGGGAGTAAAGCGGCGTGCTTCCAGGCCGCAGGTCGGGCAGGTGGGTTTACCGATCTTGGCAAACAAGAGGCGTAAGAGGTCGGCGATTTCCGTGGCGGTGCCGACGGTCGAGCGGGCGGTACGCACTTGATTCTTTTGTTCGATGGCGATGGCGGGGCGAATGTTCACAATGCGGTCGACATCCGGGCGGGCCACTTTATCGAGGAACATTCTGGCATAGGTCGAAAGCGATTCGACGTAGCGCCACTGGCCTTCGGCAAAAATCGTGTCAAAGGCCAAGGAGGACTTGCCTGATCCTGATAGGCCGGTGATGACCGTCACTCTGTCATGGGGAATCTGAAGCGAGATATTCTTGAGGTTATTCTGGCGGGCTCCTTCGATGATGAGCTGGTTAGTTGAGGGGTTCGATGTGAAAGGGTTGAGCACGGTGGTAACTCGCTGGCAAACGACCGGCCATGGTAGCAAGCGCCGAGTAACGGTTCAACGTGGTCGAACGATGGACTACTCTGTGCACCGCTGGATAACGGGCGTTGCCTGGGGGGCTTGTTAAAGAGACAAGTCATGGCCGCCCACTGGCGGTCGTCTACTGGAGTGAGGGAGGCTAGTGGAGCCACAGCTTCACAAGACCGACACAGGTCATATAGAGGACCAGCGAGCCGACCATTGCGGGCCAGAAGCCGAAGCGGGGAACTCCAATGATCATGACCAAGACATAAACGATCCAGGGTGGGACGAACCAAAGGAGGTTCTTCGCATACCCGACAATGGCGTCGCTGCCTCCGTTTAAGTACATCAGCACGAACGTGGCACCGGTAATGGCGGGAAAGGTGCTGGCAAAGGCGGCCAAGAACGATTTGCCTTGCGAGCCCAGGTATGTCGAAACGCTGACAATTGCGCCTCCGATCAGGAAATAGATGGCGTACTTCATAATCTTGATAACCTTGTGCTCAGAGCCGCTCAGGATCCTTGAAATGCTTCCATCGCCTCCCGTTCCAGGAGTTCTCCCTGACCGGTATAACGAGGCGAAAAATGAAAAACCACGAGCTCGCGGACACGGGCCTTCCGTGCCATGAGTCCGGCCTGTCGCGCCGTCAAGTGATAACGGTCGCGGGCCTTTTCGGCGTCGATTTCCAAATAGGGGGCTTCGCAATAGAAGACATCTGCACCTTGTGCGAGTGCGACGATCGCCGCTTCATTCTCCTCGTCGTACCTTGCGTCGACCACGTACGCAATCTTTTGCCCACGGGAGATCGTGAGAAACTGTTCCTTAATTTCACCCAAGGTGAACTTCCTCTCTTTCCGCCGGTGTTCGTCATAAAGCGCGACCGACACGTGGACATCATCGGGCAGGCCAAGGCGGATGCACCGTTTGACCTCCGTCAGCCAGGCACCTACCCGCAGCCCCGCTTCATGAAGTTTTTGTTTGTTCACGTTGATGTGAAACGGCTCTTCCAGGGAATAGGCGAAAGAGGGGATACGATGGTTCAAGGGGGTGGCTTTGACAACAAAGAGGGGCTCGTCCAGAACCATGAAGGGGCAATGTGGCGGTGGAACCGCCCGTGGTAGTTCGATGGGGGTTGGCGGTTGAAATCCGTTGGCGGCGTGAAAGACAGCCTGGCGGATGACCTCAGGGTGAAACTCCACGACGGTGATGGTCAGGGGATACCCCTCGACCAGGTTCCAGGTGTAGCCTCGGAGTTTGCCTTGGACGTTGTCGATCAAGCCTGGAGGGCCGAAGAGTCGGAGTGTCTTGCCTCGCCCCAGGGCTACGCGGAGCAACGTGTCGAATCCAATGAAATGGTCCATGTGTGTATGGGAGATGAAAATCTCGCTAGCCCTGAGAAGTCGGGTCGGACCTAGACTGTCGTTGTGTCCGAGGTCAAACAACAGGGCACGTTTGGACCAGCGGATTTCCACGTATAGGCCTGGGTCACCGAAGACATCATTGACAAGGTAACAGGAAAAAGATGGAGTCATGGCGCGCGGTCGGTCAGAGTGGTTTGACGGGCGAACAAACGGGAAAGAGTGAGCGTGACATGGGCCTCTGCCTTCAGAGTGGGATGTCAACCGGACTCATTCTAATTGAATGTGGTAACGGTCCAACGTGGTTGCCTTGTGCCGTGCCAGGTTGGACAGAGACTTATTGTAATCGATGATGGCCCGCAGTTCATTGGCCTGGGCGACGGCCAGATCCCGCTGAAAATCGAGGACCAACCGGGTGGTGCTTAATCCGACCCGTAAGCGCTCTCGCTCAGCCTGCAGCTGCTTTTCGGCCATGATGCGGGCGGACCGTGTGGTTTCGATCCGTTTGAAATCGGTCTGGACGCGGCGTACCGCTTCTCGAACTCCTACGATGATCTGTTGCCGAACGTTGGCGAGCGCGGCTTCGGCATTTTTGAGTTCCAATTGACGTTTGTTGTACATGCTGAGGGCCGAACGGTTCCCCAGTGGGTAGCTCAGCACGATGCCGGCTCCATAATTATAAAAATCACCGCTAAAGTTTCTGCTGACCGAATCACCGTAGTCTTTGCCCAGTCCAGAGAGGCCGATTGTCCCCTGCACGGAAAGTGTGGGCAACAGTTGATTCCGGGCAAACTCTTTGTTGAGTTCGCCGGACTCAACGTTCTTTTTCGCTTGGACGATCTCGGGCCGGCGTTCAATGGCCGTGTCGATAGCCTCTTGCAGGCTTAAGGGCTCTAAGACGGTCACCGGAGAATCGGTAGGAATAATATGCACATCTTGTCGGAGGCTTTCTTCTCCAGGGTTTAGGAGGCGCCGGAGTTGATCCTCCTGATCGTGGATGATCCGTTCGGCAATGAGCACCTGTTCGACCCGCGAGGCGACAGCGGCCTCCGCCTGCAGCACATCCACAATCGACATAACGCCGGCTTTCAGCTTGGCCCGATTCGAGGCCAACAGTTCTTCGGCTGCCTTGAGTGCGGTCTGGGCGACTTTCAGGTTTTCGTTGGCGAAGACGAGTTCCCAGTAGGTTTGTTCAACGGACGCGATCACGCTCATGACGCGATCCCGAAAGACGTGCTGCTCCACTTCGGCGTTGTTTTGGGCGACCTTGATGAAGGTCGTATTGATGTCGATGCCGGCGTTGCGCAGGAGCGGTTGCGTGATCGTCAGGGCCAAGCCACCGGTCCAGGATGGATTGAATAAAAATCCTCGGGCGACATCTTGATTGATATTGATGCGTGACGGGCTATAGTTCACGTCAATGTTGCCGCCGGTGATCAGGTTTTGCATCGCATCGACGGTGACGGAATAATTGCGTTGGTCGAAGACAGTGATTTGATTCAGAGTGCCTCCCGTTCCGCCAAAGACCGGACGGTTGAGCGGATTGACGGTCCGATTGTATTGTCCATTGATGCTGAAGGTCGGATCGAATTTGGCTTGCTCGATGATGATGTCAGCCAGCCGGCTTTCTTTGGTGTGCCGGCTGATACTGATGTCGAGGTTGTGTCGAAGAGCCAGCACAGCCGCGTCCGCCAGGGAGAGCGCTTCTCGCCGCTCGGCTGGCGTATCATCGGGGGCAGCCCACGCCGATCCGTTCATCGGCCACGAAAGGGTCCAGAGCATGATGAAGAGAAGAGGTGTACGGTCAAAGGGATGAGATCTTGTTGTGGTATTCATTGCAAACCTCCTTGAATCACCCCCCGGGGTGCGATCATACTAACACCATAAACACAGGAGGAAATGATGAAACGGTGGCGCCAGTTTGTTGCTGGGCAAAAGGTTACTATGCCAAAGGTTACTATGCCATGGATGGTTGGGGGACTGTCTATGTTTCTGGGCCTTGCCTTGTTTACTGTGTATGGTGACCACTCGGCGTGGGGGCAGGGAGTGTCGGGCGTGCGGGCGTTCGGCGGTGGCGTCGCCCCCTTGGTCCGATTTCCGGGAGGCAGTCTTTACGTTGACAACCAGGGAACGCAAGGGTTTCTCTACACACCCGGTCCGAACTTTCAAGTGTTCAGCTTCCGCAATCCGACGACGGGCCAGGCGTGGAGTGGGGCGGTCGGCACGTTGGGACCGCAGCTTTCCATTGGGCTGATTCAGGGAGCGAATCAAGCAGGAACCCCCCTGGTCCTGCCGGGCCCGCCTCGGCAACCGGCTCCGCTGCTCCCAATCCAATCGACGCTGTTGGAGGAGCTGCCATAATCGGTGTTCGTAGGGCCAGCTGCATGGTATAAAAGCTGCGTCCATGGATGACGGCGACACTGAGGCAGACCCTCAGGGGCCGTTAGCCAGGCGCCATGACAGAGCCAAGACATAGCGGGCCACATTCCGCAGGATGTTTGAGTCAAGGGTGTCGGCCGTATCGGTCGGCTGATGAAAATGGGGATGGCTGCCGCCGCTGACGATCGTGATGGTCGGCACGCCCGCTTCGTGGAACGGCACGTGATCGCCTCCTGGGAAAAAGCTAAAGAGATCGAGTCGATCATCTAATCCCGCCGCCTGGCCCGCTGTGAGCGCCACGTGTTTCTCCACGTTGGTGAGGCCGACTGTGAGTCGACCATTGCCGATGCCGGCGTGGTCGATGTTGACCATGGCAACCGTCGAGGCTAGTGGTATGGTCGGCTGCGAGACGTAGAGCCGTGATCCTAACAGTCCTTGTTCTTCACCGCTAAAGGAAATCAAGAGGATCGACCGTTTGGGGGGTATGGGAGCCGATGCAAGGATTCTAGCCACCTCCAGCATAACCGCAGTTCCGGAGGCGTTGTCGTCGGCTCCGGCGAAGAGTACTCCGCCCTGCCGGCCGAAGTGGTCTCGATGGGCACCGATGATGACGGTTTCATCGGCATGTACCGAACAACCGGGCAGCCGCGCGATCACATTATGAAGCGTGCCCTTTTCGGAAACCGTCGTCCAGCGAAGCTGTGCTGTTATTCCGGTAGAGAAAGAACGAGCGGTACCGGTTGAGAGAGCCTTCTGAAGGTCTGCTAAATCTTTGGCTCCGTCGGTGCTGTTGCGGATAATCGCGTCCGCGATAGCAGTGCTGATCCACGCGCCAGGCAGTTGATGATCCGAATCGGCGCCACTGTAGAAGGCAGTCGGGGCGTTGCCGGTGCCACGACGACGTTCATAGGGACTCAACAGGGGGGGCGTCGCCGTCAGGTAGGCCAGCGCCCCCTTTTCACGAGCGATTCGTTCTTTATCGGCCGGAGTGACAGAGCCGGAGTAGGTCTCGGGTTTGCCGCGAAGAAACAACACGACTGCATTGCGCACGTCGACATTCGTGTAGTCGTCATAGCCGCCAGCCTGATCCGAGATGCCGTATCCAACAAAGACGATCGGAGCGGTGAGATCGGCAGACGGGGAATCCAAAATGGGAAGGAATTCCGATCCGATCCGAAGGGATCGGGATTCGGAACGGCCGCTCAAGTACAGGAGCGGATTGTCGCCGAGGCGGCGGACGGTGACGGGAGCGGTCTGTGTCCATTGGTGGTCACGAGACTGAGTTGGACTGGCTTGCACAGGGGAAGTGGGACATCTTTCCTGAGATTGGTTCAGCAGCTTGGCCAGTCGGTCGGCGACAAAGGTCGCCGAGGATCGGTCGTCGTCGGTGCCGGTCTGTCGCCCGCTGAAACGGGGGCCGCTCAGCTCTCTAATATCGTCCATCATCCGTATGTCCGAGACGTGGGTCAGGGCCAGATCAAGCCAATTATCCTCATCAGGAGTAGAAGGCGTGTTGGGTATGACGGGGCTTCCCAGGCATCCGGCAAGAGACAGGACGGCGCAGAGACCGAGCGATGATGTCAAGGTGTTCATGATGCTTACCGCCGTCAATGGCAACAGGAGTCACGCCATAAGGAATCAGGACTATAGCATAGGTCTCGTGGCCCATTGCGGCACTTTTCAAGGGCAGGGTACTATGAATCGACCATAAGCGATCTCGGTAATGTTGAGATGAGGGAAGCAAGAGCACAAGAAGTGAAGTCCTGCAAAGGTTGTATGAGTTTTGGCCGACCAAGACACTGACAGCGTATGTGGGGTGATGGATAAGAGGGAGAAGAGGAGGGAGACGAAGGAGTGGCATCGGGAGGATCAGGAGACGGCTTATATGACCATCTGTACAAACGGTTTTATGAGCAGCGAGAGAGCCATCAGGGGTATTCCTTTCAAGAGGCCCCAGGAGGCAGCGTCCCTCCGCCGACGGTGACGTTTGGCGAAAAACTGCGGTGGTGGACATGGGATCGATGGCGGCGGCGAAAAAAGATCCTTGCCGAGCGAGATCGGCTGCAGCAGGAGATCCTCCGGCTTAAAAACGGTGGTCAGCCAAGGGAGGGGAGCAGTTCAAATCGTTCCTCGGCTCCTTAAGAAAAATCCTTCTCAGGAGAAGGGTAAACAGCCAGGGAAATGTTTCCACAGGAAAGATGAAGAGAGGAGCCATGGTAAGCAGGAAAGCCCGGTGGTTTTGTCTCGTGGCTGGATTGAGCATTGTGGTCTCTGGCGGGGGGACCGGTGCCGTTCAGTGGGAAACGCAGGAGGAAAAAGAACTCTTTCTCAAACAGCAAGCCAAGGGCGGACTCTTTCAGCGCTGGGCGTTTGATGGCGATCAGCCGGATGGGTCTCCAGCCGGATTCGTGGCCATGGCTACTGGCAGTGTGGCGCCTGTGCGATGGCTGGTGCAACCTGCGGCGGATGCACCTTCGCCCCCCCATATTGTCACTGTCGTGGTTCGGTGTGCGGACAAACCCTGTTATCAATTGTTGATGGCTCAGGGGTTACGGTACGAATACCCTGACCTGTCTGTTCGTTTTCGTGGAAGCGAAGGGGTCGGAGGAGTGGTTTTGGGAGCTCAAAATCCCGCGAATTTTTACGCGGCGACGGTGGACCTGAAGAAATCCACGGCACAAGTAAGTCGGATGGTGGACGGAAACGAACAGGTGTTGGCTCAGACGCCGGTCACTTTGAAACAGGTTGAGTGGCACTCTTTGCGAGTACAACGAAATACGATCATCAGCAAGGATTTCATTGAGATGTTCGTTGACGGGGTTCTGGTGCTGTCGATAGAAGATCAGACGCTAGGGCTTGGGGAAGTAGGACTTTTGGCAGGGGGTAATACATCGCTGTCTTTCGATACCTTTCATGCGGTGCCGCTCTTTTCACACCGTCCATTGTCGCCACCGCCAGCCTATTAGTAAAACAATAGGCTTCCTATCAACGAAGCGACGAGGTGCTGAGAGCGTGGGCGAAGATTCTCAGCTACGCCAGGGCTCTCGTGTGGAGGAGTGGAAGTGTACCTTGCCTTTGCTTCCCCAGGTGGGGTAGTATAGCGTTGCTTGGCTGCAAGAGGCCTAGTAGCTGAGCGCGGAGAGCGACAAGGCCTGATTGGGTGTTGTTTTGGTCCAGCCTGGGAATCTGATCGGAAGCCAGAGTTAAGCCGACGCGGTGTCGTGACATCTTCGGCCCGTTTCTTTCCTCGTTTCCTTCTCAAGCCCAAAACAACACCACTGTGTCAAAGGAGGGTCTGATGGGTGCGAAGATCTATGTGGGCGGATTGCCGTATGCGACAACCGAACAACAATTGAGCGAACTCTTTTCTGCTCATGGGACAGTGGCATCGGCTAGAATCATTACGGACAAGTTCACTGGGCAATCCAGAGGATTTGGATTTGTCGAGATGTCATCGGAAGCTGAAGCGCAGGCTGCGATTGCGGCCTTAAATGGGACGCAGTTTGGAGGGAGAACCTTGACGGTGAATGAAGCCCGTCCTCAGGAGCCTCGTCAAGGTGGAGGAGGCCGCGGGGGTGCCGGGAGCGGAGGGCGGAACTGACCAGTTTCGGGATCTTCTAGCGTTAGAACAAGAATGAAGGGGAGCCGGTGGTCTGGCTCCCCTTTTTTGTTTGATGGGAATGCTCCTTAGAGACCCATGAGAATGGGTAAGGAGAATGGGTAAGATGGGTAAGTTAGGTTGACCGATCGCAACCGAGCAAAGGACAACAAGCTGGATGCCACCCTTCAAACTTGAAGCGCCGTTTAAACCCTGTGGCCATCAGCCGGAAGCCATTGCCAAGCTGGTGGCTGGTATCAAAGCGGGAAAGCGTCACCAGGTCTTGTTGGGTGTGACAGGATCCGGCAAGACGTTTACGATGGCCAATCTGATCGAGCAGGTCCAAAAACCCACGCTCGTGCTGGTCCACAACAAGACACTCGCCGCGCAATTATATCAAGAGTTCAAGCAATTCTTTCCCCATAACGCGGTCGAGTATTTCGTGAGTTACTATGATTATTACCAGCCCGAGGCCTACATTCCCCAGACCGATACCTATATTGCCAAGGACGCTTCGATCAACGACGCGATCGATCAAATGCGGCATGCCGCGACCACGGCCCTGCTCCAGCGAAACGATGTGCTGATCGTGTCATCGGTGTCGTGCATCTACGGGCTAGGATCGCCGGAGGTGTATCACGACATGCTGCTTTATCTGGAAGAAGGCGATGAAATCCGGCGGGAAAAGATTCTCCAAAAGCTGGTGGAGATCCAATACGAACGCAACGATGTCGATTTTCATCGTGGGACCTTTCGTGCCCGGGGAGATGTCATCGAGGTGTTTCCTGCCTCATCTGAGGCCAAGTCGGTTCGAATCGAATTGTTTGGTGATACGGTCGATGCCATCCATGAAATTGATCCGCTGACAGGAAGGTCGTTGGGACGACTGCCCAAGATCGCGATTTATCCCAACACACACTATCTCATCGCCCCTGATCGGTATGAACGGGCCTTGGCAGGGATCGAAGAAGAATTAGAAGAACGGTTGGCCTATTTTCGAAAAGCCGGTCGTCTCCTCGAGGCGCAACGTCTTGAGCAGCGCACGCGATTCGATCTCGAAATGATTCGAGCCCTTGGCTATTGTCATGGGATCGAGAACTATTCTCGCCATTTGAGCGGGCGAGCGCCTGGCGAGCCTCCGCCCACGTTACTCGACTATTTCCCCAAAGACTTTCTCTTGATCGTCGACGAATCGCACGCGACGATTCCTCAGGTGGGAGGCATGTATGAGGGGGACTATTCGCGTAAGCGGACGCTGGTAGAATATGGGTTCCGCCTTCCCTCGGCGGTTGATAACCGGCCGCTCAAATTTTCAGAGTTCGAACGATGCCTCAACCAAGTGGTTTATGTGTCGGCCACACCTGGTCCTTATGAATTGGAACAGGCGAAGGGCGAGATCGTGGAGCAGATCATCAGGCCGACGGGGCTGATGGATCCGGCGATTACCGTGGTGCCAGCCAAAGGTCAGGTGGATCACCTGCTGGGTGAGGTGCGAGCGGAGGTCGCCAAGGGGGGGCGCGTGCTGGTCACGACCTTGACCAAGCGGATGGCCGAAGATCTGACGGAGTATTACCATGATCTGGGCGTCAAAGTGCGGTATCTCCACTCCGACATCAAAACTCTGGAACGAGCTGAAATCGTGCGGGATCTTCGTCTCGGCCGTTTTGACGTGCTGGTCGGAATCAATCTCCTGCGCGAAGGATTGGATCTGCCAGAGGTGAGTCTCGTGGCCATTCTCGACGCGGACAAGGAAGGGTATCTCCGTTCCTATCGGTCGCTGATTCAAACGGCCGGGCGGGCGGCACGCAACGTTGAGGGAAGGGTGATTTTTTATGGAGACACGATCACCGAATCGATGCGCCTGGCGATTGAAGAAACGGAACGGCGGCGAAAAATACAGGCGGAGTATAACCGGCAACACGGCATTACGCCGGTGAGTGTCAAGAAAGAAGTTCCCACCCTTGAATACGCTATGGCCGACTTGGATTATGTGCAACTAGAAGCAGTGGCGGAAGCGGAGGAGTCGTACGGAACGGAGGAGCAGCTTGAGCAGATCATTAAGAAGCTGGAGGAGGAAATGAAAGCCGCCGCACGGGAGTTGGCCTTTGAACGGGCTGCTGAATTGCGAGACCGCCTTCGGGCGCTGCGACTGAAAGGATTAGGGGTCAAGGCCTAGTCGGCTAAACCTCATCGGCTAGATGTGCTTATACAGATAGATCCCAATGAACATGCCCAGGATGCTGATGATGTTGATCTTGACTCCGACTCCGACTGTGAGTTTCAGCAGGATCAAATCGAGGGTGACAGGAGGATTGATGCCGGGTGTGAAGTGGGTCGCGAAGATGCTCTGAATCATCCCCTGCGGAGCCATCACGTGGAGGATTTCCCCCAGGATGCCTCCCAGCAGCCCTCCGATCAAAATGAAGATAAACAACACCCACGGTGACTTTCGCACGAGCGTTCCGCCTTTGTGACATGAGGCACGAGCCAGCGGGTTATCGGGCACCTTATCGGAAGGTGTCCGACAAGTCAATAAATCCGGCAACTTGGGTCGAGGTGGTGGAGCCTTGACTTGCGAGGGAGGGTCCTATAGACTGCCTCCCACCGTTTTCTTAAATTTTTTCGAGGCGATCGGAAGTCTCTCCTCCAGGGCTTCGATGGCCTCTTTCTTTGTGCGCTATGTTCGCAACATTGAGCGACAAGTTTGAGGCAGTGTTGAAAAAACTCCGGGGGCAGGGTGTGCTCACGGAACAGAACATTGGCGAGGCGCTGAAGGAGGTTCGGCTAGCGCTTCTGGAAGCCGATGTGAATTTCAAAATTGTCAAGGATTTCATCGAGCGGGTGCGCCAGAAGGCCGTGGGGCAAGAGGTCTTGCAAAGCCTGACGCCCGGTCATCAGGTTGTGAAAATCGTCATGGATGAGCTGACCGCCATGATGGGGCGAGAACGTTCAGGGATTGCACTCAGCTCAACGCCTCCCACCGTCATCATGCTGGTAGGGCTGCAGGGAGCCGGCAAGACGACGACCTGCGGCAAGTTGGCCCGTTTGTATAAAAATCAAGGAAAGCGTGTCTTGATGGTGGCTGCCGACCCTCGACGGCCCGCAGCAGCAGAACAATTGAGCTCGCTGGGACGTGATCTCGGGGTTGAGGTTCATCGTAGTGATCGCGATCGTGATGTGCGGTCGGTCTCCCAAGCGGATGTGGTGGGAATATGTCAGGCTGGTGTCGAACGGGCCCGAACGCAAGGCTATGACGTGGTGCTGTTAGATACAGGGGGGCGTCTGCACATTGACGACGAACTGATGAGGGAGCTCGTTGCAGTGAAGGAAGAAGTGGCTCCTGATGAAGTTTTGTTGGTTGCCGACGCGATGACCGGTCAGGATGCGGTGACGATGGCGAGCCAGTTCGACCAACGGCTGGGCCTGACCGGCGTGATCTTGACCAAAGTCGAGGGCGACGCGCGCGGGGGGGCGGTGTTGTCCATTCGCGCCGTGACCGGCAAACCCATCAAGTTTATCGGGGTAGGCGAAAAGCTGGATGCTTTGGAGGCATTTTATCCTGATCGCATGGCCTCACGAATCCTGGGCATGGGAGATGTGTTGTCCTTGATTGAAAAGGCACAGGAGACGCTCTCACACCAACAGGCGCTGGAGGCACAGCAACGACTGGCGAACAATGTCTTCACCTTGGAAGATTTCCGTGCCCAATTGGGGCAGATGAGCCGTCTGGGGTCACTCGATCAGATCCTTGGTCTGTTGCCCGGCGGGCAGAAGCTCAAAACCATGATCCACGGCGACCAGCCGGAACGAGAAATCAAGCGAGTGCTGGCGATTATTGATTCCATGACCGTCAGCGAGCGGCGTGACCATACGATCATCAACGGAAGCAGGAAAAAACGAATCGCCAAGGGGAGTGGTACCACTGTGCAGGAAGTCAATCGGCTCCTCAAGCAGTTTTTATCGGCGAAAAAATTGGCCAAGGCCATGGCTGGTGCTGGCGCGCGGAGACATCTGGCCCAGCTTCTGCGTTCCAGGTAAGCAGAACGTTCAGCATCCTAGAGGCGGAAACGTTCGAGAATATCGCGGCGGCGAACCAGACGCTGGCCAGCACCGTTGTGTTAACCAAAGCGAGAGTTGGGACAACGAAGCGCTAGAAAGACGGGAGGATAAGTGGGCGGTTCAAATTCATGGTGATCCGGTTCAGATTCTTGATGGGAAGGAGGAGTCCGTGGCTGTTCATCTACGACTTGCTCGGGCAGGAAGGCATAAGCGGCCCTTTTATCGGCTAGTGGCGGCCGATTCTCGAAGGGCACGGGATGGGAAATTTATTGAGATTCTAGGCACCTATGATCCGT
>JANDJC010000044.1 GCA_024331045.1 Nitrospira sp.
CATAATCCGCATGCCCCGGACAGTCCACATGCGCATAATGCCGCTGCTCCGTCTCGTACTCCACATGACTGATCGCAATCGTCAAAATCTTCGTCGCATCCCGCCGCCCCTGACTCTCGCTCGCCTTCGCCACCTCATCGTAACTGACAAACCGCGCCAACCCCCGATCCGCACACACCTTCGTCAACGCCGCCGTCAACGTCGTCTTCCCATGATCCACATGCCCAATCGTCCCAATGTTCACATGCGGCTTCTTCCGCTCAAACTTCGCCTTCGCCATATCCTCGCTCCTTTTATCCGGTTATCCGTTGCCCGGTTCCAGCTTGCGCCTGACCTCAAGGGTACCGTTTACCGCACCATCCTTTTTGCCTGAACCTGACAGCACAAGCATCGCCGTTTTACATGGCTTCATGCCGCGCCGTACCCCTTCATTACCATCAAATGAATGCCGTCTCTCCCTTGCATGAGCCGTGAGACCAATTGCTTTGAATTCCTGACAGGACCCTTGACTCCATACCCTGCCACATCAGATGGAGCCCACGACGCGGATCGAACGCGTGACCTCGTCCTTACCAAGGACGTGCTCTACCGACTGAGCTACGTGGGCGCTGTCTACCGCCATTCGCCGCTTACGACCTCACCAGCAAGACACGGACACCTTCCTTCGCGATCCTTGTCCATTCTCATGCTCTGTCCATTCTCATGCTCTCTCACACTCCACATCCCGGCCCCATCCTCCTACCTCTCCTCTTCCCTCACAAGATGATTCAAGGGACAATGTTCCATCACACGTGCTAGCGTTCTCTCTCCCTCTCTCTGGAATAAAAAAGAGGATGGGGCCTTACCTCTTTGATTGGAGCGGGCGATGGGATTTGAACCCACGACAACCAGCTTGGAAGGCTGGGACTCTACCACTGAGCTACGCCCGCTCCTCGCCTTTTTATCTACCCGTATTCAATGTGCCAACAATATGAGCTCTCCCTTCCCCTCTTCTCCCGAGCAGCGGCGCCTTCAAGTAACCACAAACTTGGATGGTGGGCAGGCAAGGATTCGAACCTTGGAAGACATACGCCAGCAGATTTACAGTCTGCCCCCTTTGGCCACTTGGGTACCTGCCCGCATCACGTCATCTCTGGCAATCATCGTCCTGATTTCATTTCCCTTGCTTCTCACTCCAGATAAGGGGACTTGGATTGCTTGAGCGTCACACCAAAGCAAACCCCTCCGCATAGTTCCCTTCAATCCGTAGGGACAAGATTGAAGCAAGATGCAGCGGATGGGGTGACTAGGAAATGCTGGATTCTATTGATGAAACACTGGCATGTCAAGAGACGAAGAACCCCGGCCTCATTTTTTCCTTCTACCCTCTTAACAAGAGACCACCCTTTCGCTAACGTTCGACAGACCAGACATCCTTTTGAGTTTCATTACCATTTTCTCTGGAAAACCAATGACTTGCAGAAGCAACACCTCGGCTTCCCCCCATGTCAACTGCGATGATTGGCCAAGAAATCTCTTGGGTGCGATCCGTTGTTCTTCGACGTCCAGAGGCACATAGTACCCCCGAAACTCTCCGTGAGAGAACGCCGTCTTCAAACGCTCCGCCCATTGCACATCGTGGTGTTCCCTTGAGGTGCCATGTTTGGTATGGATCTCACGGTGATTCCAGATCATCCACCCGACAAAGATTGCCCACGTTTCATTCAGCGCCTCCCAGGATTCCGATTCCGTCAAGTACCGGACTTCCGTGTCGTGCGGCCGTTGCACCAAGGGGGCAATCGCGACTTGTCCATATCGACACCGTTGTTGCCGCCGTGCAAATTGCAACAACTCTGGCACTGTTCCCTTTCCCTGCTCCTCAAGAGTGGTGAGATAGTCCATGTAGGCGTGAAACAGTTCATGATAGAGCACTTGCAGCTCTTGGGAAGTCATGGTCCGTAGCGGTTTCAGCACGGCACCAGCTCCGTTGAAGGACAAGGAGCGATTGAGGACCATACGATGATCACCGGGATGGTATTCGGCCGCATAGGTTCGGAGATCCTCGAACGCAAAGCGAACAAAACCCTCGGGCATCTGTTTGAGGAACGTCGTGGGAAGGCGCAGCCGGTCCGCCTCGGCTATCAATCGGCTCCACACAGTAGCCGACACTGATCGGCCGTCATGGGCGGCGGAGCCAGCTTCTGTCAGAGAACCGATTGCCTCTCCCCCCCATCCCAACGTGAACCACACACCACCCATCAGCCAGAGGAAGCCAGACACGAGACATCCCCCAAGAGCCGACGACTTCCAGGTTGCATCACGGTGGCAACAACGCTTCTTCATGATGGCTCATTACGTGCTATGTGCTCAAACCTGCGCGCTCAATCGCAACCCCGCGGAGTTCTCAGCCCCTCCCATGCCCTCCTTCCTCGACCACGGCAAGCACTTCTAGCAAGTCGGTTGGAACCGAGTGCAGGAAACGAGAGGGCTTCGAGAGCACCATCCCACTGGTCTTGTCATACACATTGATCGGATAAGTCAGAAACAAATGCCGCCGGGCCCTGGTCACAGCCACATAAAACAATCGACGTTCCTCTTCCAAATCTTCATCCGTGAAAACCGAATACGCGGAAGGGAACCGGCCATCCACCACCCAAATCACAAAGACCGCCTCCCACTCCAACCCCTTGGCCGAATGAATCGTTGAGAGCACCAGCCGTTCATCGTCATGTTCCGTTGCTTCAACATCCACGATGCTGCTATCCGGTGGTTCCAAGGCCAGATCGGCCAAGAACTCGTCGAGTTCAGCATAGTTCTCAGCAATCGTATGGAGATGATCGAGATCCCTCATGCGTTTTGGATAGTCGTCGTACTGATCCTTCAGAATAGGCAGGTAATACTCGTACACTTGGGCGATGCATGCCGCCGGCGATGTTCGTCCGGCAGCGGCTAATCCATCGAGCATGTCCGCGAGCGACTTGAGCGCGCGTCCGGCACGACCGCCTCCGGCCCGCAACGCTTCGGAGGGTCGATCAGCCTCTGCAATCAGCGCCAGCAGATCCTGGATCTTTCTGGGTCCCACCCCATCCACCAACATCAGCACCCGATGCCAACTGACCTGATCGAGCGGATTGGCAACCACCCGCACATGCGCGAGCACATCCTTGACGTGAGCTGTTTCGATGAACTTGACGCCGCCACGCTTGATGAATGGCAGCCCAGCGCGAGAGAGTTCGATTTCCAGGTCAAACGAATGAAAACTCGACCGAAACAGTACCGCCATCTCGCTCAACGACACTCCTTCTTCCCGCAGTTCCAAAATCTTTTGCACGACAAACCGCGACTGAGCGTTTTCGCCGGCCGCCTCCACCAAAACCGGCAACGGACCATCGACTTTCCTGGTAAACAAGCGCTTGGTGTACTTTTCCGCCGCTTCCTCGATGATCGTGTTGGCCAGGTTGAGAATCGGTTGCGTACTACGATAATTCTCTTCCAGCTTGTACACCGTCGTGCCTGGAAACAGCTCCGGGAACTCCATGATGTTTCTGAAGGTCGCCCCCCGGAACGCATAGATTGACTGGGAATCGTCGCCCACCACCATGACGTTATCGTGCGTGGCGGCCAAGCGGCGAACCACCTCCGCCTGCAGGCGGTTGGTGTCTTGGTATTCATCAACCAGAATATATCGATACTGGCGCGAAATTGCCGTCCGCGCTGCTTCATCGGTCGCCAGCAACTGTCGCAGCATCACCAACAGATCGTCATAGTCGAGCAATTGTTTCTGCCGCTTGGCCACACGATAGGCATGATGCAACTTGGTCAACTCTTTGAGATGGTCGGCAAAGTGAGGAAATTCTTCCAGCAAGACGTCTTCCAAGCTTCGAAGCGTGTTTTCGCTCTTGCTGAACAGTTCCATGATCGTTCCCTTGCGGGGGAACCGAGTGGTCTTTTCGTTGAAACCCAACTGTGTACGGCACAGACCGATCAAGTCCTCTGCGTCACCTCGATCAAGAATCGTAAACGCCGGCTCCACGCCAATCGAGCGACCATACCGCCGCAGGAGAACATTGGCCACGGAGTGGAACGTTCCACCACACACCCGCTGCGTGCTGGCTCCAATCAACTCAGCCGCTCGTTCCAACATCTCCTGCGCCGACTTGCGGGTGAAGGTGAGCAAAAGAATATTGGAGGGATCGACACCGGAATCGATCAAATAGGCGACGCGATAGACCAACGTCCGTGTCTTGCCACTTCCGGCACCGGCAATCACCAAGGCAGGGCCGTCTCCTGCCGTCACGGCCGCCAGTTGCTGCGGATTGAGCGCCGCCGCATAGTCGATCATCAGACGACGCGGCGCCTGGTCGGTCGATCGTTTCAATACGTAGGTCTTGACTGGTCGTTCCATTGGACACTGTGGACCACTCGACGTGGTTCAGAGGCACACCACCGGTGCCCCGTGATATAGCACAGTCTTTCATCCTTTTATACAGGCTATAGAGGTTATACAGGCTATAGAGGGCGATCGAGAGCCGTTCAAATGGCCTGCTACTCGGTTTGATTCCTTTTCCTTATGACAAGCTGGTCAGCCATCTCACCGCAATTGGCCAAGCATTCCTCGCAACTCACCTCGGCTGCTCGGTGAGCGCCTCGAATCTAGCATCTCCCAGGGGTCTCTCATCGTGGAATGGAGCTCTATTCTTCTCTTCGCGCTTTCGCATTCCGCTTACTTTGCGTCCCCCATCAGCCTCCGATATAGGATATAATCAGTCCATCACTGTGCACTGTGGGAAAAAATAAAAATGTTATGACCGCCGTCGAGAGTCGCTATCAAGATCGCCTTCGCCAACTGGCCGACCTCATGTTGGCCGTCGCCGGTGAGTCGGTGACGGTCATGAAACAAACCGCACCGGAACAGGCGTTGTCGCTCAAACGGCAGAGCGAGTGGAATCTGTACCTGGAGTTTCTTAAGATCATGTTCAATCTGGCTGATCGACTCGTAGCGCTCCATATCCCGCTCAAGGATCAGATGGACTTCATGAACGGGCTTGAGGATGCCGTCACCGCTCGGCTCAAAGATGTGCTGGCGCCGGCGTTCGGCAGCCAGTTCGATCCGATGGAGCTCACAGTAACGATTGGCACAACCGTGGCCGAAAGCCGCCGAACGTACGAGCCGTATGCCTTCCTCATTACCGAAGAATCCACAACCAAGAGCGACATGTTTCGGGACTTCGGCGAGAGGATCGCCAGGATCTTTGGTGCAGTGGGGCACGCTCGGCTCAGCTCCGCGGCCGCCCTGTGTGCCGGTGCGGTTGTCCCGGCGATGGAGGCGATTCTCCGCGGTCACTCCCCATCCCCATCTGGAGAGCAAACCTCCACCGAGGCTGACGCACCGCCTGCTCAACACCCCGATCAGACTGATCAATCACCTCGTCTCAATCAGGCGGGTCAACAACGTCCTACCGGCGGGACAATCAAACTGATCAGCATGGCCGCCAGTATTTCCGGCGACATGATCGAAACCCGCTGGGGGTTGCATCCTCGCTTCCGCGAAGACCTTACGCCCGACGAACTTAGGCAACTCACTTCACTGCTGAACCGAGTTGCGAAAATCATTGGCGAACGGTACGCTGCCATGGCATGCTCAGAACAATGGGCGTCGACAGAGCGAGCAGGCCATGCCTAAAGGAGTCTCTTCTCAGTCGGCCTCGGCTGCGCCGCCCATAACCTAACTGCCAATCTGTCAATCGCAATTCAAAAAAAAAGGAGCGAGTGTGGAGACGTCACTTTCAACCAAGAGTTTTGCCGTCCGCCTCCCTGCCAGCCTTAGCCGCTTGCATGAGCTGGCGCAGAACCTCTGGTGGAGTTGGACATTGGAAGCGCGCCAATTGTTTGAAACGATCGACCCCACGCTTTGGCTGCACACCCATCACAATCCCGTCAAACTCCTGGCCGAAGTTAACCCGGATCGGTTGATTCAGCTGGCCGAAGACCCTTCCTTTCTCCGTCGCTACTCAGCAGTCATCCGCCTTTTTGACGACTATCTGGCCAGCAAAACCAGCTGGTGCAGCATTCATCATCCCGACCTGACGAACACGACCATTGCCTATTTCTCTGCCGAATTTGGACTGCACACCTCCGTCCCTATCTACAGTGGCGGCCTGGGCATTTTGGCCGGTGACCATTGCAAGGAAGCAAGCGACCTCGGCGTGCCGCTCGTCGGCGTCGGATTCATGTACCCACAGGGATACTTCCGCCAGCGCCTCACGCCGGAGGGATGGCAGGAAGCCACCTATGCGCCGTTTGATCGAGAGGAATCGCCGATCCATCCCGCTTGCACGCCCTCCGGCGAGCAATGCCACTTTACCGTCGAGATGGGAGGACGCCGTGTGACGGCCATTGTCTGGAAAATTGTAGTGGGACGTGTGCCGCTATTTCTTATTGATACGGATGTCCCGGACAATACGCCGGAAAACCGCGCCTTATCGGCCAGGCTGTACGGCGGAGACCAAGAAATCCGACTGTGCCAGGAGATTCTCCTTGGCATCGGCGGCGTCCGGATGCTTCGCGCCCTGGGACTGGCGCCATCAGTCTGGCATGCCAACGAAGGCCATTCGGCCTTCCTCATGTTGGAATTGCTACGCGAGTTCGTGCAGAACGGCCTCTCGCACGCAGAAGCGAGCGAGATGGTGCGTCAGCGCACTGTTTTCACAACCCATACGCCGGTTCCGGCTGGCCACGATGTGTTTCCCCATGAACTCATGGATCGTTATTTTTCCGGTTATTGGGAACAGCTGGGACTCTCTCGCGAAGAATTTCTGCGGCTGGGCGACGCACCAGATTCCAAGGGACGGGGATTCAACATGACCGCACTAGCCATGCGCCTCTCAGCCCATGTGAACGGTGTCAGTCGCGAGCATGGACGAGTCACGCGCGAGATGTGGCATCACCTCTGGCCAGGCTTACCGACCGAGCACGTCCCCATTCGCAGCATCACCAACGGCATCCATGCCTCCACGTGGATCGCCCCGGAAATGCACCGGCTGTACAGCAAATCCCTGAGCCCGACCTGGACCACGCACTGTGACGATCCAGCCATGTGGCAGCGTATTATGGATGTCCCAGACCACGAACTGTGGGCCATTCGCCAAACCATGAAACGCAAGCTCATGAGTTTCATCCGCGAACGGGCGAGGGCCGGCTGGATCCAAGGCAGATTGGAGCCCTTACAGGTCCTGACGCGAGGCACCTTATTAGACCCCGAGGCGCTGACGATCGGCTTCGCCAGGCGGTTCGCGACCTACAAACGAGCGACCCTGATTTTCCGGGACCTCGATCGGCTGAAGGGCCTGCTGCAAGATCGATGGCGGCCGGTACAATTAGTCTTTGCAGGGAAAGCCCATCCGGCCGATGAACCGGGACGGTACTTCATCCACGAGGTCCTGTCCTACTGCCACGACCACAAATTGGGCGGTCAGATTGCGTTCCTAGAAGACTATGACATGCATATGGCAAAATTTCTGGTCCAAGGAGTGGATGTCTGGCTGAACACCCCACGTTTTCCCCTCGAAGCCAGCGGCACCAGCGGCATGAAAGCCGCTCTGAACGGAGTGCTGAACTTAAGTGTCCTCGATGGCTGGTGGGCTGAGGGGTACAACGGCGCCAACGGCTGGGCTATTCAACCGTTGTCAGAACAGGAAAGTACGGTGACTCAAGACCGGCATGACGCCGATCAGCTGTATCGCATTCTGGAACAGGAGGTTATTCCGCTTTTTTACCAGCGCGATCGCGACGGTATCCCTCGCGGCTGGATCCAGATGGTCAAAGAATGTATCCGAAGCATCCCACCCCAGTTTTGCACAACCCGCATGGTCAAAGACTACATCAGCATGATGTATGTCCCGGCCACGCTGCGCATGCCTTCGGCATGGTGAACGCTGGTGGCGGAAAGGGGAACCCGTCGGCACCACACGCTGTTCCGTTTTTTTCCGCTACGCACCTCGTGGTGACCGTTCTGCTGGGATCCGTCATTGGCGCTCACGCCGTCGCGACCGCTTCTTCTCTTGAATCAACAGCCCGAGAACTCTTCAAGCTGGGCGACTACCCGGCAGTGACGGCTCTCTACCAAACTCAACCTGCAGGAACAGCCTTCTCGACAGAGTTCTTACGCTTAGCCTTCATGAGCTATGTCCGCCTCGGTCGCCCCAACGAAGCCCTGTCGATTTACACGCGATTGGTTCAGCCCGGCCAACCCGACGATCCCGCTCTCCTCCGTCCCCTGGCCTTGGCCGTCATCACCGGTCATGTCCGTGATCCCAAAGAACCGGTGCGTATCGCCGCTTATACAGCCCTGGCTGAACTAGGTCTTCCTGAGACCGCCCCGATCCTGGAGGATGGTCTGCTGGACTCAGCGATCCCTGTCCGTGCACGGGCGATCGAGGCGATGGGAAAAGCCGGGTTGGCCAAGCACTCCGGCGCTCTCCGGAGGGCACTGGGCGATCCAGCCCCCACGGTGCGCATTGCCGTCATCAACGCGCTCGGTGAAGCCAAGGCCCAGGACATGGTGCCGCACCTGCTCGAAATCAGCAGGAAGGAAGATGGTCCCGAATCGGTCTTCGCTGACGCCGCCCTCTATCGCATGGGACGAACCGACAAACTCAACGCTATCATGAGCGCAGCCACCTTGCCCGATCCCGACCTTCGTATGGCAGCAATCGGCATGCTCGGGCGCCTGAAGCATCCTGCCAGCCTGGCGATTCTCAGTCGAGCCGTGTATGATCCCCTTCCATCGGTCCGGGCCTTCGCGGCGGGGGCGTTGGGGGAATTCGGCTCTCCGGAAGGAACCGGCGCCCTGCTCCATGCCATCGGAGATGAAACCGCCATGGTTCGTGGGATTGCTGCCGCCAGTTTGGGGAAATTGGGCGTACCGGACAATCGGCCCGTGCTTCAAGCGCTGGCACGGGATGCCAATTGGCAAGTACGTGCCGGCGCGGTAGAAGGTCTCCTTCGCCTGGGAGACTTCTCGGCCGTACCCCTTGCCATTGCATTGGCTCGACATGCCGATCCTTCCGCACGAGGCGCTGCAGCCCAGGCGCTTGGTCTCCTCTCAAACGCTCCCCCCCAAGCTCGTGCAGCGCTTGAAACCTTGCTCCAGGACCAACAGCCCTATCCACGACTCATGGCCGCCAAGGCGCTGGGAAACAGTTCCGACCAGGCGCTCCCGCTGCTTCTTAAAACCCTCCGGGATAGTGATGCCACGGTCCGCATTGCCGCCGCGACCAGCATTCTATGGTTATTGGAGCGGCCATCGGCCCGGAGACCATCATCCGGATCGCCATAGGGACTACCCGGCATATGTTCAAATTCCTGCTTCTGCTGCTGCTGCTCTCCGCCTCCTTTGCCGCAGGCTATTACGTAGGCCAACGGCCCGTTGGAAGTCTTGAAAAAACCGTCTTGGACCTCTCCAAGCGGTTGGCCGCTTCCGAAGAGCTGGTCGGAGCAATCAGCCAATCGGTCAAAAATCTATCGCAAGGCGCTGCAGAGACCGCGAAAACCATTGAACGAGACATTCGCCGCCGTCAGGGATTGGTTGAGGCTCAATCGCAGTTGGCCGACGCTCACACTGACATGTTGGACCGCAATTACGGAGAGGCGGCCAAGAAACTAGCGGAAGCGATCAAAGCGGTGGAACAATCGGCACACGCCACCCTCCATCCCGTTGAAGCTGATACTCTTCGTGATCTTGCTATCTCGCTGCGGGAGGCACGCCTCGAACTGGCGAAAGGAAGACCTGTGCTGACGAAAAAATTTGATGACTGGCAGCGAACTCTGGACACCCTGCTGAATAAAACATAGGGGGACGTCCCGTCTCCTCACGCCGTGCCCGGCGAAGAAACGGGCTGTTTCTTCCACTTGGCGAGAATGCGCTCCACTCTCATGCGAACGACTAAATCGGGATCCTTGAGCAGCGGTTTGATGGCCTCCCGACCCCGCTCATCACCGATCGACTCCAACGCGGCCGCAGCGGTCAGTCGAATGAACCAATCGGGATCCTTGGTCATCTCGATCAGCGGATCGATCGCCTCCTGACTTTTGATGCGGCCCAGAGCCAGCACCGCGCTTTTGCGGACGTTTTCATCCTTGTCGCGCAGCGCCGCGATCAACCGCGGCACGGCCGGTTCGCCGAGCTCCACCAAGGCCCCAATAGCGTCATCTTTGAACTCATCGCTTCGGAGCTGAAGCATCAACGGATCCAAGACCCGTTCATCGCGGATTTTCCCGAGGGCTTGGATAGCGTACTTACGGCAGTCCCAATCCCGCAGCAATTTGATGAGCAGCTCGACTGCCGGCGACCCAACCTGAGCAATTGCCTCGACGGCCGCCTCTCGCACCTGCCAATCACCGTCGCGCAGCGCCTTGGCCAAGGGCTCGACGCACCGTTCGTCCCCCATTTCCCCCAAGGTAATAACCGCCTCACGACGTACCACCCAGTCTGGATCCTTGAGCAGATCGATTTGGATATCGATTTCATCCTTTACCCGCTCTTCTTCGAGGAGTTCGACTTCCTCTATGCCGGCTGGGCTCTCACCGACAGGGGGTTGCTGCACGGCGGATTCTTCAGCCGACGATTCTCCCTCAAAGGCAAACTCGTCCTTCTCCACCTCATCCTTGACCGAGGAACGATCAGAAGTGGTCGCGTCTCCAGGTTGTTCTGTCCGATATGGCTCCATGATGTCCGTGGCGTCGTCGCATTCGTTTGGCTGCCGTTTCGTTCCCTGCCCGCCTTTCCTTCACTCACGCCGTAGCGGCAGCTTCTGCGCCCTTGTGACCAGTTGCTTGTTTCTTACGACGAAACGCCAGCACACGTCGTTTGCGTTGCACCCGCTTAAGCCGTTTCCGAAGCGACCTGAACGCCGCCTCGTTCTCGCCAATGCCGGCAGCTCGCTTTTCGGCAATTTTCTTTTTGAGCTTGGTTTCCTCCGCTTCCAGTGATCTCTTCTGCGTCATCCGTTGACTCCTTGCCTCTCAGATCATGGCACTCATGCCATGACACTTCCTCCCTGCACCACACTCCACACGATGCGAGAAAAGCCAGTCTAGAAGAGTGTTGCCCCGCTGTCAACCTTGCCCCCGATCATCCGATAGATCATCCGATTAGATCATCCGATCCTCCAGCTCCTATGGTGGTGGATCACAGTGGAAGGGTGGCAGCAGTCCGATAGGCCACGGTGACCGGAAACGCTGCGGTCCCCTCGATCCATCGGCGATCCCAAAACAGGTCCTGCTGCAGGATAAAGCCGGCCTCCATTGATGGAGATCGGCTTTTCCGCCAAGCCGGTTGTCCCTCCGCTACGCGAAACGGCTGATCGACACCAGACAAGGAGAGAAGCCACAGGGCAGGCCAGGGACGTTCCTCGGCATCGAGTACAAAGTCTGGTCGATGATCCCCGATCACTTCAAGCTGAACAACCGAGAGACCAGTCTCGACCATCCCCAATCGAACCGCCGCGGCATAGGAGAGATCTAGAATTCGGCCCGCCACATAAGGTCCCCGGTCCGTGATACGAACCCGGACATGCTTGCCGTTCAGCAAGTTCACGACTCTCACCATGCTACCCATCGGCAACGTACGATGGGCTGCAGTAAAGGCTTCCATATCAAACCGTTCTCCGCTCGCCGTCACCTTGCCGTGGAAAGGTGCACCATACCAAGACGCCATCCCCCGCTCTTTGATCCCAACATCCAATTGGCTATCCCCCGTCGGTAGCCAAGAGCAGGCGCCGATCGCAAGAGATGCCCACACCACGAACGTGCCGACCGTTCCAGCCCGCCACAGCCGCCCCTGTCCGGCCTCATCCAGCCACCCTCTATACCGTCGTGGCCCATTGATTGTCTCTTCCAGGAGACTGGACTGGTCTCCTTGACGGATTTGCCCACTCATCAACGACCGTGACTCCTCGATGATGCCCTCGTTGATTCCTCACCCTCGCTACCGCTGGTTACCTTTACCCAGAAGCACAAACGGTAAACTGTTCGGTTTCACTCGGCGACTCTGCTCGGCAGGGACTCCACAGAGGGCAAGGTGATTCTCTTCTATAAGAGGATGATCGGAACTGTCAACTCCAGCTCCCGCCTTGAGCTCACCCAAGAGTTTGGAACAGCCGTCGGAACGATAGCCGTTGTGAGAGACCAGACACGTGACGCCGCCAGCAAGATTCGCCACCGATATTGACTGCCTCTCAAAGACTGAGTAAGATCGACTCCGCCGGTGTACACTCCGCGCCGGAGTGAACGCACAACTGCGAAGCAGTATCCTCCGTTTTTGGTCACTCCGACCAATCAATGCCAAATCAATGATCGACGTTCAGAACATTACGAAACGGTACGGCCATCATACGGCTATTGAGAACGTCACCTTTTCGGTAGCCAAGGGAGAGGTCCTGGCATTCCTAGGCCCTAATGGAGCAGGCAAAACGACCACGATGCGGATCTTGACGTGCTTCATGCCCCCGACGGAAGGAACCGCCCGGGTCGCCGGCTTCGACTGTGTCGATGCTCCAATGGAGGTGAAGCGCCGCATCGGCTACTTGCCTGAAACGCCGCCCGTGTATCAAGAATTGACCGTCACGGAATATTTGACGTTCGTCGGGCGGCTACGGGGATTGACCAGTTCGTCCCTGACCTCGGCGCTCAATCGTGTGGTCGAGCGCCTCCAGTTGGGCTCTGTCCGTCACCGGCTCATCGCCAATTTGTCCCGCGGCTATCGGCAACGGGTGGGATTGGCCCAAGCGTTGCTCCATGATCCGCCCGTGCTGATCTTGGATGAACCGACCGTCGGCCTCGATCCCAAACAGATCATCGAGATTCGGGAACTGATCAAGAATCTGGCCGGATCCCATTCCATCATCTTAAGCACCCACATCCTGCCGGAAGCGACGGCGGTGTGCCAACGGGTCGTGATCATCAACGGCGGCCGTATCGTCGCAGAGGACTCACCCGAACAACTGTCGGCGAGGCTCCGACAATCGGAAAAAATCTCGATCACCATTAAGGCGCCACCACCCGATTGCGAAGAGCGGTTGCGAACCATCCCTGGCGTGCTGAATGTCTTCCCCGGCCAAGGTCCCGGCAATTTCCTCGTCGAATGCGCGCTGGGCCATGATCTCAGGGAGGAGCTGGCTCGGTTCATTGTTTCGCGAGAGTGGGGGCTGTTGGAACTCAAGACCGTCTCGATGACCCTCGAAGACGTCTTTCTCCGCCTCACCCGTCACGAGGAAGGCATGCCCCAGCCGTCGGAGCCGGCAGCCGCCGTCGTATCTGAACCAGAACCGTCCGTGCGAGAGGCTGCTCCATGACGCCCGTCCAAGCCGTGATCGCCAAGGAACTTCGCGGGTATTTCGTCTCACCCATCATCTACGTGGTGGGTGCGGTGTTTCTCTTGATCTTCGGATTTCTCTCCTACATTTATGTGGTGTTCGCAGGGGCGCAGGCCATCCAACTGATGCAGATCCAAGGCATGGCCCAAGTCAATCTCAATGACTTGGTGTTTCGGAACCTGTTCTACAGCATGCGGTTCGTGTTGTTGATCGTGCTTCCGATCTTAACCATGCGACTGTTCGCGGAAGAGCGCAAGCTTCGCACCTTCGAATTCCTGCTCACTTCACCCATCGGCATCCATGAAATCGTAGCGGGCAAGTTTGTGAGCGCACTCCTGATCTACCTGGGGCTGTTGAGCCTGACCGGTCTGGTTCCAACGGTCCTCATGCTTTTCAGTGACTTTGATTGGAACCCAGTGTTCACCGGCTACCTGGGGATGGCCCTGTTGGGCGCCTTATTTTTGTCCGTCGGTCTCTTCGCGTCGGCGCTGACCGAAAACCAGATCGTCGCCGCTTTTATCGGGTTCGGTACCCTCTTGACCTTCTGGCTCATCTCGGGGCTGGGCGCGTTGCTCGGCGACACCCCCGCCGGCCGCGTGGTGTCCTATCTTTCGTTCATGGAACACTACGACCGTCTGGTCCGAGGCCTGATCGACACAGCCGATCTCATCTATTTCGGAAGCGGGCTGACACTCATGTTGTTTTTGACCTATCGGGTCGTGGAATCCGCACGCTGGAAATGAACTGGAAATCGCTCCCTCTTGGCTTGATCGGTGTGATCCTCGCCATCAGTGGCGCGGTCGCCTACAGTCTGAGACCAGATTGGCTCTGGCCGGTCACCGTCGCCGAGCTGCTCGCGCTGAGTTGCCTGCTGATGTTTCTCGCCCTGCATTTCGAATCGGTCAAGGCCCTCTCACGTCGCCGCGCCACCAAGATGGGTCTCCATAGCGCCTTCACCGTCCTCCTGCTCGCGATGATTCTGGCCATCGTGAATTTCCTAGCATCCCGCCATTCCGTACGCTGGGACCTGTCGGAAAACCAAAACTTCACCCTGGCGCCACAAACCTATCGCGCCCTCCGATCACTTCAGCAAGACGTGAAGATCACCGTCTTCACGAGGGAAAACGACCCCGGCTACCAGGCTTATAAAGATCGTCTGGAGAGTTACCGGCAAGCGTCGCCCAAGCTCACGGTGCAATTTGTCGATCCCGAAAAGCAACCCAAGCTTGCCCAGGAATACGGTGTGTTTCGAAGCGACACCGCGATTTTCGAGAGCAATGGGCGAACGATCCGGGTCACCTCGCCGTCGGAAGTCGAACTGACGGGCGCGCTGTTGCGCATTTCCAAAGACACGAAAAAACGCATCGTCTTCGTCGAAGGACATGGTGAGCATAGTCCAGAAGATCGGGAGCGCAACGGCTTCTCGATCGCCAAAGAAGCCTTGACCAGACAGGGCTATGAGGTGGGAACCGTTTCCCTCCTCCAGGAAACCGCCGTGCCCCAAAACACCACCGTCTTGGTGCTGGCCGGCCCTCGTCGTCAGGTGACGACCCACGAACAGGATCTCATTCGTAACTTTGTAGAGCAAGGAGGGCGGTTGTTGGTCTTGGTTGATCCGGACACCCAGACGGGCCTGGATCCTCTCCTTAGCCGGTGGGGGCTGGGCCTAGGGCCCGGCGTGCTCGTCGATCTGCAGGATCGGCTCGCCGCTGGTGACCTGACCGCGCTCCTGGTCCGCACCTTCACCGAACATGAGATCACACAGGACCTCACGTCGGCGGTGTTGTTTCCATTTTCGCGACATATCACATTTGACGAGCAAGCAGGGAAAGACTGGGATGCCATACCACTGGCCCGCACGTCGGCCAACAGTTGGGCCGAAACCAATCTGCAGGGGCGGGTCGTCAGTTTAAATGAAAAGGAGGATGTAAAAGGTCCCTTGCCTCTGGCGATGGCCCTCTCGCCCAAGAAAGAACCCCACGAGGGCGAAGCGCGCCCCGCCATTGTCGTAATCGGTAATTCGGCTTTTGCTACCAATGCTTTTTTCAATTTCCCTGGTAACAGCGACTTTTTTCTCCACACCGTCGGCTGGCTCGCCGAAGAGCGAGACTTGCTGTCGATCGCGCCGAAAGAACCGGCACTGCGGCCGTTCGTGCCCAATCCGTTGCAGGAGCGGGCGTTGCTTTACGTGCAGGTGGTCTTCCTCCCACTCGCGGTGCTGATCACCGGCGTCATGGTCTGGAGAAAACGCCGACGCCTGTAGGAGCGGTGGGGAGTTTCGCTCGGCTCATCCTTCTGGGACGTGAATCGGCAAAGCGAGCAGGGCTCCTCCCGACTCGGCGAAGCGAGTACAGGGTACGGTTTAACGGTCTCTTGAGCATGGTCCTCAGACGGGCGTCCTGACATGCGCTACTGGTCTTCGGTCCTCATGGCCGTTATCCTGGCTGGGTTGGGAGCCTATCTGTACTTTGTGGAACTCCCCGCTCAGCAACAAGAAGAACGGCAGCACGTTCAGGCCAAACAACTGTTGCCCTTTTCCGACTCAGCCATCACCGGCCTGGCAGTCACCACAAGCCAAGGCGTCGTGCATCTGGCAAAAACCGACTCGGGAGCTTGGGTCATGACGGCCCCCTTGCAGACCGACGCAGACTCGCGTGAAGTCGAAGCGGTGATCCGCGCATTGGCGACCGGCACCGTCAGTCGAACGGTCGCCGACCGCTCCTCTCCCCTTGCTCCCTTTGGATTGGATCAGCCCATCACGACTATCACCGTGACAGCCGGCTCCCAACAAGAAACCCTCGCAATCGGCGACAGCGGCCCTCTCTCCAACACCCTGTACGTCTTGCGGGAATCGGACGGAGCGGTACTGTTAACCGACCTGGCCCCGAAGGATTTCATCGGCAAATCGCTCATGACGTTTCGCCGGAAAGAAATCCTCCGGGTCGCTCAAAACGAGATTGATCGCGTGCGCCTCACCTATCCTTCAACCGAGATCGTGCTCTACAACATGGCCAGAGACAAATCCCGGCCCTTGTGGAAAATTCGTTATCCCATCGAGGCCGAGGCTGATCAAACAGAGGTGCGCTCCCTGTTGTTCCGCCTCGAGGACCTGAAAGCCTTGAGCATCATCGACCCTGGTCCCGAGCGGGATACCGTGGCCAAGCGCCTCACAACACCAAACGTGAAGGTCACCATCCACACACCGGCCGGCGATCAAACGGTCCGCTTCTATCAGCCGGATTCCCAGAGCGGGGAGGCGATCGCCGAAGTCACGTCAGATGGACCGCTGTATCGCGTGCCTCCCTCGATCATCAAGGGCCTGACCAAAGACTTGTTTGATCTCCAGGACAAACGGCTGCTCGGCGCAAACGTCGAGGACATCGCCATGCTCTCAGTCAAAACCAGAGATCAGTCCTACGTGCTAATCAATCAACAGGGTGAATGGGTCCTGGAAGATCAGCCAGAGCGGAAGCTCCGACAGGAAATCGCCGATCTGTTGGTCAGCCGGGTGGCCAACCTGCCGGCCGAAGAACGAGTCGTGAAACAAGCAACGGCCCTGGCTCCCTATGGGCTCTTGGAACCGCGGGCGGAATTCGTCGCGACCGGCAAAGATGGTCGGCTCGCCGGCAAACTGGCGCTTGGCAATTTGTCCGGCAATCTGCTGTACGCCACAGGCCACCGTTTGCCCGGCATCTACCAAGTCCGTCCTGACATCCTGACGCAAATTCCATCCAAAGCCGAGCTGCTCGGCAACGCGCAGGAGACCGTGCCCCGTTGATGGCGTTCTTTTCCCTTACGCGGGCTCAGACCAGGGCCAGCGCCAGCCACGGCACATAGGTCACGAGCAACAGGACAAGTGCCATGGCCAGGAAAAACGGCAAGGTGTGCCGAAACACCTCACTGAGTGGCACACCGAAACGGTAGGAAGCAAAAAACAGGTCAAGGCCGACCGGCGGCGTTACATACCCCAGTTGCATGTTCAACAAAAAGATCATGGCAAGATGCAGAGGATCCACGCCGAAAAGCTGGCTAATGGGCTGGATCAGCGGCACGACGATTGTGATCGCGGAGAAAATGTCCAGCAAACAGCCGACGAGGATAAGAAAGCCATTGAGGACTATCAGAAAGACGACTTTCGATTCGATGTGGTGTTGAAACCAATCCGCCGCATTCATAGGCACCTCGGCATCGACGAGATAATTGGCAAGCCCCAACCCCACGCCGAGGATCGCAAAGACCCCACCCAAAAGGATCACACACTTGGTGACGACAGCGGGCACCCCATCCCACAGGGTCAGTTCCCGGTGGATGATCACCTCAACCACTAGGCTGTAGACCGCCGTCATCGCCGCCGTCTCGATCAATGTGCCATAGCCCCCAAACAGACTGCCAAGCACGAGGACGGGCGTCATCAGCTCCCATTTGGCTTCCCACAAGGCCGCCAACGCTTCGCGCATCGCAAAGGGAAGCCGCGATTCGGGGTATCGCCAGGCCTCACGAATGCCCAACCCACTGACGACCGTCACCAACAGAAGACCGGGCAAGATACCCGCCTTGAAGAGATCCAGGATAGAGACGTGAGCAACAACCCCATAGAGAATGACCGCGAGGCTTGGTGGAAACAGCAGCCCGATCGAGCCAGTGCTGGTCAGCAGCCCAATGGCAAATCCCTTGCGGTAGCCACTGTTTATCAGGATTGGCAACATAAGTCCGCCCACCGCGAGGATCGTGACCCCCGAGGCGCCGGTAAAGGTAGTCAAAAACGCGCAGAGCGCCGTCACAACAACGGCCAATCCTCCCGGCAACCAACCGAACCAGGCGCGGAAGAGGCGAACCAGCCGGCGACTGGCGCCTCCCTCAGCCAGGACGTAGCCAGCCAACGTGAAGAGAGGAATCGCCGGAATGGAGGGAGACACGACAAGGCGGTACGTCTCGACAGGAATCGCTGCCGCCGTCGTTCCCTCAGCCTCAAAGAGGAGCAGTGTGATCCCACCCACGACAATGAAAATGGGGGAACCAACAGCCGCAGCCAGCAACAAGACGAACACTCCGACTCCTACTAGCTCGGGCAGAAACGTGGGTGCGAGGATTCTCGCAGCCACAGTCGCCAGGACGGCGAACACGACCGCCACTCGGCCTCCCATTCCTTTCGGCTTCATGGCAAACCGAACCGCCATCACGGCAAAACTCAGCGGAAGAATCGATTCCACCATCCACGTAGGCAACCATCCCCCGACAACGACCGGCGATTGAAGATCGGCACGAACAAATTGATACGACGCCCAACACAAACCGGCCGCCATGACCGTTGAGACGCAAGCCGTCAGTGCCTCCACATACGGCCGGACGCCGGCTGGTAGGAGGTCACGACCAAAGAAGAAGCTCAGGTGTTGGTCCTCCCGTGCCGCCAGCATGGCGCCGGTGAACCCGACCCAGAGGGTCAAGCTCTGAACATAGCTAGAGGCGGCTGGGATTCCAGCGTTCAATACAGCGCGCAGCGCCAGTTCCACCACCGGCAGGATGGCCATCAGCAGGAGGAGAAGCCCAGCCAGAGCGGGCTCCAGCCGGCTCACAACGCTGAGTTGCTGCCCCCACCTTATCATCTTGCCTCGTTGGATACGGACTTCCGCCTCCGCCATCGTAGGAATTCGATCAAGGAACCCACGCCCGATAGATGACACGACGTCGGAGACCGGTTCCTATCATCGTCTCTTCGCCATAGCCCGATATTCGTCGCGAAGCCGTTCCACCTCGGCAACAAGGTCAGGGGGAACATTATCGCCCATGATGGTGGGATAATTGGCGCGGAACCGTTTGGTCCATTCGGTCAGCACATCGGGCGGCACGGGGTGAACGGTGAGGCCATGTTGCTGCATCACGTGGAGAGCCTCGGCGCTGTGTTTTCGCATCTCCTTGAGAAACCGTGTCCCGGCTTCGCGCGAAGCTTGAATCAGGCGCTCTCGCACATTCGCCGGAATGGCCTGCCATTTTTTTTCGGCCATCACCAGCGCGCCGACAAGGGGAACCACCTTGACGTCGGTCATCTCCTTGCTCAACGCGAACCATTGAAAAGACAGCGCGGCCAAGGGCGTCGTCAGGTACGCATGGACCAAGCCTGAGTGGAGAGCAGAGTGCAGTTCGTTCACCGCAAGAGGAACGGCTCGGTACCCCATATTTTTCCAGGCCTGCAAGTTGTCTTGATCACCAGCCCACACAAAGAGCCGCAGCGGTTTGAGATCATCCGGATGCACGACGGGCTTTTGAGCGAACAAATAGACCCAACCAGCATCGCCCCATAGAAGCACCCGAAACCCTTTGGCCGCATAGATCTCTTCTAAGCGGGGAGCGATGTGCGTCCGGACATAATCCCATTCGTCATCGTCCTGAAACAACATGGGTAGTTGGATCGCCTTGGTTTCGGGCGCAATCTCGTAGAGCCCCGATCCCGCCACGAGAGCGGCGTCGAGCTGGCCAATCCGCATCTTGCGAACCATGTCAGGATCATCCCCTGCCACGCCATCCGAATAAATCCGCAGATGAATAGTCCCCTTCGAGATCGTCGTCCAACTGTCACCCAACTCCCGCAGGATGTCGTAATAGGGAGAATTCTTGGGCGCCAAGGTTCCTAATTTAATGGTCTCCGCCCACCCGGGCCCAGCGACAACGAGGGCAACGACGGCTCCGAGGACCGCGAGCCCCACGCGGACAGCAAATTTTTCCGCGCAAGGGGCCGCTCTCATCGATTCCCCTCCTTGGCTTCCTCATTGGACCCCGCATCCCATACGTCCAAAAAGAGTTCTGGCACGCGACTCAACAGCCACCGGGCCCGCCGCTGAGCTACCACATTGATCAGCCGCTCATTCGGTCGTCGCTGGGGATCTACCGCCAAAGCCTTCGTGAGCAACATCGTGAACTCGTCGGCGTTCTGTTGCTTGACTGAGAGGCGTTCCGCCACTGTCACAAACAAGGACGCACGCGGCGCATCCATAAGAGCCAGCGTCCGGTAAAAATGCTCACGGGCCTCGGCATCACTTCCTCCTGGCCGAGCTGCCTCATAGGCAATCAAAAATTCATGCGCGGCCCCCGATTCGTACCGTTCGTCCAGTTCGATGACCCGGTCCATCAATGCGCCGCACAGCCGCGCTTCAGCGACCAAGGCCAGATCCTCCGGAGCACTGGAGAGGGCTCCTCCCCACGCTGCGCCGGCCCAATACAGCAATGGCACCTCGTCCTTCCCCACCAGAGCCAAGGCCGAAGCAGGATTGTCACGAAGCAACGTTGCAAATCCCGGATGCTTCACCGTGAGGCCTTTGAACGCATAGTCGCGACCGCGCAGGTAGAGTCCCTTGCTGCGGGCTCGGAGGTGACGAGCGCGCTCTCTGTCCAGGCTCTCCGTTCGGTCCGCTTCATCCTGAAGAAGGTAGGCATAGGTGGTGAACCCTTTTGCCGCGGACAAGAGCAACCCTCGATGGTCAGGGGAGATGGTCAGCAGACTCTCGAGGGTCTTCAAACCGAACGGCAAGGCTTCCTGCACCAGATCCGGATCCGCCTCTGACATATACACATCGGATGCTCCGGACAGCGCCTCACCCACGGTCTCGGCCATCAGGCGGCTCATGGAGCAACCATCTAGCGGGATCATCGCCGGCAACCAGATCAGGAAAGGGAGCCAACGTGACCGCCCCATCCCACCTCGCTTCACGTCACGTCCGCCCACTTTCACATCACGCACATCACGACCTGCTTGTCTGACCGGCGAACCCCTCTTGACGAAGGAGTGAAATCGGACCACACATCATCGACCTGACTCAGGTAACGGTCACGCGGGGAGCGATCACGATAGCGGGTTCGCGCGGGAGGGGGGTCGTGGACCCTTTGGGGAGCAGCGGAAACAACCTGTTCCGCCGAAACCCGCCCCTGCTTGGGATCCCCTAATAGACTATGAGGAAGAATAAAAACGGCTCGTGCTTTCCACAGGCTCAGCTGAGGCTGGAAGGATGGTCTCGCTCGCATCATGCTCCGCCTTTCTTGACGGTAGCGGTGCCTTGTAACGTTCGCTTCAAGATCTCTTCAACCTTTGGTTGCTTCTCTTCTGCGCTCTTGTGAGCAGAAAGCCAGACAATGAGAGGAGCAGAGAGCTGACACGCCGCGTCGTCTTCCGGTTTCATCTCTCCAGCGAACCGCTCACCTCTCACATGGCACATCTCACATGGCAAAAAAGCCCTTACCCGCACCACCGACACGATCACGACAAAGCGAGCGCGAAGGGTGAATCCGTTCAGTGGGATGACAGTTCTTGGAGGAGCCGTTGGGCTTCGGGCTTGTAGGTTCGCTCCCAGGTGTACCGATAGTGGGGGCGTTCGGCATGAATCACGGCTTCCAGTTGCGCTCTGGCCTCATTAATCTTCCCCTGTTTCCGGTAGAGTTTGGCAACCAGAAGACGGGCTTTGGTGTAGTTGCCGTCCGCCGCAATTGCACGTTCGAGATAGACTTGCGCCTTCTGTTCGTTGCCTCCCAGAAACCATGGCAACTCCATTAGAAGCCCCCCCATCATTTGGAGAGCCGGCGCATGTGACGGATCAAGCTCGATCGCCCGCGCCACAGCCTGTTTCACTTCGTTGACCACCATCACG
>JANDJC010000045.1 GCA_024331045.1 Nitrospira sp.
GGCCCAGGAAGCTTCGACGGCGTCGCGTCTCATAAAACGGGAGGCATCTCCGGCCATGACGTCAAGCAAGAGACGTTCATAAGCTTCGGGTGAGGGGCGGCCGAAGACTTCCGTGTATTTAAAATGCATTTCCACGGGGTGAGTCTGTGCTCTAGTACCGGGAACCCGCGAGACGATGCGAAGGGACAGTCCTTCCTCCGGCTGAATTCGCAAGGCCAACACGTTGGGTGCTTGCGGTCTGCTTGGATCGGCGTTGAACAAAATCTTGGGAATTTCCTTGAACTGCACGGCCACTTCACTGGCGCGCAAGGGCAGAGCCTTGCCCGTCCGCAAATAAAACGGCACCCCGGACCACCGCCAGTTTTCGACGAAACATTTCACCGCCACATAGGTTTCGGTGGTGGAGTCGGGCGTGACTCCCTTCTCACGTCGGTAGCCGGGGACAGGTTTCCCATGTACCGTTCCCTCTGTGTACTGCGCGCGCACCGTCACCTTGCCGATATCTTCGAAGGTGATGGGTCGCAAGCAGCGGAGGACTTCCATTTTGGCGTTCCGAACCACGTCCGGATCCAAAGAGTAGGGCGGCTCCATTGCGACCAGGCAGAGCAATTGGAGGAGGTGATTCTGAACCATGTCCCGCAAGGCGCCTGCTTCTTCATAGTAGGCTGCTCGGGATCCAACCCCTTCCGCCTCGCTGACCGTGATTTGGACATGGTCGATGTACTTGTGATTCCAGATTGGCTCGAAAATGCTGTTGGCGAAACGCACAACCATGAGATTTTGGACGGTCTCCTTACCCAGATAGTGATCGATACGGAAAATTTGCGTTTCATCAAAGACTCGCCCCGTTGCGGCGTTAATCGCCCGGGCAGACGACAGGTCACGTCCGACGGGCTTTTCCACGATGATCCGCGCGTAAGGTGAACGAACGGCGGGTGTCCTGGCGAGGCCGCTGGCGGCCAACCCTTCGCAGACGGGAGTAAATGAACTGGGCGGGATGCTGAGGTAGAAAATACGATTGCCGGGCAATTGGAAGGACCGTTCCAGTTCTTCAAGGCGTACCTTCAGCGCGGCGTAGGTTTGAGGATTGTCGTTTTCACCGGCCAGGTAGAACAACCGTTGCGAAAAGGTTTTCCATGAGTCTTCAACCAAGGCTTGCCGGGAGTGGGCGATGATGCCGTCGCGCATGACGGCGCGAAATTCCTCATCGCTCATTGGTGTCCGGCCCAATCCCAACACGAGATAGTTGGAGGGCAACAATCCGTCCAAAAGCAGATTGTACAGAGCTGGGACGAGGCGGCGCCGGGCCAAATCGCCGGAGCCGCCAAAGATAACGATCGCGCACGGTTCAACAGGCGTGATGGTTTCCGCCGGAGGACCGTTGTTGAAACGGTGGGTGTGTGTTTCCATAAGACAGTCAGGGAAATCTTAGGTTTCGCGCTTCACGGCATGGCCGCCGAAGGCGTTCCGCATCGCTGCCAGCAGCTTTTCCGCGAACGAGTCGTCCTGCCGCGACCGAAACCGAGTAAAGAGGGCCGCGGTGAGCGTCGGCACGGGGACATCCTTGTCGATCGCTTCGGCAATCATCCAGCGTCCTTCACCGGAATCCTGCACGTAGCCTTTTAATTTTTCCAGTTTTTGATCATGTTTGAGCACATCGGCCGTCAATTCAAGCAGCCAGGAACGGACAACGCTCCCATGCATCCACAGGTCCGCGATGCGGGCCAGATCGAGGGCATACTCACTTTTGGACATCAGCTCGAAACCCTCCGCGTATCCCTGCATCAAACTGTATTCAATGCCGTTATGGATCATCTTGACGTAATGGCCAGCTCCGACAGCGCCGACATGGGCCCATCCGTGTTCCGGTGCCAGGGTCGTGAAAATCGGAGCGAGCCGGTTCACCACGTCGCTGTCTCCCCCCACCATCAGGCAATAGCCTACCGTCAAGCCCCAGATGCCCCCGCTGGTGCCGACGTCCACATAGTGAAGGCCCAGCTTTTTGAGTTCGGCGGCCCGCCGTACATCGTCATGGAATCGGGTATTGCCGCCGTCGATGATGGTATCGCCAGCGTGGAGGAGTGAGGCGACCGTGTGAACGGTTTCTTCTGTTGGCGCACCGGACGGCACCATGATCCAAAGGGTTCGTGGGGCGCTCAGCTTACCAACGAGATCGGCCAGGGAGGAAGAGCCGATACATCCGACCTCCTGCGCCTTGGTGACGAGATCAGGGGAACGATCAAATACGACGACGCGATGATCACCACGCCGCAAGCGAGTGACCATGTTCATGCCCATTTTGCCAAGGCCGATAAATCCCAACTCCATAACCGCTCCTTATGCTAGGGTATTGCCCCATGTCTTTATCGTGTTGACACAGAACGGAGATGTACTCGTCCCATCCCACTCAGAACAGAACCTCCATCAGAGTCTCCTTCACCGCAAGGTTGGTGGCGATCCCTCAACCTCCGTGGCTCTCTGCTGGGCTCTCTACCCGAATCAGAGCCCTATCAGTCGATACGGGCCGGGTTTGGAACCTCTTTGAAGAGAAGATCGGCAAATTGCTTCCCGAAGTTGAGTCGGTCAGGCAGGTGGGCCGCGGTAAGAAAACGGCCTGCCAACTCAGCCAGGGCCGGCTCACGGGACAGCATGAACCGGTGAACATCGGCCGGAGCGACCATCCAATAGCCCTTGAGGCGAAAGAAAGCCTGAACACAGTCATCGTAAAACAGGTTGAGGAGATACTGTGCCGTGGCCGGTTTGTCGAGAAGGTCCTCCGCCTTGCCCAGCCAATGGAAACAGATGGCCTTGAGCCGAATCCGTTCGTTGATCGTGGCCGGCGGCGGACCTTGACGAAACCGCTGATGAGCCTTCTGAAGCAATTGAGCGCCGATGCCGTTGTAATCGAACAAAATCCGAGCCTTTCGGAGTAGCGATGGGAGATGGAGTGAATGGGTGAGTTCCTCTTCCACCTCCTTATGCCCGCGATAGCGAATGTCGGTCAGCCGGTCTCCGACGCGGAGAATCTCATGGCTGTCGGTTCGGCCCTTGACGAGGGCAATCATATCGATGTCGCTGTGCGGAGTCACGGTGCGGCGAGCACCTGATCCGACTAGAAGGACACCGACCAAGTCGCCTCCGCGTACTGCCTTGACATGACGAAGGGCGATGTTGACCGCATCGTCAAATGTAGAGGGGCGGCAAGAGGGCGGTGGCTCCGGCGGCTCGGGAACCGCCAGCAGTTCGGCGTTGAGCTCTTCACGCGTTGGAGTAGAGGAAACCGTTTTCGAATTGCCCGGTAGGTCACTCTGCATTGGTCTTCAGGAACATACAGATGCCTGTCTTCTTGCGGAAGGCAACGGCGTCACACCCGGCATTCTATGTGGGGTTCATGACGGAGTCAATGAGTCGGGAAACGACCGCCATCGTCATGATGAAAGAACACGCGCGAAAACGTCGCCTGCTTCTTCTATGTGTTTCGCGGAAACATTCAAATGGGTGACAGCTCGATAACTCAAGCCACCGATGGCATTGATGAGGACCCCCTCTTGTTTCAACGCAGCGACGATCTCGGCTGGAGATCGTCGATCTCCAACAATCTCAAAGATCACGATGTTGGTCTCCACATGTTGGGGGGAGACGCGCACCGAGGGGATCTGTTGAAGGAGGCGGGCCAGTTTTTTGGCGTGGAGGTGATCTTCTGCCAGGCGCGCCACATGGTGCTCCAAGGCATAGATGCCGGCGGCAGCCAGCACGCCGGCCTGGCGCATGGCGCCGCCGTACATGCGGCGAAACCGTCGGGCCCGCTCGATGAGCTGTTGGTCGCTCGAGATCAACAGCGAGCCGGCCGGCGCACCCAGTCCTTTGGACAGACAAATCGAAACCGTTTCAAAATGTTGGGCGTAGGAGGCTGGAGGAATGGTTGTGGCGGCCACGGCGTTCATGAGCCGGGCACCGTCCAAATGCATGGGGATGCCGTGTTTGACGGCGACGGCTCGAATCTTCTCGATGGTGGAGAGAGGATAGATCGTCCCACCGCCCGCGTTGTGGGTGTTTTCGAGGCAGATGAGGCCGGTCGGGATACTGTGGGGATCTTGGGGCCGGATGGCCGCCTCCACCTGTTCGGCCGTGATGATGCCCCGTTCTCCTGGCACCCAGTGTAACTGCACGCCAGCCAGTGCACCGGCGGCGCCCTGCTCGTAGCGGACGATGTGGCTCGTGCTCTCGACGATAACTTCATGGCCTGGCTGGGTTTGCGAGCGGATGGCCAATTGATTCGCCATGGTACCGGATGGAACAAAGAGGGCGAACCGTTTGCTCAACAGCGACGCCGCCATCTCTTGCAAGCGGTTGACGGTGGGATCTTCTCCATAGACGTCGTCGCCCACCTCGGCCTCGGCCATGGCCTTGCGCATGCCGTCCGTGGGTTTGGTGACGGTGTCGCTACGAAGGTCGATGATCATCGTGCTGTCACTTCCTCGCGTCCCTGGTCTAGTCGATCAAGGCTGATCGATCGGAGCGCGACCATTCTAGCAGAATCTTCTCCTTGCGGGCCAAGCCGGACCTGCTAGACTGCCTCTCCATGGTATCAGGGGTATCAGGACTCGAACCGGGGCGCTCGCTCCTCAACCGGGGCGCCGTCTTGCTCGGCGCCAGGCCGGAAGAAGTCGTACCGCTGGCCTGGGCGTTCGCCTACTTTTTCTGCCTCCTCTGCGGCTACTCAATGCTCCGTCCAGTACGTGACGAAATGGCCATTGAAGGGGGGATCAAAAACCTGCCGTGGATGATGAGCGCCACGTTCATCACGATGGTGCTCGCGACGCCACTGTTCGGTTGGCTGTCCGCTCGCTGCTCCCGCCATCGGCTGCTAGGGATCATCTATCTGTTTTTCATCGCCAACCTGGGGCTGTTTTATGTCGCCATGTCGAGCCAGTGGAAGGCGGAATGGGTGGCTCGTGGGTTTTTTGTCTGGCTCTCGGTCTTCAACCTGTTCGTTGTGTCGGTGTTTTGGAGCTTCATGGATGATCTGTTTACGCCGGAACAGGGAGCGAGGCTGTTCGGTGTCATCGCTGCGGGCGGGAGCAGCGGGGCGTTGCTGGGTCCCCTCCTGACGACGGTTCTGACCTTTTTTGTATCGGTGCCGATGCTGATGCTGGTCTCGGCTGGTTTTCTGGTACTGTGTCTGGGCTGTATCAACCGGCTTGAACGGTGGGGGACTGCTCGCACGGCCAGTCATCCGCCTCATCCGGGCGATCCGCTCAGAGGAGGGATGCTGGCTGGCATCCGTCTCACCTTCTCTTCGCCCTATCTGCTGGGCATTTGCGGCTACATGGGATTACTCACCATGACGGCCACCTTTCTCTATTTTGAGCAGACCAAACTTGTGGCGGAGTATCTGGATCAGCCAGAAGCCAGGACCAGACTCTTTTCCGCTCTCGATGTTGCGACCAATCTGGTGACGTGGACGACCCAACTGTTCCTCACCAAGCGGGTCATCGGCCGCTGGGGGGTGGTCGCGGGTCTCATGGTTCTTCCGGCCATAAGTCTCGCCGGGTTCGCGGGGATCGCCCTGTGGCCGACGCTGGCCGTCTATGCCGTGTTTTCTGTGCTGCGGCGGGTGAGCGAATATGCCCTCTCCAAACCGTCGCGCGAAGTGCTGTTTACCGTGCTCAGCCGCGAAGAAAAATATAAGGCCAAGAACTTTATCGATACGGCCATCTCTCGCGGCGGCGATGCCTCTACCGCCTGGCTGGTTACTGGCTTGAAATCGCTGGGGGCTACGACGACGCAGATCGCCTGGGCCCTGGTGCCGGTGATGGTTGTGTGGATGTGGCTGGCGTGGATGTTGGCGCGGAGGAAAGAGCAAAGGTCAGAGCCGACAGTCCTTGATGAAGTTTCCTCAGGTCGATAAACAAGATCGTTCTAGCTCACCACCCGCGTAAGCGTGTTTTCGTCCGTATGATGAAACAAATCCGGACGGCCGGGCATGAGAAGCTGGGTGTCTTCCCGATAGTGAAAGTGATTCCGATCCAAGATCGTCACGGTCAACTCGTACCGCACGGTCTTGAACTCCTTGGCGAGAAACCGGTTTGAGCAAATGCCATAGGTGTCCGATCCAGCCTCGGCCAGGAGGGTAAAGGTCGTGGCCGTGGGCTCGGCCGTGCCGCCGGCGATCAGCGCCACCCCGCGCGGCACGATGAAACAGCGCAACACCTGTCGCTCCTCCGGATCCCAGAGCCAGTAGCCGACTTCTTCATGGAAGGGATCGGTTTCCCCGATCCGCCGCGCCACCGTGGCATAGCGTAAGCCGTACAAGACTTGTTCGTGATTGCGTATCGGTCCGATCGGCTCAAAAGTGATCCGTTCGCGAAAGACGTTTCGTTCCATCCCGCGATCATCCCCCGGAGCCACGTCCGCACCTTTATCCCCCTCCCACACACCGGCCAGCAGCGCCAGCGGCCCGAGCTGTTTAATCAGATCCGAATTCATAAGGCCTCCTTCTTGTTGACGATGGGACACCGGTGAGGTGACAAAAGCCGGGACGGCGCCATTCGTAACCGTTCCGTCTCTGTTGTGAAGCGGCTTACTATCCCAGTCGTACAGATTGTCCGTCAAGCGGAATCATGCCATGCCGGTTTCAGAGATTGGCCGATCCCCTCGCATCGATCTTGTGTGGTTGGAAATGGGGTGCGCTCTGCTCAACGTCGCTGCGCCTGGGCTTGCCTGATAGAGTGCATTGCGCGTTTTGCCGTGCCTTGTGAGGGGACACGCAAGGGTCCGTGGACTGGTTCCAACAAGGACAAGGGACGACTCTGTTTCCACACCTTCTGGAACGTTGAAGAGACGGTCCTCGGCTTTACCGCCAGAAAAATCGCATGGTATAGTCTCGCGCTGGTTGAGTGTCTGGGCGTGGTCCCCAGCCGTTCGGAGGAGTTTCGATGCCGGACATTCCGGTCAAGCTCTATGTCGAAAAAATTCTAAAGCAGAGCCGAAGTTTGGTCCGAGAGGTGGCGTTGCTGTCTGGACCGACCAAGAATGCGGCTCTGCGCGCGATGGCTGATGAATTGAGGGCCGATGAGCAGGTAATCCTTGCCGCTAATGCCGAGGATGTAGAGGCCCTGGCCAGGTTCCAGGAGCGTGAGATTGGCAAGGATCGGATGAAGGAGTTGGTCGGGCGTGTGAGGATGCCGGCCGACGCCATTAAGGAGATGGCCGATCGCCTATGTGCGCTTGCCGAACTGCCCGATCCCGTGGGAACTGTTACGGGCAAGTGGGAGAGACCGGATGGATTGCAGGTCGGGCGGGTTCGCGTACCAATTGGAGTGATCGCCGTCATTTCGGAGATGAATCCGTTGGTGACGGTGGAGACGATTGCCCTCTGTCTCAAGTCCGGCAACCTCTGTGTGTTCAGGGGCGCTCCCGAGTGGAAGGCCACCCATCAGGCGCTGGAGACGGCTTTACGTCGGGCGGCGGAGCGAAACCACCTCCCTGCTGGTTCGTGGGTGCTCATTGCTCGGCCAGAAAAGGAAATTGCTCTTGAGTTGATGCGGGCCAGCAAGGATGTGGATGCCCTCCTCGTGCGCGGGGGAAGCGGTCTTCGCAAGGTGGTGGCGGAACAGGCCAGGGTGCCGGTGCTGGGCCATGATGGAGGCTTGACGCATCTTTATGTCGATGGTGACGTCGATATTCCGATGGCTCAGAATGTCGTTATTAATTCCAAGGTTCAACAACCGACCGCCGCGAATTCCCTCGATACGTTGTTGGTTGAGCAGATCGTCGGTCGGCAATTGCTGCCGCCCCTGATCAACCGACTGTTGGAACAATTTAAAATCGAAGTGCGCGGCTGTCCCAAGACCATCGCCCTGATGGGGCAGATGGCCATGACCGGTCACACGGCGATTGTTCCGGCGACCGACGCCGATTGGCAGACTCAATTTCAGGGGCCGATCCTAGCGGTCAAGATGGTCCAAGGATTGGACGAGGCAATCGCCCATATTGCCGATCACGGCCCTTGTCTCACGGCGGTGATCGCGACAGATCGGTACGAGTCGGCGATGCGGTTCACGCGCGAAGTCGATGCGGCGGCTGTGTTGGTCAACGCGTCCTCGCGGCTGCATGGGGGAGACAGTTTTGGGTTGGGTGCCGATGCTGGATTCAGTGTTGGCCGCCTGCATGCCAAGGGACCGATTGGTCTGGAACAATTGACCTGTGAGAAGTATGTGGCTTGGGGAACAGGCCAATTAAAGCTACCCCATCCGGTTCCCGACACGTATTTTGATGCCATCATGTTGAAAAGGGCGTGATCCTGTCCAACCTTATGGGCACATACCATCCGTTTTGAGGGAATTGGTGGCGGAGGAACGGCTAGACCAGATAGCCAGGATTCTTCAAGACCATCTTGCCCAATGGGGCCTTCGGCGCTTTGCCTCCGCTCGTGCGTATCTCGCCTGGGAGCAGCAGGAGGCGCCGCCAGAGGCTTTCGAGCAATTCGACAAGCTGGCTAAAAGGAGACGGAGAGGAGACCCTCTTGATGACAAAGCCTTTTACGATCTCTCCGCTCAACCTCCTCTCCTCTCGGTTCTGCATAGTCAGCGGTATGACTATTACCAAACGGTCGGATCGGCCATCATTTCGCGCATCAGGGAGGCCTCGACCATTCTGGACTTTGGCTGTGGGGTCGGGATTTTGACGACCTTTTATGCCCGGTTGTTGCCCGACCGCCGTTTCGTGGGGATCGACCGATCATCGGCTTCCATCGAGGCTGCCAAACGGAAAGCCGATGAGCTGGGGTTGGGAAATGTCAGCTTTCACTGTCTTGACATCGACAGTGGTGCTCACCCGCCGTGGGAGACCTATGATCTGATCCTGTCCTCCCATGCTCTGGTTCAACATGAGTGGGACTCCGGCATACCGAGTGAAAGCTGGCAAACCTTTGCCAGGGGGCGGGATGCCGCTCGACAGTCGGCATTTGAACGGCGCACGGGATTGGGAACCACGCTCGACTGGCTGAGTTCGGCGCTGGCTCAGGAGGGGCGGATGATCGTCGTCGAAAAGGTCCGACAACTGGCAAGACGGGTCCCCTTTCAGCGAGCTGTGGCGGCGAGGGGCTTTCACATGCTTGAGAAGCCCCAGCCGATTCGCTATTGGACCTTTGAAGATGAAACGGAAGATGGCCCGTTGTATCACCTCAAGAAAGGAGGGTACTCATGGCTGGAATGGGACGAGTCACCGGAACCGGATGACGGCCCACGGTTTGATTCCCTCCGTCTTTGGCGGCGATCAACGGATGCCGATGCACCGCTGTACGAAAATCACAAGCCATCGGCGCAAGGGGCGTGGGAACGGTTGAGTCCTCGCATCGTGGTCAAGGAGGCCAACTATCAGGAGCCGGACGGCCGAGCGTTTCACGTTGAACTGGGTACAAGCGGAGCGTATGTCTATCTCTATTGCGCGAATAGTTTTGATCAAAGGCAGTTGGTCGTGTATGAGCGCGAGAAGGCTGGGGCCCTTGAGAGCTACTACCGGGATATTGTGGAACACATGTCGTGTTTTTCCGTGGTTCAGGATTCCACGAGCAGTAAGAAAGGCGAGGGTGGAGGCGGCTTGCTTCCGTCGGGGATCGAGCGCTCGTCGGTCGGCCTCTCCTCACCACTCGCCGGACCATCAACCGGTGAGTGACATGGTGACCCGCTCATCGGGTTCTTCTTGCGCGGAAGAGAGCGATTCTCCGTTGAATGCCGCGCGGAGGACCTCTTCGATCTGCTCGACCAGGATGAAGGTCAGAGCGTTGCGAACTTCCTCCGGCACGTCCTTCAGGTCTTTCCCATTCGCTTTGGGCAAAATGATGCGGGAGAGGCCGGCCCTGTGCGCAGCCAGCACCTTTTCCTTGATGCCGCCGACCGGCAGGACCAGGCCGCTCAAGCTGATTTCACCCGTCATGGCTGTGTCGCTCCGCACCGGCTTTCCCACATAAGCGGAGGCCAAGGCCGTGACCATCGTGACGCCGGCGGATGGTCCATCTTTGGGGATGGCGCCAGATGGAACATGGATGTGGACACCATTGCGTTTGAAGCGGGAAATGTCCATGCCCATACTCTCGGCATGTGACCAAAGATAGCTGCGCGCCGCTCGAGCCGACTCTTGCATGACGTCGCCTAGTTGACCGGTCAAGGTCAGGTCGTGGTTGCCAGGCAAGAGGGTTGATTCGACATAGAGCACGTCGCCGCCGGTGGGGGTCCAGGCCAAGCCGGTTGCTACACCAGGCGGCAGGGTTTTGCGTGCTTCTTCGGGCATGAACCGTTCGCCCCCCAACCACTCTCTCAACGTGACCAGATCCACGGTGACGGGCGTCCGCTCGTGTCCATCGGGCAGTTCGGCGAAGCGCAACGCGATTTTGCGTGCCAGGCGGCCCAGCATTTGCTCGAGTTGGCGAACGCCAGCTTCTCGCGTGTAACGGGTGATGATCACGGTAAGCACGTCATCCGGCAGAATCGCCTGCTGTGGCTCGATGCCGGCCTCCTTCAGGCGGCGTGGCCATAAATACCGACGGGCGATTTCGGTCTTTTCCCTCTCACTGTACCCTTGTAAGCGGATGATTTCCATGCGGTCCAGCAACGGCTGACTGATCGTGTCGAGCGTGTTGGCCGTGGTAATGAAGAAGACCCTTGAAAGATCAAAGGGTAGATCCAGGTAATGATCCCGGAAGGTATGGTTCTGCGCTGGGTCGAGAATTTCCAACAGAGCGGAGGCGGGATCTCCGCGGAAATCGCGGCCCAGCTTGTCCACCTCGTCAAGCATCAGCACGGGGTTGTTGACACCGGCGCGACGAATGGCTTGGATGATGCGGCCAGGCAGGGCGCCGACATAGGTGCGGCGGTGGCCCCGCAATTCCGCCTCATCGTGCATGCCTCCCAGGCTGAATCGCTCAAAGGTCCGACCCATAGCCCGTGCGATCGACTGCCCTAAGCTGGTTTTCCCAACACCTGGCGGGCCAACCAAACAGAGAATGGGGGCCTTCGCCGTCGGATTGAGTTTCAAGACAGCCAGATGTTCCACAATCCGATCTTTGACTTCCTTAATGCCATAGTGGTCTTCTTCAAGCACCTCCCTGACTTTCGACAGGTCCAGACGTTCCTCCGATGCCTTCTTCCACGGGAGCTCGAGAACAAACTCCACATATGTCCGCAGGACCTGATGGTCCGGCGACGAAGGAGGGATCTTGGTCAGTCGATTGAGCTCGCGTTCGACCTCTTTGCGCACATGATCGGGCAGGTCGGCTTCCTCGACCTGTTTTTTTAGGTGGGCAACCTCACTGTCCTCATTTTCGCTTTCACCGAGCTCTTGCTGGATCGCCTTGAGCTGTTCGCGCAGGATGTACTCCCGCTGACTCTTGGAAATTTTTCGCTGGGCATCGTTGGCGATTTTGTCGCGGAGCTGGAGAATTTGGATCTCTTTTGAGAGCGCCGCGTAGAGGCCGCGCAGTAGGTCGATGGCCGATGAGTATTCCAGGAGTTTTTGCTCTTCCGCCACTGTCAAGTTGACCAGCGAGGTGATGCGATAGGCCAAGGCGACGGGGTCGGTCTCGTCAATCAAGACAGCGCTCACCTCCTCCATCCCAGGCGATTGGATCAAGCGCGACAGTTCGGCCACCAGTTCCTTGATAGCGCGATAAAGCGCCTGCGCCTCTGTTGTCGTGACGTCTGATGGCTGCTCGAGCAATCGAGCCCGCACCTGGAGGCAGGGCGTCTTTTGCTCCTCTTTCATCAATACAACACGGTGTAATCCCTGCACCACGACGTGGAGAGCGCCTTCTGAAGACTGGCCGATCTGTTTGATGATGGCCTTCGTGCCGATAGTATAGAGGTCGGTCAGAGTGGGGTCCTCGATCTGAGCATCACGCTGGGCGACCACGATGATGGTCTTTTCCTCTGTTTTGAGGGCGGCATGAATTGCCGCGACTGACCGCTCGCGTCCCACGGTCAACGGCATCATGACGCCCGGAAAGAGGACGGTGCGTTTAATCGGCAGGACCGGTAAAGTCGTCAAGACATTAGTTTCCACGAGAATCAGTCCTTACTTACGAAATTTTTAGCCTCTTGGTTGAGAAAAGCCGTCGGCATCTCGTTCTCTTCGGTGTTCATTTTTTCATTATACTGCTTGTTAGGAGTGATAGGTTCTTCGCTGAGAAAGTCAAGAGTCGCTCGTCCGATGGACGAGATTGCTGGAGCGGCGCAGGTGATGACAGGCTAAAAACAGGCTAACCAAGGGATGGCCTGTTTTCCATTTAAAAGAAAAGACCTCAAAAGAGGGATGGCAGAAAAGACCTCAAAAGAGGGCTTAGCGATAGATGCAAAGCAAGCGGGATTATGCTATGCCTCATCTAGGGCCCTGGTGTGGTCAGATCCAGCCTCATGCCTGAGCGAGGGCCATGCCATGCTCCCGGTCCCAACAGCCGGGGTTGCGAGCCGCGAGGTCCGAGCGATGATGAAGTACTGTAGTCAGTGCGGTGCTCCGGTTGTCAAAAAGATTCCTCCGGGAGATCATCTGCCCCGGCATGTCTGCAATCGGTGTGAACATATTCATTACCATAACCCCAAAATCGTCGCCGGGTGTATTCCTGAATGGGAAAGCCAAATTCTTTTATGCCGCCGCGCTATTGAGCCCCGCCTCGGACTATGGACCTTTCCAGCCGGATTCATGGAGCTTGGGGAAAGCACCGAAGAAGCGGCCATTCGAGAGACCTTGGAAGAGGCTCACGCAGCGGTGAAGATCACCGCCCTTTACGCGGTGCTGAGCCTGCCCCATATTGGCCAGGTCTATCTGGTCTTTCGTGGACGCATGGTGGCGCCTTCTTATAAGCCAGGGCCGGAAAGCCTGGAGGTACGCCTGTTTTCGCTGGCCTCGATCCCGTGGGATCAGATCGCTTTTCCGGTTGTGCGAGAGACTCTGCGGCGTTACGTCGATGATGTGGCCAGCGGGCAGTTTCAGTTGCATCTTGCCAGCCTTGAAGACAGCCTTCCGTCATCGCACGTGCCTGGTGGTTAACCGGTCGAAGTTCTCGAAGAACTTGCTGGTACGCCGCCAGTTGTGCGAGGAGGCGAGCCCCACTCGTTCTTGCTGAGGCGGTGCCACGGCAAGGAGCTTAAATCGGATGCTCTCACGAGCGGTCTAATGGACAGTCGGACTATTGCGCGGACTGTTGTGTTCGGACTACTGTGTTGCTGATGGTAATGAGAGAATCAATGCCGGCAGGCTGGAGCAACTGTTCCCCCTCCAGACTGGTGAAGGGCGAAGCACCCTCTTGAGCAGACAACCTTCTTGGTGAGAGACCTTGGGCCGTGCCAGGTACCGCGCCGTTTCCTCCGAACAGGTACGAGGATAACGGACCAGGCAACGGGACGTGGGGCTACATGCTAACAACCCCCTCTGCCCACGCCTCTTTACCGGTCAGACGAGGTCTCTCCAAACCCATCCGCCCATCCTTTGTCGAGTAGGATCCCTGGGAACAGGCTAGAAGGCCAGGCCGATCCCGTCACTCAAACAAAACGGCAAACAAAATGGCTCTAAAACACGGATCTTCGCCTACGACCATGGGGATGGTCCGCCAAGCAGTTTCAACGGATAGAAGAAATAGAGCGTTGGTGCGAAGAGTCTGTTCAGTAAGGCCAGTGCCAAGAACGATAAGGTCGTGGGGTCCACCAGATACCGGTGGATGGGTAAGCATAGAGGTAAGATGGACCAAGAGCCCATGTGTGACCAAGCGAAAGCCACAAGCCAGGGCGAGGGCGGAGGGTCACGACCGGAAACGCGGGATAAAGAAAAGGGGGGTAGAGAATGGGAGCCAGGTGGATTGGGGGACGGCTTGCCTGCCGTTGTAGCGTTTCCGTTATGGCCTCTTGTCGTTCTATTTGGGCCTTGAGCTGGTTCATGGTGGTTTGTTGAGCGCGTAATTGGCTTTCGAGCTGGGCGAGTTTGTCTTGCTGGAGTTCGTTTAAGGTTGTGATGCAGCGGGCCTGGGCTTCACCTTGGTAAGAAGAACATTCCCAGGGAGTCGCTAGTGGTTGAGCCACGGCAGATTCCAAGGTCATCACAAGAAACAAAACCATACTGCTCCCTCCCATGAACGGGAGGGATGGTCTTTTCCTCGACATCATGCCCTCAACATCGAGACCTAGTTGTTGGCTTTGGTTAGTCGTTTTGTTTTTATGGTACCACGAAGAAAGAAACTCGGCCAAGTTAGGCGTTTGATTTTGAGAAAACCGACTTCTACAATGCCGTCCGGTCGGCGGAGCGACAGATGTTTAGAAGATGAATAGGAGATGAATGATGGTGCGGCGGGAGGGGCGGAAAAACCGTTCGGCGAAGCGAGAGCACGGAGGATCGCTCAAGCTGGATCCCTCAATCAAACGTCGATTCCAACAACGTCTCCTAAAATGGTATCGGGAACATGGCCGGGATTTACCATGGCGCAAGACATCGGATCCCTACCATATCCTGGTATCCGAGGTGATGTTGCAGCAAACTCAGGTGGATCGAGTCATCCCGAAGTACCAAGAATTTTTGGAGCGCTATCCCCGTTTGCAAGATCTGGCTGAGGCTTCGGTAGCTGACGTGAAAAAGACCTGGTATCCCCTGGGCTACAATATTCGGCCGGAGCGACTCCATAGTATCGCCCGCGAAACGGTTGAAAAGTATGGGGGGAAATTGCCCTCGAGCGAGGAAGCATTGCTTTCTTTTAAAGGCATCGGGCGGTACACTGCAGGGGCAATCCGCTCGTTTGCGTTCAATGAGGACGCCCCGATTCTGGACACCAATGTGAGCCGCGTCCTTCATCGGGTGTTTATTGCTGAGGGGGCCTCCAAGGAGCACAGGTCGAAACTATGGCAGTTATCGGAGGCCTTGATTCCTCGGGGTAAGGGCTATGATTTCAACCAGGCCATCATGGATTTTGGCGCCATGGTCTGTACGGCGCGCGATCCCTATTGTTTGCTCTGCCCCATGAAGTCGTTTTGCAAGACCTATCCCTTTACTCCCCAGGCGTCGGGGACTCCATCCCCATAACGATTATGAAGATGCTGGAAGTGGCGGCGGGGCTGATCTGCCGGGACGGACGTTATTTGATCGCCCGCCGGAAGGCAGGGGCCCACCTTGCCGGTTTGTGGGAGTTTCCGGGGGGAAAACGGCAGCCAGGCGAATCGTTGATGGAATGTTTGCAGCGGGAATTACAGGAGGAATTGGGAATTCGCATTGATGCTCCCATTCCCTATCGGATCGTCCGACATCACTACCCAGAACGAGTGGTGGAGTTGCACTTTTTCCGCTGCACCATCAAAGAAGGAGAACCGGCCGCGATCGAGTGTGAGGAAATTCGGTGGGTGCGTCCGGTGGACCTGTCCGATTTTGAATTCCCTCCGGCCGACCAGGCGATCATTGAATCGTTACAACGCGAAGCAGAGGAAGGATGGAATGTGCGATGAAGGTTGTGCTCGATATTGAGACCGTGCAAGCCCCTCGTGAAGAATGGGCTCGTATTATGGGGAAACTGCCGCAACGGGAGCCGGATTTCAGTTTGGAGCCGGATCTCGACCTTTTTACGGCGGGCGCGATAGAGGAGCGAAGAAAAATGGAAGAGGAGCTGTATGCGAGGTCAGCGTTCGACGGCACCTTCAGTCGTGTGGTGTGCATCGGGTTGCTGGAGTTTACGGATCAGATGGAGGCCAGGGGGGCATTGGCCTGGTATGGATCCAACGAGCGGGAGTTGCTGCGTCGGTTTTGGGCGAGGTTGGATCACATTCGGCCGACGCTCTTTATCACCCATAACGGCTTGGGGTTCGATCTGCCATTCCTTAAGAAACGTTCGATCATTCATCAGGTAAAACCGACCATGGAGATCAACTTGGCCAAATTCAGGACCGAACCGGTCTACGACACGATGGCGATTTGGAGCAATTGGGATTCCCGAGGGTGGATTAAGTTGGATGTGCTGGCCCGTGCTCTGCAGGTTGATACCAAATCCGGCAGCGGAGAGCAGGTGGCCGAGATGTGGGAGCAAGGTCGCGGTGAGGAGCTGGCGCGCTATTGTTTGCAGGATACCTATGTGACCTATGCTTGTTATTGTCGCATGAACTTTAAGCAACCGTTGTCCCGGGAGGTTGTCTTGCTCAAGCCGGAGCTGGTGGAAGTAAGGTAATGGAATGCTTGTTCGGCGAGCTCATTGGTCAGTAGCTCGCGGGTCAGTAACTCGTGCCATGGAGAAGGCCGTGTCACGCTCCGGTGGTGGTGCCCACTGTTTTTCGACAGGAAGTTGTAACCGGCCGCTCTTCCGTGTCTCCTGACAGATTCTTCTGCGGGCTGCTGGGGGGACTTGCGACGATCCTCTTTATCGCTTTATGGTCGCGTGTCCGGTTGTTCCTTGGGAAGGAGTTGTCGAGCAGGGCCGAGGTTGGTTCCCAGGGATGGAGAGACACTCGACCATTGCGGGGGGTGAAGACGTTCAAGGTTGATGACAGCCACGTGTGTTCCGGGAGTCCAATTTTTTGTATAGGCCGGGGCTCGTTCGATGCGGGCCGCAACTCGTGGGCGAAATCCTGACAACTTTCTCCCGCTGGGGGTTGAAAGAAGCACATGGAGCGCATTGTGGTGTCGATAAATAATGCCCGCAGCGGGTTCAGCGCCTGACCCTGCCGATGGGGACACCGTGAAACCAACCGTTTGAGTCGGTTTCGCTCGCGATAAACCGTCGGCTAGCAGGGGAGCAAGAAATTCGGCGTCCTCATCGCTGAAGACTCTCATCAGCGTGTCGCCGTCCGCGGGCATGGTCGAAGAATGCACAAGGGGTTCGGCGGTCAGTCCTTGAAGAACGGTTAGAAATGTCGCGTGGTCGATCACCGCAGGATGCTCGGCAACAAACGACTGGTCGGTGATCGGCAGGAGATGCACCGTTCCTTTGGGGCTCTTATGGATCAGAGATTCTCCTGGGCCGAGAGTGATCGTTGAGCATCCAGTAACCGTCATGATGAGGGACCACAGAAATCCGCGCAGGACCGTTTCTTGTGCGAAGTACGTCCTTGTCATGACAGCAAAGGGATGCCTCATCCGTCCATCCTTCAATGAAACATGCCTTCAATGAAACATGGTCGGCTGTACTCGGAGAGAAGAGGCAACACCATCCACCGGTACCGGTTACCAAATGCCGAGTGCCATCAGAATCATGGCTATTGCGAGCCAGCCGACCACACCCAGCGCAATGACCGATTCGATCGACATTCGAACAGGTTCCTTATCCGAAGGAAGGGCGTCGTTCTCTCTTTTCATGACACTACTGTAACGGCAACTATCGGCTGTCTCTTGAGTGTCCTTGGAGAGACAGGTTCACTGCCGAGGGTGAGCAAATGCTGTGCCGCCCCTACTATTTAAAATTTTAGGTTATAGGAGACGAACAGGACTTGAACCGGTGGGCGAAGAGACAGAGAGTGGAGGGATGCGCGGATATTAGGGGGGATGATGTGACCGAGGAAGGTCGGCAAGTGCGAGGTTTTGGCTTTGTCAACAGCTAGGTCCACCGGCTCTGTGTCAACCTGTTTGCACCGGTAGTGCTAGGAGAGCGTCAAGAGTCTGACGGATGTTGGAGGGGGAGGTAGGTTCAAGACAAAAGGGAGGAAACCCATGCCCGTCCCAGAACATTAAAAAAATCAGGCCGAGGTGAAGATCATTGTCCATTTATGACAATGGTGTACAGAAATGTACAGTAGTATGGGAATGATGGCTCGCAGAGGTATTGTCGTTATGAGCGCAAAGACGGTTACTTGCCGTAGAGGGTCGCGGCTGAGGCGTCAACGATATGTTTCTTCACCAAGGTTCCTGGCTCAAAGGGTGCCGCCCCTTTTTCCCATACGACGGTAAGGTTACCGTCTGTTCTCCCCATTCCTTGGGTCGGAGATTTAGTCGCGTCCCGTTCCACCAACACTTCAACCTCTGTTCCGATGTATTGACGGTTGCGCGCCAGGCTGATCTGCCGCTGGATGTCCACCAAGGCTGCGACGCGGGCCCCTTTGACCCAGTCCGGGACGTCGTCCTTGTATTTCCTGGCAGCAATGGTGTGTTTGCGTTCCGAATATTTGAAGATGTACGCGGAGTCGAACTGAACCAACTCGACGATCCGTTGGGTCGCAAGGAAATCCTCCTCTGATTCTGAACAGAACCCGCAAATGATGTCGGTGGTCAGGGTGACGCCAGGGATGGTGTGCCGGATCCGTTCCACGAGCGCCAGGTATTCATCGGCCGAATAGGTTCGCCCCATCAATTCCAAGATTCGGTCACTGCCCGATTGAAGGGGGAGGTGGATGTGTTTGCATATCTTCGGATGGGTGGCGATGGCGTGGAGCAAGGCGGGGGAAAAGTCCTTGGGGTGGGGAGAAGTAAACCGGACCCGCAAGATGCCTGGCGTTTCAGCGACAGCACTGATCAAACGGGCAAAGTCCCACTCTCCATAGCGGTAGGAATTGACGTTTTGCCCCAATAGCGTGATTTGGGTGAAGCCACGTGCCGCCGCATCGCGAGCCTCGGTTAGAACTGCTTGAGGATCCCGCGACCGTTCTCGTCCTCTCGTATAGGGCACCACGCAGAATGAGCAAAAGTTATCGCATCCCCGCATGACCGTGATCCAAGCGTTGACTCCTCCTTCCCGGTCGGGAACGATCCCTTCATAGGTTTCGTATTCCGAAAGGTCAAGGGCAAAGCCTCGCTGGGCGAATCCTTCTTCCTGGGCGGTCAGGGCATTTGAAATGAGGGCGGGGAGCCGCCGATAACCATCGGGCCCGACCAAGACATCGATCAACGGTTCTTGCTCGGCCAATTCGCCCTTCAGATTTTGCGCCATGCAGCCCAAGACGCCAATGACCAGGGGACGTTGTTTTTTGAGTTCTCTGAGTTCCGCCAACTGGGCGTAGATTTTGTTGTGGGCGTTCTCCCGAATGGCGCAGGTGTTGAGGAGCAGCACATCGGCCCGCTCTCGATCCTGGGTAAACAAAAACCCCTCGCGTTTTAACAGAGCCCGGACTATCTCGCTGTCCGATTCGTTCATCTGGCAACCGAAGGTCTCAATATGGACCAAGGGGGGGGACGGTGTCGATTTCATTGCAATCTCACGAGGTTGAGATCCGGTTGTTGAACAGCGAGACGGCCGATGCCCCACCGTTCGGTTGCCGCGGTAATGGTGACCGGCCTGATTTGATTGCAGAGGTTGTCGGCGGAAGCCACGGCAACCCGTGAGAAGTTTGGCGCCCTTCCCTGGCAGAGCCCATCCTCAATGCTGGTTTCAAAAAGGACGGGCACGGTGGTTCCAATCTGCTGATGATGAAAGGCCAGTTGCTTCGCCCGCCCGATCTCTTGCAGGATCTTGACCCGCCGGTTGATGACGGAAGATCGGACTGTCTGTTTCAGGCGGGCCGCTGCGGTTCCTGCTCTCGACGAGTAGGGGAAGATGTGGAAGTATGCAAAGGGCAAATCCTTGGCGATCGAAACTGTGTTGCGAAAGGCGGACTCGGTTTCGCCGGGAAATCCCACCATCAGGTCAGTCCCTAATCCCAGATGAGGAATCTGGGCCATGGCCCGTTCGATTAACTCGACATAGGTTTTGACAGTATAGCGGCGATTCATGGCGCGGAGCACTTCGTCATCTCCACTTTGCAGGGGAATATGAAGCGATGGGCACAGTTTCGACGAGTGAGCCATGAGGTCCAACAGGCCTTCGCTGACCGTGGTGGGCTCGATAGAGGAAATTCGAATACGGGCAATGCCGTCGATGTGTTCAAGACGACGGAGCAGAGCGCAAAGGTCACGACCTTTGTGGCAGTATCGTCCAATATTGACCCCGCTCAACACGATTTCTTGATAGCCTCGCTCAGCTAGGCTGGCGACTTCCGCTTCAATATCTTCCAATTGTCTGCTCCGTTCATGCCCGCGCGAAAAGGGGATGATGCAAAAGCTGCACATGGCGTTGCAGCCATCTTGGATTTTGACCGGGGCTCTGGTCCCATCTGGTTCGCCGAAATAGGGCAGAGCAAAATCGTCGCGCAGAATCGTCTTCGTATGCACGACGTGGGGTGACGAACGTTTTTCCAGCTCATGGGCCGGTGGGACATAAGCGGGCAGGTCCAACTTAAATTGATTTCCAACGATCAAATCGATACCGGCCTCACGGGAGAGCCGCACGAATCCTGTTTGAGCGTAACAGCCGGTCACGGCGATGAACGCATGGGGGGAATGTTTGAGGGTCTTACGGATCAGATACCGTGATGTCCGTTCGGCATCCTCCGTTACAGCGCAGGTGTTGAGCACGAGCAAGTCGGTGGGCTGGCCAAACTCGACGAGCTCGAAGCCTTTTCGACGAAGACCTTCCCCTAACACCGCCGACTCCGCATGGTTTAATCGGCATCCCACAGTATGAAGCGACGCCCGGCGCTTGGTTGCTGTCATAAGGGTGGCATTATAGGGAGGGCGCTCCTCTGGGGGCAAGCTTGGCTCTAGGCAAGTTGGTCTCAGCGTAAAGTTTTGAACTGAGGATGCGGCCATGGTAGGATGCCCCGCCATTGACAGTCCCTCGGCAGCCGGTTCCGGTGCCAAGGGCTGGGGATCAGGTCTCCGGATCGCGAAACCATGGCTTCTCGGTTGATGGCCGTATTTGCCCTGTGGGGAATCGTGATGGGGGGGGTGGGGAATGGTCTCCTATCCTTGGCCATCGCGAGTGATCAACTTCCTGTGGAGCCAGACGTCGCCACCCGTTTGGACGAGCTCTACGATCATGAGGCGAGACTCTTTATTGCCCTTTATTCGTTGGCTGGCGATGGTCGGATCGATTACGTGACAGCGAGGGTGGTGCGGGAATATGCCCGCAGCGCCTATGGAAATCCTGTGTATTTGACCGAAGCCCAGCCGATCTTCTACTGGTGGAACCACATCATGTGGAATGATCCCGAACAGGATGGGGTCAATGGCAACGAACGGGTCTATCAGGAAAACACGGATTTTGACATCTCCCGCTACAAACCCTGCCAGTTCAACGGGCAACCCTGTTGATCCCCCCTTCCTTTGCGAGTGGGTGCATTTTGCGATTCTGCTCCATCAAGGATGAGAGCGAATGATAAGCTGTCCCCGCACGTCATTCCTGCTCCAGCCGCCGCTGGGTGGTATCGCTGCAAGATGGATCAACCTTTCACTGTCATGGGTGTCATAAATCGGCGTGTGGCCGTGATGTTGCCATTGGGGTTCGCCTCTGGCCTGCC
>JANDJC010000046.1 GCA_024331045.1 Nitrospira sp.
AAAGAGGATCCCGATCATTGTGGCCTGAATGATGAACAGCCACGCCAGCAATCCACCCATGAGCGTAATCCCCATCTGCTGCCTGTAGGCATAGACCTCTCGCATGAGCCAGTAGCCTGCAAATGGAAGAGGAATCAGGAACGCCACTCCGATGGCCATGGCGATATACCCCATCCAATCGTAGTGGGCCCTTTCTTCATCTGTCTTGGCCGCCAAAAATTTGTAGGCGGCATACGCAGCAACCACACCCCCACCAAATGCCATATTGCCAAGAATACGGTGGAGATTGAGGGGGTTCCACAATGCCGTATGAATGACATGCCAGATGTTCCCAAGATAGCGTCCTTGCTCGTCAACGCCAGCTGGCGACATCATGAACCCAATCCAGGAGTTCGCCAGGAACATGAGCAGCGTCCCAATCACATTGAGAATGACGGACATGCTCAAGTGAATCCACTTCAAGAACCCTTCTTTCATCTTATCCCAGCCATAGTAATAGATGTAGAGGGTTCCGCTCTCAGCGACAAACATCAGCGCATAGATATGCATCACAGGGCGGAAGATACTTGAAAGATAGGCAAAGAAGGTCGGATACAATGTCAGGAAGGTAAAAATGAGTATTCCGCCCAGAATGGCCGTCAGCGAATAGGCCGTCAGACTGATCTTTATAAAATCGTATGCGAGTTGGTCGTACCGCTTGGCCAGCGCCTTATCCTTCGTCATCACCCCCATGAACTCAATAATCATGCAGAAGATAGGGACGGCTAGCACAAAGCTACCGTAATAAAGGTGCTGCTGGTTGGCAAACCAGATCAATACTCGGCTCTCAAAATTGTACCGCGGATAATCAGTGGGGCTGTCCGTTGTTTTTGGCGCTGGGGCTCCAACAACGATACCCTCGGTCTTGTAGTAGACATCGCGCGCTTTCTCAACCTTCTCTCCTTCCTTTGGCGCCCCCTCGGCAACCGGAGCTTCTTCGCCCGTGGCCAGCGACGGAATCGCCATAACGATCGGAAGTATGAGGGCAACAACCATCGCGCCCAGCGCAATGATCGAAAATATTTTCTTCCGCGTTACGACACCCATGAAATACCTCCTTGGAACAGGACAATCACCGATCCTTCAAATTCGGATAAATTTCCCCTCTACCAATTTTCTGGACACCTTTGCTTTGATTACCCCCAGACAACCCCACTTCTCTGGTGCTCATCCACATCCCCATCGTCATTGACGAAAGAGGTACCAGAAATCCAACCCCTGCATTTCCATCAAGTAGTGATCGATCAACGTAAAATAGGTCACCGCCACCACCAACGATACCAGCACCGCAATAATCGGATTGTTCAGCGCGTTCATGCTCCCCTTTCCCTTTCTTGCCCGGCCTGCTCACGCCCTTACGCTGCAGGCCGTCTCGTCTTTACCTGATTCTTCTCACTTGACTCAGCAGGGACACTGAATCCCTGCAAACCAATAGAAGAACCACAGCGAGACCGCGCAGGTAACATAAAAAATCATCTTGCCGATCTTGATTTTGATATCACTATCCTGCCGTGCTGTCTCTGCCATTGATAGCTCCTTTGATAGCCCCTGTGCTTCTTGAATACTTGAATAAAAGAGGAATGAATAACCGGCCTTGTGTTTCTTGACAGAGAGGTGCCCCTGTGTTAATCAACTCCTCGTCAACTGAGGCGTGGAAACTGCTTTTGCAAGGAAAAATTTATGTCAAAAAATGCGAAAGTGTTTGACATTATAGTTTTGGCGGGAATGGTTGTCAATATCATTCTGGCCGTGTTTTTAATCCTGTATTATTTCGACTTTCTCTAGTGTTTGACTTGCGTCATCGGTGCGCTTCTCTGCTACGAACTTCGACATGGCGCACCGGAAACCGATAGTCTCATCTCGAAAGTCCGGCACCATTTTGCTGCGGCTTGTAATTCGCACATCGGCGCCGGTGGTTGTGTACCCTCCTCCCCTTAGCACCCGATAGGTTCCAAATTCAGGACCCGTCGGATTGTTGGTGGGAGAATCTTGGTAATACATTTCCTGGTACCAATCAGCAACCCACTCCATGACATTCCCCGCCCCATCCATGACGCCATAGGGACTTCGGTCCATCTTGAAGCTACCAACTGGTGCGGACACTTCATGACCATCATACACACGGGCCCAATTTGCGCCATTGGCTAGTTCCTTGTTCCCCCAAGGCCATAGCCTTCCATCGGTGCCACGCATGGCTTTTTCCCATTCCGCTTCTGTGGGAAGTCGCCTCCCTTTCCAGCGGCAATAAGCATCCGCATCCTCCCACGACACATACACGACGGGCTGATTGGGCCCCTTCATCTTTCCTCCACCTTTGGCGTATCTTGCTGGCAAACCAGGCTTCCGGTGTCCAGTTGCCACAACAAACTGCTGATACTGATGATTCGTTACCTCGTACCGATCGATCGAAAATTCATCCAGGTAGATCATCCTTGATGGTCGTTCGTCGAGCCCCCCCTCCTCCGTTCCCCGAATAAACGGTCCCGCTGGAATCGTAATCATCTCCTCTTCGACCAGTTCTTCGTTCATCGTATCGGCGGGCGCTAATTCGACAACCATTTCACCAACCGGTTGTTCATAGGGTGTCAGGGTGGTGCCTTTCAGAATGCCCGCAATTGGCAGGGCCGCACATGCGAGCACGACTATCAGGAACACGACTTTGAGTCTTGTCTCCAGCATCGTTGCGTCACAGAGAGAGGAAGAACTTCAGCGCTAGACGTACTTTCTCACTCAATCAGCGTCCGCCGCGCAGCGGATACCAATAGTAATATCCGCTCGCCAGTGCTTTGCCGCAAACCGCTTGGACAAGCGGGCATTATGGGCAGTTTCTCTCCATGATCCCCCGCGCACTACCTTCAAATCCCCCTCTTCCGGCCCCTTGGGGTCCCGATACGGCGACTTCTTGTAATAGTTTTCATCATACGAATCAGCCACCCACTCCGCGACATTACCCGTCATATCATAAAGGCCATAGGGACTCCGTCCAGTTTCAAACGCACCGGGAGGAGCAAGGTACTTGTATCCATCCTCACTACCTTCCAGATTGGCGCGATCAGGAGAAAATTGGTCACCCCATGCATATTTTCTCTTGCCCTCCCCCCGGCCGGCTTTTTCCCACTCGGCCTCCGTAGGCAGGCGCTTGCCGGCCCATTTGCAGTAGGCCGCCGCATCGCTCCACGACACGCTCATCACGGCAAACTCAGGCTGAAGTAACTTTGACTGGTCATCCTCAAACACCTCAATTCTCGGCAGGGAACGTTTTGTCATTTTGGCAAATCGCAGGTACTCCGCCTGGGTCACTTCTTTAAGATCAATGTAGAACCCTTTTAAGAATACCTGATGCTCCGGAGCCTCATCCGGATCCCCATCGTTGCTTCCCATCGTGAATGGCCCTTCCGGGATATACACCATTTCACGACCCTCATCTCCGACCTTGATCTTGTACATGGAGTAGTCCTGCGGCGTCACCGCAGTCTTCGCAGTCTGAGTATCGGATGCGACGGTTTTTGCCAGTTCTTTGACCTTGTTCGCCTTATACGATTCATAGACCAACATCCCGATGAGTCCAAAAAATGACGCAAAGACAAAAATGATCGACCCGTACAGTACACCTCGATGCTCCACATTTCCTCTCCTACCGTTTAGGGCTGTGGCGTCGGAGGCGAGACCTCATCGGAGGCGGACTTCCTAGCCGCGCGAAGATCGAGCAACATCGACACATGAACGCCAAGAAATCCACCCATTGCTGCCCCCGCACCCGCCCCTACCCATATCCGTTCAACATCAGCCACTAGCCACGCCAACACCCCGCCCACAACTGTTCCCACCATAATACTGACAAGAAAGCGACGTCCGCCCAACAGCCCAACGACGCTTCCTAACAGCAGTCCCACTCCAACGGCGATGGGGACCGCTCCGCCGCCCATCACCATTCCAATCAGGGCTCCCACGGTTCCCATGACCGCCATCCCCAGCGCCACGTCCAGGAGTTGCCCTCCGGACATCTCACGAACCCGTTGGCTAATGGGTTTCACTATCATCGTTCAGCCTTGGTTGGAAGCGCTATCAGCGGCCCAAAATCGATCTCCACCCCAGGCCCCGCCATGAGCGAGATCCCCCATGCCTTGGCCGCCGGCTCATGCCCATGGATCTTTTTAAAATCTTCGTATACGTTCACCCGTTCCTCGAACCACTGGCCCACCGCTGCCGTCCCACTCCGCACCACAATCTCGGAACCACTGAACATCCCTCCCTCCGTCAACGTTCCTTCCGGTTTCGACGGACTCCACACGTATTTGGTAAAGACCGGAATAAACAAGAGATCGGTATCGAGCGAGGCATAGACAGCTGCGAGCGGGTCGTTGCCCGCCGGAGCTTTTATCAATCGCCAGCGCCATGTGAGAACAGGGTAGGCCTTCGGGTCCCAATCGATCTTTTTCTTCTTGATGCGCTGCCCGGCGTCTTTCGCCGATAAGAAACTGTTCCCGTTTTCAGACTGAACTTTGTAAGCCTCTCGTCCTTTTGATTTGCTGCGCTGACTTTCGTGTTCCCATAAGGATGGAAAGCCATCCGCATCTTTCGATTTGAAATCTTCCAAAACCAGTACTTGGCCTTGAGCCAGCCCCCCCATCGGTGGGGCGGCAAGGCTCACCACGACCAGTCCCCCTAGCAGAACTCTCATTGGCACTGTCAATCTTATCCCCATCGAAAGGTTTTCCCCCATTCATGATGTTTCATGGGACGAGACCGGTGACAAGAGGGGGGTATTCTGAGTGGGGCTTTCTTCCCCCATCACCGGTTGCTGCCCCCATTGACACATCCAAAAGAGAACCAGCACCGCTGCCCAAAACACCACCATGTTCAAGGTCACCATTTTGGCAGCGAACGAGAGATCCGGCGTAAACGCCCAAGGAGACACATCCGCCATCAGCTCGCTCACGTGCCAGGCCAACCGTCCCGACGAGCGGATATACCCCATCAGCCCCATCACCCAGCTGAACGCCGCCGCCATTGCAAACAGCACCACCATGCCGCGCGGCGGGATGTTCCCCCACTGAACCGGTCCGTGGACGATCGATCGCCTGAGCATCGCGCGGTTGATCACCAGGCCGACTACGATCACGGTCAGAGTGGTGAAGGCTTGTGGCACCGACAATCCCACCCGCACATTCGCTGGCAGGTAAAACCCGTAAATTGACAACCCTACCACGTTCGCGATCCCAACCCCGAACAACACGGCAAGAACGATATTGCCCGTCGCCACCCACGGTACCGTCATCGTCCGATTCGCGCGCCGCATGTACAGAAAACTCAGCGCCGTGCAGAGAAGAATCACGTTGATGGCCCCGTTCTTTGACGACATGACCCCGTAATTACCGATGACCGGATGTTGCGCCCCGCCCATGGCCTTCATCTCCCCAGGCGACATGAGGAGCGTGTGGGGTGTCAGCCAAATGAACAGCGCTAACAGCAGTCCGCCGAACACCAATTGAGAGTAGGGTTGATATCGTTCCGCTCCTTTGAGCCGCGCCATGCTCTGCCAAATGTAATAATTGATGCCGAGAAACAAGGCGCCGATCAGCAGAGCCTGCACCACAAACATCCAGGTCAAGAGCCCCCCCATCATGGTCACTCCCATGGTCTGCCGGAACGCAAAGACGGACCGCATCAACCAGTAACCAGCGATCGGCATAGGCAGCAACGCGCAGACCGTGACCACGAGAAACACATACCCCACCCAATCGAAATAGGCCCGCTCCTCCACCGTTTTGGCGGTAAAGAACCGGTAACACGCGTAGGCGAGCACGACCGCCCCTCCGGACATGATGTCCGCCAAAAACCGATGGACGTTGAGCGGATTCCACAAGACCGAATGGAGCAGGTGCCAACCGTTGCCCAAAAACCGTCCCTGCGCATCCACGCCAGCCGGCGCCATCATGAAGGCCGACCACGCATTGGCCAACAGGAGCAGGGCCGTCCCCACAGCGTTCGTCGCGACTCCAATGGCCGCATGGATCCATTTCAGCCCTCGTTCCGTCATCCGATCCCAGCTGTAGTAATAAAGAACCAAAAGAAGGGTCTCGATCACAAAAACCGCAGCATAGGCGGGCATGAAGGATTTGAACGTGCCCCCCATGTAAGCCATGAAACTTGGATAGAGGCCGATAAACATGGCGAGCATCAGGCTTCCGATGATTGCGGTCACAGACAGGGCCAAGACCGCGACCTTAGCCAAATCCCTCGCCAGGGCATCATATCTGAGCGACAACGCCGGCTTGACAGTGATCAGCCCCAGAAATTCAAGCAACGCACAAAAGAGCGGCAACGCCAGCACGAATCCGCCAAAGTACGTATGTTGTTGCGTCACAAACCACACCAGCGCCCGGCTGTCGAACGAGCCGATCTGGGGATAGACCGTTTCGTGCGGTCCTGGAGCGGGAGGACCTTGCGGCGTGCCAGGCGTGTTGAAATAGACATCCAGCGATTCTTCGGCCCAACATGCCTCCTGCGCACTACAGCTGAACACGGCTATCAGCAGCACAATGGCTCCGATCGCCGTCAACCGCCTCTGTCTCTCCAGCCGGTACCTGTTCCCATTAACCATGCTACACCTTTGATCCAGGAGCAGTCGGCATAGCCCGTCCCACCTGGTTCGTCTTTCCAAGGATCCCCATGACAAAGGGACATCGAAGAAGGGCTTCATTCAACCGGTGTCCCTCCTGTTCTTCCACCAGCCGACGATGCCCCAAATAGTAGCCATAAAGGGCCATCAGTCCGCCCACCAGCGCTCCTATTCCCACAAAGTAGATAGGAACCATCGACGAGAACTTAAACACGAACAACCATATGCCCACCGCCGCCAAATAATAAGTGGACGAAAAGGCAAGCCCTGGCCACCACCAATACTTGAAGAGCTCGGACATCTTTGTCGCGGCCAAACGAGCCGCCCATAAGGAAGTCGGGGTGGGGGCCTGTTCGGTCATCCCTCCCCAATAGGCACAGAGAGTGATCATCCCTCCCGACAATGAGACGGCAAGCAGCGGCACGATGACCGACCGTTCCGTCATCACAAAATCGAGAGAGGCGGCAAGGGCACCGGTAACTGCTCCTATTCCCACCCACGGACCGACGCTGGTCGCTCGACTTCTTATCATTGCCCGTAAGGCTGCTCCATCAGGGAACGTGGGGAATGATCGCCCCTGTACAGCCGACCGGCGCACATGCCCGATCTCAAAGGCATCTCGCGCCACGGACGTGCACGCAACCATAATCGCCATCATCGCAGGACCATCCGGATGGGAGAGATAGTTGTAGCCCACCACCCACAACAGCGCCAATACCAGCAGCGAGAGCTGCATGCCATAGACCGCTCCGACCCATAGAAGCACCCACCCCAGCATCCGAGAGCCATCCTCGCGAATAATCGTCCGCCAAGGATCCGACCGCCCCACCCGATAAGTCGCAAGTGCCGTGACCAGCGACACCAAGCCACTGACCGCTAACAGCACCAAGGGATCTGCAAAGGGGACGACGTGTTTGGCCATCCGATAGGCTAGAAAAACCACTGCCCCCGGCACCAACATAACCAGTCGTTTTCGTTTTCGGACGGATTCCTCGGTTACGGCCAGGCTCAAACTAGGAAGCACCCGTAATGCCATTCGATGGAGCATCGTCACTCTATTCGCTCTGAAAGGGATCCCTTCCCCCGCTCTGATCCACTGTTCCTATGCTTTACCTTCCCTGATGCCCATCCCAAAGTACTTGGCTTTGACCTCTTCCATCAGCGCCACGGTCACAAGCCGCAATCCTCGCTCCGCCGCCGTTCGTTCTAACTCGACCTTCGCCATCGCCCGCACCGCGGGTGGCACGTTCTCCAGCCGTCGCTCCGCCTCCGATTCCCACTCAATCTGTTGATCAGTCGCCAACTGCATGAGCGATTCATATGTAATAACCCTTCTTCCTTGGACTCTGGCTCGCTCCTCCACGTCCGGTCGCACAAGAACCGCTACGTAAGGCGGCATCCGGTCCAGCCGATGCAACGCCTCATCCGTCCACATCAACCGATCAACTAACCCGCCATCCTGTTCCGCCGGAACATCGACGCCTACCACAAATCCACAACCGCGACATTCCAAACGGACAAACCAGCTGGGCGTCCTTTCCCTTCCCTCCAGTTCCTCGATCCCTTGTGTGTGCATCCATCGACCACACCCACAGGTCAACATCGCTCACCGTCTATAATATAAATAGAGCCGAAGCAGGTCTTCTTGCTCCCCGAACATCACGTCCTTCCATGCTGTTCAATGACCGCATCATAGCCGTCGCTTTCTCTCTTCCTCATCCGATTTTCCCCGGGTAGAGAATGTAGAGCATCGTATAGGTAAAGCTTCCCGTGACAAACAGCACACAGTAGATCACCATCGTAAACCGGCCAAGGGCCCGGTGCCGCTGCGCTCCATCCGGCCAGATCCGTTGAATCGCCATCTCCAAGAGCAGCACCACCGTGAAGATGACCATGAACGCAAGCCAGACGCTCGACCTTCTCATCGACAAGCGATCGACCAGGTACAGATACAGCAAGTACGTTCCAACCAGTCCCCCAACAACGGTCCATAACTTGGCGACCGATCGCCACGATACCTGCTTGGGCCCCCGCCGTAACCGACGTTTGGCACCGATGAACGTCTGAACCCGAAATCCCAACACGATAAGATAGATCGCCATGACCAGGCCGATGATGACGAGCGTAATGTGCAAGATCAGCACCGGAACAAACACATGGTCATACAATTCTTGTGGCCCACCGAACCCTTCTTTTCCCTCGAAGGCCAACACACCCAGTTGGCGGAAGAGGTAATAGGCCACGAAGAAACTCGCCATGGAAACCATGCCGCCCAACATCAGCCAGTGATGAGCGTTGGTATTGTCTCTGCGAGCCTGTATCCATCCGGCAAGAAAAAGAACGGTGAAGAGGGTCGCCATCAATTGGCTCAAGTCCGCACCCACCGTGGCATGGGTTCCGAAGAACCCCGGCTCCCTCAGCCAATCCATAATTCTCGCTCCATTACTCCTGCACTCTCATGTCCTCCTGTACTCTCGCCCCTTTTCACGGCTTTTCCTCTGGGCTCCGCAATCCACCAGCCATCCTCCGCAGAAAAGCTCACCCACCGTCTCCATCGCCTCTTCCCCACCGTCGCCCCTTTCCCACCGTTTCATGTCTCTCCCCCTTGGTCTCCCTTGATCCCTTGGACGACAGCCGTTTTTTCTTCTTCCACGATGTCGATAAACCCCGCCTTCTTCATCCATCGCATGGCATCACTGCACCGATAACACCTTCCGCACTGAGTGTTCACCAAAATATGGATGGCAAATGCCGTGGTCCATGCCGGGGCTGTCCCACTTTCATCCAGAAAGCGATCCTTCACCACAACGCGACCACCCTTTGTCAGATGGGCGTACACTTTTCTGAACAGGGCTTCATTTCCTTCATCGGTTTGATAATGCAAGATGTCGGACATCAACACGACATCGTAGGTCCCCCCGAGGGAATCCCGGTTAAAATCCCCAGCCACCAGGGTGATTCGAGAAGCCAATCCTCGCTCTTTCACCGTTTTCTCCGTGAGGCGGAGCGTGGCCGGCAAATCAAAAACGGTCGCTGTCAGATCAGGATACACCTCGCAAAATGCAATGGCGTTCGTCCCTATTCCTCCTCCCAAATCTAACAAGCGAACCGGGCCGTTCAATTTCAGGCGCCGCGCTAATTCCGGGCCACTCTGACGACCGATTCGATCCAAGACGGTCAGGACATTGCCTCCCAATTCCGGATCCGTCTCAAAGACATGCCGGTCTGCCATTCGTCGTCCGGTACGGACGGTCTCCTCCAACTTGCCCCAGTTATTCCACTCCGCGTCATGAAGCAGAAGTAAAGATCCGACATAGTGCGGTGAGCGTTTGACAAGGTACTGACCCGTGACAGGCGAGTTTGTATAGCGGTCCCCCTCCTTCAGTAACAGCTTCATCGCCACCAGGGCATTGAGCAACAGTTCGAGCGTCGGTCTGTGCGCGCCAATTTGCTCGGCGACTTCCACGACAGACTTGGGCCCACCATCCAACGTAGTAAAGACATCTAGCGTCACTGCCGTTAAGAGGATCTTCGTTTCCCAGTAATAGCCGAGTTGAAACACCTCAGCGAGCGAGAGTTCCCGTGACACAGCCTCCTCGTCGTACCCCTCTTCGATGCGATGAAAAACTGATCTTACAGAGAGAAGAAATGGAAAGGCAAGGAGCAGGAAGTCGTCGTGAATTCCTGATCCTCAATTGTTCGAATGGTTCTCTCTTGAAACGCGAAAGGCAGCGGGATGGACCGCTGCCTTCGCTGAAGCGGTGAAGCAACTGACTGCTACTTGATTTCTGCCTTGAGCGTGGCCGTCCCTCCATCGGGCACATCCACCTCAAACTCGATTCTCTTGGCCTTTCCAGCGAACGGGTGCCATGCCACCACCTTGTGCTTACCGGGGGGGACATCCTTGATCTCAAACGAACCGTCCTCCTTAGCCACGGCATAGTACGGATTCGTCACCGGCAGGAAGAAGGACTGCATAAATTCATGCTGGTCGCACTGCAGGCGGAAGTAGCCTTCCTTTTCCGCTCCCCCACGGAACACCACCGGCTTTTCGAGCCTGTCACCTTTCTTGGACAGACCGATATTGAAACCGGTCGCCGACGTCGCACCCTTTACCACAAAGCTGTGAGGGTTATGGAGCACTCCAGCCACCGACTTAGGATCATCCGGATCCGCATCGGTATTTTCCACCTTGAACGGTCGGTTGTTGACCACAATCCCACTGAACGGCTGAAAATCGCAGAACTCCGCCTTCACTTCCGTCCCGCTGTAACTATCCATAAACGCCTTGTCTTCAATATCGACCACCGCGACGACGGCGTTTTTCAGCCCACCATCTTTGCTCACTTCGATCTGCTTGAGGAACCGTTTATCCCCATCTACCAAGCTCTTGTTGGGAATCTTGGCACAGAAGTTGGGGTTAGGAAATTTGGACAGCAGAAATTCTTTCTGCTCAGGCTTTCCGGAATAGGTAACCTTTCCGGTAATCGTTCCACCCGCAAACGACGTGATAGGCGCCGCAATTACTGCGACGGCTACTACGCCCATCATGACCGAAAACGAACGTGTCATAAGTGCCTCCTTAGTGAATGGACTTAGGGGTCCCAGTTTTGTCCCTAGGGAGTCCTCTCCCGGATCCCCCCGATCGACACACGGGACAGCCTCCGCTGGATGGTGTCTAGACGATCGGCAACGTGCCGGAAAGACTGGCCTAGGACCTGTTGACTTGTAACGGATATTACCGCACCCTCTCTTCGCAGACAAGACCTAAAATTTGCTTTTGGGGTCTATTGAGCCCTTTAACCCCTCGTGACCCTCGTGCATCACGAGCCCCCCTTTCCGACTTTTCCGACCTTCCTTCACCACTTCTTTGCTCTTTCTTTGCTCTCTTGGCAAGATTTCGGCAGCCAAACCACCCTCAGAACCACAATGGACAAAATTCTTGTGGTAAATCTGAGTTCGACTTGCTAAAGTACAACAACACGTTTTTTGAGCAGTGTGGGGTTGAGATCTGTTGGGTGGCGCATTCCGTTCCGAAGTTTCTGAGTCAGCTTCTCCTGTTGAAGCTCTTCCTGATTCAGCCTCATCTGGCCCACGGCGAACCTTTCCTCAAGCTGCAACCGTCTTTCTGTTCTGCCTCATCGTGGCCAGCACCATCATTGGCGTACCTCTGTTCGGTTATCTGTATGGCTATACAAGACTGGACTGGATCGCGTTCGGCTTGCTGTATGTGGTCACCGGCCTGGGGATCACGGTCGGTTACCATCGGCTGATTTCACATCGAAGCTTTGATTGCCCCTGGTGGGTCAAGACCGCCTTATTGATTGCCGGAGGATGGGCGCTTCAAAACTCGGCCCTGAAGTGGGGAGCGGACCACATCCGGCACCATGCGGCCTGTGATCAAGAAGCCGACCCCTACAATGCGACGCGCGGCTTTTGGTACAGCCACTGCGGCTGGCTGTTAGTGGGGCAACGGTACACCGAAGAGAAATACGCCACCCGGCTCCGCCAAGACCCAGTCGTCATGTGGCAACACCGGTACTACGTTCCTATCGTGTTGTCGGGGCTAGCATTACCGTTCGTTGTGGGATTCTTGCACGGCGGCTGGCGCGGGGGATTGAGTTGTTTCATGCTGGCTGGCATTGGCCGAACGTTTGCCGTCCTCAATTCCACGTTTTGCATCAATTCCATCTGCCATATCTGGGGACGTCAACCCCATAGTCAAGCCGATTCAAGCCGCGACAGTTGGCTGGTGTCGCTGTTGACGTTCGGCGAGGGATACCACAATTATCACCATACCTACCCCAGCGATTATCGCAACGGCCCGCGGTGGTACAACTTCGACCCCTCAAAATGGCTGATCGCCACCCTTGCATTCCTAGGGCTGGCCTGGTCGCTCCGAACAGCCGGTGCTCCCGCGGCAAAGGGTTCCGGGCTTCGGACTGCGTCCGGCGGATGATGGCAAGCCCTGGGGACAGAAGCTTAATACTTTCGCAAGGACACGGCGGGGAGATTCCATAATTCCAGACGCACAGCCGTCCACAGCGCGTCGAAGATTCGGTTCAAGTCCGGAGCCGCCTTGGCCAAGAGTTTGACGGCAAGACCGGGCGCGGCCGGCGTCGAGACTCCCCCCAGCACCTGCCCCGGCCGTTCATCCAGTAGAGACGCCGCTTTCGATTCCAGCCGATTCCAGACCTCCGGTGCAATCGAGTCACCGACCACGTAGAGCGACGCAACGTAATTCCATGCTTCCGCCAGCCCGACTTGTCCCAAGTCCGTCGAGGGGTCAAGCCTATATCGTTCCAGAAGCGCCCCTCCAGAAGTCGTCGTAATGTGAACGTCATTCTCCAGAGCGGCAAACGCCCACCGCTCTCCCCGAGCGATTCGTCCCGCAGCGATAACATCCCACAACATAATCGTCGCACCAGGCTCCAATTGCACGCGAATGATCTGCCGAAACCGTGAGCCGGCAAATGGAATGGTCTGTTCGGGCAGCCACTCCAGAATCGCGCCCGATCCGACCGTAATCGTGACAATCTGCTCCGACGGTTTCTCTTCCGATCGATAGACACGGTTGGCGGACGGAGTGGAAATAAGGACGTGCGCCCCCTTATCCAGGTTCAGTTCGATGGAGAGACGGTCTCCCCCCACCAACCCACCGGAGGGGTTGACCAGCTGCATGTAGGCCGCGCCCGTGTCATCGAGGTACGCGGGAGGAAGCACATGCCAGGGAGTCGTGCAATACGAGCGTGTCAGGATCGTCCGACCGTCGCGCACACCGTAGGCAAGCCGCAACGCACCGACACGGCCGACCGCTTCGATTCCATCAAGGCCAAGGCGAGTGCGCGATCGTTTCCGTGTCACAAGCGGGGGTATGCCGTTCACACCGACCGGTTCTTGGCGGGGATGCGCTCCTCGACCCAATTCACGACGACGTCAAGCCCCTCTCCGGTCAATATGTTGGTAAAGACGAACGGCAGATCACCTCTCATACGGCGGGCATCGCGATCCATGATGGATAAATCGGCCCGAACGAACGGGGCCAGATCCATCTTGTTGATGATCAGGAGGTCTGAACGTGTGATCCCCGGCCCGCCTTTGCGTGGAATCTTGTCCCCTCCCGCCACATCGATCACATAGATCACATAATCCACCAATTCGGGACTGAACGTCGCCGCCAGGTTATCGCCGCCGCTTTCCAGAAAGATCAGCTCAACGTCCGGGTGACGACGCAACAGATCGTCGATCGCTTCTTGATTATGCGACGCGTCTTCCCGGATCGCCGTGTGGGGGCAGCCTCCGGTTTCCACCCCCACGATGCGATCAACCGGCAGGGCCGCACGGCTGGTCAAAATCTCTGCGTCGATTTTCGTGAAAATGTCGTTCGTCACGGCGGCTAGGCTATATCGATCACGGAGACGACGACACAGCGCTTCGACAAGCGCGGTCTTTCCAGACCCGACCGGCCCTCCCACGCCGATGACCGGAACACCCTTCGCTCTGGCTTGTGTGGGCTCTACCCCGCCATGATGATGTCCATGATTTAGATCATGCATAAGAACACCCCGCGCCTACCGCTCTTCGCCTACCTCCTCTCTACACCTCTCAACTCAACCGCTCTTAAGATCGAAAGAGCCTCCACTCCAGCTGGCCATGACGCATAGCATAAATATCTTGGAGAGGCGACCACGAACTCATGGGCGTCTTGATATCAATCTCTCGACTGATGCGATCGATCAATGGAAGCCACTGACCCAAAACCCGCTGTCCTTCTCGCTGACCGATGGAACAGAGCCGCATCGCGGCTGACACGAGTCCCACGGCCGTTTGATATAGAAACGCCGCGACTGTTTCTCGACCGCTCCAGCCGCAGGCGCCCAACGTCAATCCCAGACCGACAGCCAAGTGCCCTGGGGCTCGGTTCGCCTCGATTGCCTCCTGATAGTCATGTACAATTGCTTGACCGAGCAGTTGATCCGCGGCGATTTTGATCACCTGCCGCCCCATCTGGCGGCTGGCCAAGCGGGATTCGCGGCTTAATTTCATAGCGTCCAACTCGTGATCCAGACGGATGGCCGCAGGTAACGAACCGATCGATCCGGCTCGACTCGCCGACTTTGCCGCCAGCGCCTCCCGCCGACTCATCCCCCCGCGCAGCAGATCCTCCCCGTACCGAGCCAATTGTTCCGAATCCCGAACCGCGCCGCCTTGAACAGCCGCTTCCAGTCCCGAAGAAAACGCATATCCCCCGGAGGGGAAAAAGGCATCGATAAATCTCAACCCCTCCAGCAACGCCCTCGTATTCATTAGGCCGACGCCTTTCTTCTTCGCAGTCTTGCTGTCGCTAAAAGAGAAAATATCGCTGAGCCATCGGCAGTACAATCGCCGGTTCGCAGGTGAGCCGCACCCCGTCCGCAGTCACCGCATACGTCTCCGGATCGACCTCGATCTTGGGCAGGTAATCGTTCAGTTTCAGATCGCGTTTCTTGATGGCGCGGCAGTTCTTCACCGCAACGACGCGCTTTTGCAAGCCCAGAGTTTTTGGAATCTCCCGATCCAGCGCCGCCTGGGACACAAAGGTCAAACTGGTGCTATAGAGCGCCCGCCCGAACGAGCCAAACATCGGTCGACTGATGACCGGCTCCGGTGTTGGAATCGACGCATTCGGATCTCCCATCTGCGCTTGGGCGATGAACCCGCCTTTGAGTACCATTTCCGGCTTCACCCCGAAGAATGCCGGCTTCCAAATCACGAGATCCGCGATCTTCCCGACTTCCACCGAACCGACCTCATGAGCGATCCCATGGGTGATGGCGGGGTTGATCGTGTATTTGGCCACATACCGTTTCGCCCGGAAATTGTCATGGCGTTCAGAATCCTGCCCGTCGGGCGGAGCAAGGTGTCCCCGCTGGACTTTCATTTTATGAGCCGTCTGCCACGTCCGGATAATGACCTCGCCGATCCGACCCATGGCCTGGGAATCAGAGGACATCATGCTGATCGCACCCAAGTCATGCAGGATGTCTTCAGCCGCGATCGTCTCCCGACGGATGCGGGATTCCGCGAACGCCACGTCCTCGGGAACCCGTTTGTTTAGGTGATGACAAACGATGAGCATGTCCAAATGTTCATCCATCGTATTAACCGTAAAGGGCATCGTGGGATTGGTCGACGATGGAAGCACGTTGGGCTCGCCGCAGACCTTGATGATGTCTGGCGCATGGCCGCCGCCTGCTCCCTCCGTATGGAATGAATGAATCGTCCGGCCTTTGAAGGCCCGAATCGTGTCCTCGACGAATCCGGCTTCGTTCAACGTATCCGTATGGATGGCCACTTGGACGTCGTAACGATCGGCGACGCTTAAACAGGTATCAATCGCGGCCGGGGTCGTTCCCCAATCTTCGTGCAACTTCAAGCCGATCGCCCCTGCCTCGATCTGCTCGTTCAACCCTTCAGGCTGCGAAGAGTTGCCTTTCCCCAAAAACCCAAGATTGATCGGAATGCCATCAGAGGCTTCCAACATGCGATGAATATTCCACGGTCCAGGAGTGCAGGTCGTCGCGTTCGTTCCGGTCGCCGGTCCGGTTCCTCCACCGATCATGGTCGTGATACCGGCCGAAAGCGCCTCCCAATACTGTTGAGGACATATAAAATGGATATGTGTTTCCACGCCGCCGGCGGTCACGATACAGCCTTCGGCAGAGATGGCTTCCGTCCCGGCTCCCACTTCCATTCCTGGCGTCACGTTGGGCATGAGATCGGGATTGCCGGCCTTGCCGACTCCGACGATGCGTCCGTCCTTGATCCCGATATCCGCTTTGACGATACCCCAGTAATCGAGGATGACGGCGTTGGTGATCACCGTATCAAGCGCACCACCCGCGCTGGTGGCGCGAGGCGATTGCCCCATTCCATCCCGCAACACCTTGCCGCCGCCGAAGACCGCCTCATCTCCGTACGACGTAAGGTCTTTTTCCACTTCGATCAACAACTCCGTGTCGGCCAACCTGATACGGTCTCCGACGGTGGGACCGAAGAGATCGACGTATTGTTTGCGTGGAATTTTCACGCTGCCCCTCCTTTGCCGGAAAATCCCGACTCCGCCGCCCGAGCGAGCGCCTTCGACTTGACCTCGGGATCGTCCAACGATCCTTCCGTCAGGGCGTTGATGCCGTATGCCATCCGTCTGCCGGCCAATGCAACGATCGTGACTCGTTTTTCTTCTCCCGGTTCGAATCGCACCGCCGTCCCTGCCGGAATCGACAATCGAAATCCGAACGCTTGCTCCCGCTCGAATCGCAACGCGCGGTTGACTTCGAAAAAATGACAGTGCGATCCGACCTGAATGGGACGGTCACCCGTATTCACGACGGTCAATTCTCTGGTCGGACGGCCGGCATTGGCCTCGATGTCGCCGGCGGCCAAGAATAGCTGTCCTGGAACGATCGGCCTGGCCAATTCGTTTTTGATCAAAGCACCCATGGATCTCCGTTTTGGAGTCGAAGCGGTCTTTGCCTTTCCGGATTTCTTGGTCATGGCATGGTACCTCCCATAAAGAATTCCCCCAGGAATGAACCGCCCCCGCGGCTCACGGCCAGACGGGACGTCTAGCGGATCGGATCATGGATGGTGACAAGCTTGGTCCCGTCCGGGAAGGTACCCTCGACCTGCAGCTCATGAATCATTTCCGGTACGCCCGGCATCACATCCTTGCGAGAAAGCAGCGTAGTGCCGTACGTCATCAGGTCTGCCACCGACATGCCGTCTCGAATACCTTCAAGAACGGCGGCGGTCAAATACGCGACCGCTTCCGGATGGTTGAGCTGAAGACCGCGCTTTTTCCGGTCGGCCGCCAACTGTCCGGCTGTATAAATCAACAACTTCTCCTGTTCTCTCGGAGTGAGCCGCATGGATCCTCCTCCTGACTCGCCAATCTTTCAAAACGAAACGTTGACTGCGCCTGTCGGCCTTTGCCCGTCTTTCAATGAAGATACGTGGCAATCAACCACTTTAGACCGTCAGATGCTGCCGAACCATCTCCGCGCTCAACTCAGTGCTCTTTCCCTGCGCCTTGACGGCGCCCCTGGCCATGATCACATATTTATCAGCCAAGCGGGCGGCAAAATGAAGTCCTTGTTCCACCAATAATATCGCGAAACGCCTGGACTTTTTGAAACCGATAATAACGTCTTCGATGTGATCCACGATGGAGGGCTGAATGCCTTCCGTCGGCTCATCGAGCAAGAGCAATTTGGGATTGGACAAGATCGCGCGGCCGATCGCCAACTGCTGTTGTTCTCCACCGCTCAAAACGCCACCCGGCCGATGGAGGATTTGCGTCAGTTTGGGAAACAGTTGATAGACCTCGTCGAACGCATCTTTTTCCGACAGGTCGCCGCTGATTTTCGGACGATTCCAATAGCCGAGCAGGAGGTTCTCCCGCACGGTCAGATGCGGAATGATTTCCCGCCCTTGAGGCACATAGGCCAAGCCGTATTTTGCCCGAAGATCAGGCTTCCAATGAGTAACGTCCTTGCCGTCGAACGTGATGGTTCCGCCCTTCACCGGCAGCAAACCCGTTAAAGTCTTCAGGGTCGTGGTCTTTCCCACCCCATTTCTGCCCATCAGACAGACCACTTCGCCAGGGTCAATTGTGAAGGACACATTCCGTAGAATGTGACTCTCTCCATAGTAGGCGTTGATGTTTTCAAGCCTCAGCACCATGATTTCCGTCCTCATGTCATGTCGGAACGCCAGGTATGCCGGCGCTGCTAATGGGCGACTTTGGCTCGTCCCAGATAGATTTCTCTTACCTGATCGTCTGCCTGGACGTGCTCGACCGTCCCTTCACAAATAACCGTCCCTTCCGCCAGCACTGTGACGATACGGGCGATTTGTCTCACAAAATCCATGTCGTGCTCGATGACGACGATGGCCTGTTTTTCAGAAAGAGTTTCCAGGAGACGACCGGTCTGCTCTGTTTCCTTGTCACTCATACCGGCAACCGGTTCGTCCACAAGAAGCAACAACGGGTCTTGTAGTATCACCATGCCGATTTCCAACCACTGTTTTTGACCATGCGAGAGCGAACCGGCTCTGTCGTACGCATGGGCCCCGAGCCCAATCATCTCCAGTGTTTCTTCGATGCGTGCGCGCTCGGCCGGCGTCGACTTGCCGACCAAGGTAGAGAACACTCCCTTGCTGGTGCGTTTGAGCGACAGATCCAAGTTCTCCCACACCGAAAGATTGCCATAGATTGAGGGAGCTTGAAACTTGCGGCCCACCCCCAGTTTCGCAATGGTCTCCGCGTTCTTCGTCGTCAAATCAATATTATCGCCGAAGATGACCTTCCCGGAAACCGGTTTGGTTTTTCCGCAAATCACGTCCAGCAGCGTCGTCTTGCCGGCGCCGTTCGGTCCGATCACCACGCGAAGTTCATTGTGACGGACGCCGAAGTTGCAATTGTTGAGCGCCTTGAATCCGTCGTAATCAACCGTCACGTTTTCGCATCGGAGAATGAAGCGATCCTCGGCCACCTCAGGACCCCCCTTGCGCTTTCTGCACGGCAAGTCCCGGAGCCGGAGGCCCGCCGGAGAAAAGCTTCCTAAATATGCCGATCAGGCCGTCCGGAAACATTGTCACGACAACGACGAAGAGTCCCCCCAAAATGAACGGCCAGGCTTCAGGAAAATAGTTCGTCAAGACACTGCGACCATAATTCACCGTCACCGCCCCCAACACCGCTCCTACCAACGTACCTCGCCCTCCGACCGCCACCCAAATGACCACCTCAAGCGACGGCAGGACCCCGATCTGCGCCGGCGTGATGATCCCGACCTGCGGCACATATAACAACCCCGCCAGCCCAGCCAGCCCCGCCGCCACGACGAAGACGAACAATTTATAGACCCAGGGAGTGTACCCTGAGAACACGACTCGCGATTCGCTGTCCCTTATGGCGACCAAGACCTTTCCGGTCCTCGATTCGACAATCCAGCGGCAGAGCAGGTAGGCGCCGATAAGCGCCAGCACCGTCAAGATGTAGAGGCCCCGTTGCGTGGCGGGGTCCGAAAGTCGAAAGCCGAGAATTTGTTTGAAATCCGTCAAGCCGTTCGTTCCTCCCAACCGTGTCTCGTTGCGGTTGAAAACCAGCCACGCGGCAAAGGCAAGCGCTTGGGTGATGATGGCAAAATACACGCCCTTGATTCTACTGCGAAAGGCCAGAAACCCGAAAATGGTGGCAAAGAGCACGGGGACAAGAATCGCCCCCAAGAGGCCGGCCCAAAAACTCTTGAACGGAACCCAGAACCAGGGAAGCTCTTTGACTTGAGTCCATACCATGAAATCGGGAAGATCGCTGCCGTAGACTCCTTCTTTTCCAATCTGCAGCGTCAGGTACATACCCATGCAATAGGCGCCGAACCCGAAAAACACCCCTTGCCCCAAACTCAGTACACCGCAATAGCCCCACGTCAGGTCGAGCCCGATGGCCAGGATGGCAAAACAAAGGAACTTACCGAACTGATTCAATCTAAAGTCGGATAGATGCAGCCAGGAATCTTCCGGCGGCAACACGTTCAACAGCGGCAGCACAATCAGAAAGAGCGCGACCGCCGAATAAAAGGGCCATGTCTCACGGCTGTCCTGCGGCGAACGCATCGTTTCAGGCATCGGCGCTTCTCCCTTTCGCGGCAAAGAGACCGGACGGCCGCCATTGCAAGAAAAGAATCACTCCGAGGAGAATAAACACCTTTCCATACACCGCTCCGGTGAACGGCTCGATGACCTTGTTCAAGCCTCCGATCCCCAACGAGGCCCATATCGTCCCAGCCAGTTTGCCGACTCCTCCGGTCACGACCACCATGAAGGAATCGACGATGTAGTTTTGCCCAAGGCCCGGATCAACGTTGCCCACCATGGTCAGAGCCCATCCGGCAACCCCGGCCAGCCCCGAAGCGAACGCGAACGTATAGGAATCGACTTTCCGGGTCG
>JANDJC010000047.1 GCA_024331045.1 Nitrospira sp.
GGGCATGGGCCATCCATTCATATTCGTCCATCGTGTTCTGGCGCTTGCCGATCACCTGCACGAGCTTAAGCCACAGCACATCGGCCCCCAGATGGTGATAACCAAGAAGCGCGGGCTTGAGATGGTCGCCTGGGGGGAGATGGGCCAGTTCTTCAATTTGGACGAGCGTTCGGTCTTGGCGGTGATCAAGAGTCTGCTGGAGCCCTGTAACGAGAACAACAAGCGCGAAAACAACACCTGCTACCGAAAGAAAGCCCACCTGCGTATTGGGGCCTTGAATCAAAGTCGCCGAGTCGGAACTAGGAGATGCGGTTTTCATGAAGAGGCTTGGATACAACTATGAAACGACGAATCCCGCCGGCTGTTACCAACCGGCGGGACGTTTTACACAAGTGCTGATCTAGCCGATATTAGAAAACTCCCGATGTACAATCGGTTGCCCCATGATCAGCTGTGGAAACCCACATGGAGACATTACCGTCTCCATCTAGATCGGTCCTAGCAGTAACAATGAAGTTGTTGTTCGGATTTAGTCCAGCACCAGTGGCACCACCAGGAAGTGCAGTACAAGAGTTAGCAGCACCGCCAGTGCCTTGAGGATGGTACGTCGAGGCAACACCCACTCCCACCAAATTTGTTGCGTCAACCGCATACAGATACAGGACATTCCCTGTAGCTCTAAACCCTATGTCATTGAAGAAATAGTTTGCGTTATTCCCTCCCGTCTGGCACCAGGTCGTAGGAGCAGGAGTTGGCCCAAGACCAGCGCCCCAGGTTGTAGGCTGAGACTTCGAGCCTGTTAAAGGTGAGCCCTCCTGTTGAATTCCTATGTAACATCCTTTTTCTCCTTGAAAAGATACCTCCGACGTCTTAATCGCCTGCAGGTTCGTCTTGGCCTCCGACTGCCGCGACTTCATCTGGTACTGTAAGAAGTTGGGAATGGCGATGGCCGCCAAGATCCCGATGATCGCCACGACGATCATCAACTCGATGAGGGTGAACCCCTCTTGTTTTTTGAAAACCCTGCTCATCATACCGCCTCCTGGTTAAAGTGAAAGGCCGCTTCCGGCCCGGTTGAACATCTGCGGCGCGATGGTGCCGCCTGCCAGGCTATCTAGCAGGTTCAATGCCGTGTGACCTTTTCATGAGGCTCATGCTCGAACCACTTGAAAACTCGTGGCTTTGGGAGGGATCGTCCAATGGAGGTTGCCAGGGCCCTCTGCGCGTCGGTTTCAGATTCCGTGCCCCAGCGCCAAAAATTGGCACCTCGTCACTTGCCCTGTTCACAAGCAGGTTTTGAAGCAAGGATGACAAGGGTGCTCAACGGACAGGAACGAACACGACCATGACACGACCATCACCGTGGCGGCACGCTATCACGTTTGCTCGTATCTTCTCTGATACGAGAGCCTTGGCGTATCGGATACGGTGGGAGGGAAAAAGATGGCTCCGCTATTGGAGGCTATATGAAGAAAGGGCGTGAGGAAGTCTCTTACACCTCTTACCCAACGGAGACTCTGGCGCTCGCTATCTTGATCACGTGGGGCACGACTTCACCCATCAAGTCATTCCTCTTCCTATTGGTTGGGGGGCACGTGTACCAACGTCCATAAGTCTCAGGCGCCTTGATGATGAGGAGGCTTCTGACTCGACGAACGATTGCGATGTCGTGAGGGTCGCGGCTGTAAACCGAGCGGAGGTTACGGCGATGCCGGTGGGGCTTGTTTCTTCTCCGCCACCCGTTGCTTGGCCTGCTGGATGCGCCGTTCTTGCGCCGGGTCACCGAACCCTTGCTCGCGGAAGCGCTGAAGGAGTTTTTCGTTGGAGGGATCGATCTCTAGGGAATGGAGCCAGGCTTCCCGGGCTTCGGCCAGCCTGCGCTGTTGCAGGTAGATTTCACCCAGATGTTCGTAGATTACCGGGTCATCTTTTACGAGAGTGACGGCTCGCTCGATTTCTTTTAACGCTTCCTCGACCATCCCCGCCTTGTACAGGGCCCATCCCAGGCTGTCCACGTAGTATCCATTGTCCGGTTTGAGGGCAACAGCCCGTTTGGTCAGCGAAAGGGCTTGATCCAGCTTCGTGCCTCGCTCGGCGTAGCTATAGCCCAGATAATTCAACGCATCGGCATGGTGGGGGTCCAGCGTGATCGCCGTCTCCATCGCGCGCACGACGTCGTCAAACCGGTTGAGCTTGTCATAGGCAGTGCCGAGGTTGAAGTGCAAATCGGCGTTTTGGGGGTGGTGCGTGATCCCTTCTTCGAACGCTTCGCGGGCCTCTTCAAATTGGTCGGACTGAAGATACGAGAGGCCTAACACGATATGGGGTTCCGGTTGTTTGGGATTGAGCCGCACGGCTTCGGTCAAGTGTCGGATCGCTTCTGGAAAATTCTTGAGCCGGTACTGGAGCACGCCCAGGTGCACGTGGCTCTCCACGAAGCGGGGATCAAGGTTGAGATTATGCCGATACGACTCAATGGCCTTGGGGAAGTTTTTGGTTTCTTCGTAGAGGTAGCCCAAATAGTCCCTGATCCGCAGTTCTTCCGGTCTCACCTGCAAAATGGCCGTTACTCGGTCGATGGCTTTGGCATAGTCCTTTTGCTCGCCATGGATGAGCGCCATTCTGAGCTGGGCGTCCAGATCGCCGGGATCCTCGTTGAGGATCTTTTCGAGTTCCGACAAGGCAGCGGCATAGTCTTTTCCCGCAATGTGTAACTGCACAAGATGTCGTTTGACTTCTTTGTTGTGGGGATTGACCTGCCGCAAGTACTGTTGCAACAGACTGATGGCCTTGTCTCGGTCTTTCCTCGCCTCATGGAGCGAGGCAAGCGCCAAATAGGGAGGTTCGAAGGAGGGGTTGACCGTGATCGCCTGCGTAAAGCTGGCGATGGCCTCTTCCACCTTACCAGCTTCGGCTGAGATACGGCCCAAATAATAATGGCCAACATGGGAGTCAGGAGCATGGCGTAGTCCCTGTTTGACGGCCTGCTCGGCTTCCACCAGCCGTTTGAGATTCAACAAGATGAGCGCCTTGGAAAAATACGATTCTGCCCGCTCCGGTGCCTGGTGGATGGCCTTGTCCAAGAGCTCAATTGCGCGATCGGGCTTCCCAGTTCCCGCCAAGATTCCAGCCATCTGTGTCAGCAGGTGGGCACTCTGGCCGGTTCCCTCGCCCGCTTCTTCCGCGTAGTGAGCCGCCTTGGCAAGGTCCCCCAATCCAAAATACAGGGCGGCGAGCCGAGCTTTGGCGTCGCGCGCCGATGGATCCGCCTCGATGGTTGCGTGATACTCTCGCAAGGCCGTTTCAATGTCATGGGCCAGTTCAGCTTGATAACCCAACATGAAATGATAGGTCGCTGCCGCATTGGGAGGAGGCCCATCGGTTGACCGTTGCTCTACCGTCTGAGCAGCCGTTTGCTGGGCCTGCACCGGTAGTAGGCCAAGACCGACGGCTGCCGTCATGAACCACACGGCCATTTGAAGGCGATGCAGATTTCTAGCTCCGGCCCCCCGTTCCCTCTGATTGCCGTACCGTCGGAGGAGTCGGCGGATGGGACCGCTTTGGTGATTACGCATAATAAAATCAGTATACCGAGCGGCTAGGCGGCACGCAAACGCTCCTCAGGTTTCACGGAGGTCGAGGCTCTCGAATTTCGCGTACCGATCGTGGAAGAACAGTTCCCTTTTTCCGGTGGGACCGTTGCGGTGTTTGCTGACAATGATGTCGGCGATGCCCTTCCGCTCCGAATCGGGATCATAGACGTCTTCACGATAGATGAACATCACCACATCAGCGTCTTGTTCGATGGCGCCGCTTTCGCGCAGATCGGCCAACATCGGAATCGGCGGTTTTCGCGATTCGACGGCGCGGCTCAATTGGGACAGCGCCACGACGGGAACGTTTAACTCTTTTGCCAGCGACTTCAAGGAGCGCGAGATGTCGGAAATTTCCTGTTGGCGCGATTCGGCATCGGCTCGCCCCTGCATCAATTGCAGATAGTCAACGATGAGCAGATCAAGCCCCTTCTCAGCCTTAAGCCGACGGGCTTTCCCCCGCATCTGCTGCACCGTCAAGTTGCCCGTGTCGTCGATATAAATCGGTGCCTGCTCCAGCCGATTAGCCGCCTCCGCTAGCCGCCACCAATCTTCTTTTTGCAGCTTGCCCGTCCGCAACGCATGGGAGTCCACCCGCGCCTCAGAGCTCAACATCCGAAGCACAATCTGCGGCTTTGACATTTCCAAGCTGAAAATGCCAACGACCGCCTTGGCATGAATCGCAGCGTGGGTCGCAAACCCCAGCGCCAGGCTGGTCTTGCCCATGCTAGGGCGGCCGGCGACAACAATCAAGTCGGACGGTTGGAGCCCCGCCGTTAAATCATCAAGGTCGTAGTAGCCGGTCGGCACGCCCGTGACATGTTCCTTTCGCTTCGAGAGCTGATCGACCAGATCCAAGCTTTCTTTGATAATGTGAGTGATGGGCGTGAACGTCCGCTCGAGCTTCCCCTGGCCGATGCGAAAGACGGAGCGCTCGGCGAAATCGATCAATTCGTCAACGGAGGCGGTGCCCTCATATCCCCTCGTGAGAATTTCCGTGGACGCAGCGAGCAGTTGCCGCGCAACAGCCTTGTCGCGGACGATCCTGCAGTGATACCGAATGTTGGCCGCGCTGGAGACAACTTGCACCAACTCGGCTAAGTAGGCCGCCCCGCCGACGGCTTCCAACTCGCCCATCCGTCCCAGCCGTTCGGTGAGCGTGATCAGATCGATGACTTCTCCCTCCTCGGCCAGATCAAGCATAGCCCGATACACCTTGCGATGAGCCGTCCGGTAAAAATCCTCTTCCGTGATCAGTTCCATCGCCTTGGGCATGGCGGTGTTGTCCAACAGAATCGCCCCTAAGACCGACTGTTCCGCTTCAAGGTTCTGAGGCGGCAATTTGGGTTGGGAAAGATCGATGATTGGCTTCATGAAGGTTTTTTTGACCAGGCCGATAGGCCCCGTGAAATCCCACGGGCTTGAAACAGCCGATCGACGATCAAGGCAAAGCCGGTTGACGGAAGATTCCGGCCGAATCGACCGATCAAGTGGTTGTAGCGCCCCCCTCCGCCGAGTTCTCCACCAATTCCCTCGGCAAAGACGTCGAACACAAGGCCATCATAATAATCAAATCCGCGGAACTCTCCCAGATCCAGAAACAGCATCGCGCGGTAGCCGTCCCTGCACAGAGCATGATACACCTGCGACAACCGATCAAGCGTCCGGTGAAGCGATCGGTCTCGGCCGGCCAGTTCCCGCCCCTGAGCAATGACCTCTGCCGTTCCAGCCAGTTCCAGAGCGCCAAGAATGCGCCGGACGGCCCGTGGAGCGATGCGTTCGGAGCGCAGAATCTCCTCGAGTCTTGGTATGTCTTTGCGGGCCGCGGCCTGTTCCGCCTGCTTTCTTCCCCCCTCAGACAACCCGGCCTGAACGAGCAGTCTCTTGAAAAAGCCTACATGGCCAATGGAGACCTTGAAAGACCGTACCCCGATTCTCCGTAAGCACGCGATGAGGCAGGAGACGATCTCTTGGTCTGCCGCCGCGTCATCAACGCCGATCAGCTCGGCCCCGACTTGGAAAATCTCCCGATCGCGACCAGCATGTTCCGGCTCGTACCGAAACACTGTCGTCCGATAGGAGAGCTTCATTGGTATGCGCTCTCCCATCATTCCCATGGCAACGGTTCTGGCAATCTGCGCGGTAGCGTCGGGGCGAAGAAGCAGGATCCTTCCGGTCGTTCGATCGGGAATTTTATAGCACTTCTCGATCAATTCCGATTCGAGCCCCGGCGCCAGTACGTCCAGGTACTCAAACGTGGGGAGGATGATTTCTTGAAATCCCCGCCCGGCCAAGGTCTCAATCAACTGCGTTTCGATCTTTCTGAAACGGCCTGCCGCCTCCGGAAGGATCGTCGCCATACCGGGCGGAACCAGCGAGTGCTCTCTCAAGAGTGGCATCTCCTCCCTAGGACGGCGCGGGGGCGGAGGAGCAAATTTCATGATCCGTAACGGCGGCTGTCCTGTCAGCCCAGGTTTGCGACAGTGACGGACAGAATGTTGGAGCTAGACCGAATCTCCTCCAACACGTGGGCCGGAAACTCGGTATCGGCGGCAATGATGAGCAAGGCCTCGCCTCCCCGTTTCTCCAAGGCGCACTGCATACGCACGATGTTGATACCGTTGTCGCCCAGCACTTTGCCGACCATGCCGATCACCCCCGGTCGGTCCATGTTGTGAATAAACAACAGATGGCCTTCCGGCACCATTTCAACTTTAAACTGATCGATTTCCACCACGCGGGCTTCTTTTTTATGATAGAGGGTGCCAGCCACCTGATGCGAGACACTCCCCGCCTCGACCCGCAGCCGAATCAAACTGGTAAAGTCCCCGGCGTCGGAAATTCGCACCTCCTTGACCTCGATCCCCCGCTCTTTCGCCACCAGCGGCGCGTTCACATAGTTGACCGGGTGCTCCAAAATCGGCCCCAGCAACCCTTTGAGCACGGCAATGGTCAAGGGCGCAACCGATAACGAGGCTACCTCTCCGCTGTATTCCACGGTGACTCGTTCAATCGCCCCGTGCGAGAGTTGCGTTTGCAGCGAGCCTAACTGTTCCGCCAGAATCAAAAATGGCTGGAGGCGGGGAAGTAATTCCGGCGGGACCGAAGGGATATTGACCGCTCCTTTGGCGATACCTTTTGTGAAATAATCGACGATCTGTTCCGCGATCGCCACCGCAACATTCTCCTGTGCCTCGGCTGTCTGGGCCCCGATATGTGGCGTGCAGATAAAATTGTCCAACGCCAGCAGAGGGTGGTCCGGCTTGACCGGCTCTTCCTCAAACACGTCAAAGGCGGCAGCGGCTACCCGTTTGGTCTTCAAGGCTTCACAGAGATCCGCTTCGTTGATGATGCCACCACGGGCGCAGTTGATCAACACGACTCCCGGTTTCATCGTCTCGATGACCTTGGCGTTGATCAGCGACCTGGTTTCGGAAGTAAGTGGGGTATGGACGGAGACGATGTCGGCTCGACGAAACAGCTCGGCCAATCCGACCAGCTCCACTCCCATTGTCTGAGCCCGCTCTGGCGCGAGATAAGGATCGTAGGCAATGACATTCATGGAGGCGCCCTGGGCAAGCTTCGCCAAGTAACTGCCAATCTGGCCGAAGCCTACAATGCCAAGGGTCTTATTGTAGAGCTCGATGCCCATGAACTTGTCTTTTTCCCACTTACCTTGTTTCACCGACGCCGTCGCTTGGGGGATCTTTCGGCAAGCGGCAAAGATCAACGCCATCGTGTGCTCGGCGGTTGTCACGGTGTTGCCACCCGGCGTATTCATCACAACGATGCCCCGACGTGTGGCCGCGGGAATATCCACGTTATCCAACCCAGAGCCGGCCCGTCCAACGACTTTCAGTTTTTCGGCAGCGGCCAGCAGCTCCGCTGTCACCTTGGTGCCGGACCGCACGATCAACCCGTCGGCGTCCTTGATCTCGCGGTAGAGTTCTTCCTTGGGCATTTTTGAGCGTACGACCACCGTGAACCCCGCCCGCTCCAATACCTCGATGCCCTGTTCTGACAGACTGTCGCTCACCAAGATTTTCATGCCCGCTGTGCCGGTCATCCCGTCATCTCCTCACATAAATTCTCATCATTATGGCTCCTCGTGCCGTCACGGTTGCTACTTCGCCATCAAGATTTCTTGCGCTCGTCCGACCCCGCTTCCCAACTTCACCGGATAGCCCAAACCTTTGAGCACCATCTCTGTTGCCGCCAATGCGGCGATGACATCGAAGGTGTCAGCATACCCCATATGCGACAGTCGGAAAATTTTCCCCTTCAAATGGTCCTGCCCACCCGCCGCCGTCATCCCGTATTGTACCCGTAGATTCTTGTAGATAGCCTGACCATCAATCCCTTCCGGAGCACAGACTGCCGTCAGCGCATCGCTGGGCGACTCCTTGGGAAATAACTTGAGGCCGGCGGCCTGAATCCCCTCGCGCATGGCACGCGCCAACCGTCCTTGCCGAGCAAACAGATTTTCAAGTCCTTCGGCCTTCATCATCTTAAAGGCTTCCTGGAGGCCGATGATCAATGACACCGCCGGCGTAAACGCCGTCTGATTTTTGATTTGATTCTCCCGCTCCTTCTTGAAATTGAAATAAAAAGCAGCATTTTTAGCTTTATCGGCCATCGCCCATGCCTTGTCGCTGACGCTCACAAACGCCATGCCGGGGGGCAGCATTAAGGCTTTTTGCGAGCCGGTCACGACGACGTCCAATCCCCAGGCATCTGTCTTGATGTCGAATACTCCCAGTGCGGTGATGGCATCCACGACGAGAATGGTATTGTCATACGCTTTGATGATTTCTCCCAATGTTTTGACATCGTGGGATACCCCCGTCGAGGTTTCGCTCGCCTGGACATAGACAGCCTTGATCGACGGATCGTTCTTGAGGGCGTCCGCGATCTGCTGCGGATCAACCGCGCGCCCCCATTCGACTTTGATTTCAATCGCCTGGACTCCGAATGTCTTCAAGATTTTTCCCCACCGTTCTCCGAATTTGCCCCCGTTGACAAATAACGCTTTGTCACCGGGCGACAAAAAATTGGAGACGGCACCTTCCATTCCCCCCGTCCCGGAGGCCGCTAACATCAACACGTCATGGCGCGTTTGAAACAGCCACTGTAAGCCGGCGCGTACCTCGGCAAAAATAGGGTCGAACTCTGGGGCGCGATGGTGGATGATCGGACGCGCCATCGCAAGCAACACTTCAGGAGGCACGGGCGTCGGACCTGGTGCCAGGAGATACCGTTTCAACATGAATGACTCCTCCCTATGTACAATTTGATGGATTCCGCATGCTGGATTCCGGTGGGCATCCACGCACAAGAACCAACAAAGAAGAGGGCGGTACGCTACCACTAGCAGCCGGAAGCTGTCAAGGAAGCGTGGAACACGTGTCACGCCGTGTTAGGCTGGACACGTGCCATCTACCGGCCTAACAACCGCTTCCGGCATCTTCGAACTTCCGCCAAGTCCCCCCGCTGCTCCTCAAGGAAGTTCGTTTCTCACGGAGATGTCCCATGACTCGCATGAAAGAAAAAGCGACGTGGAAGCTCCCTCCGTGCATCAACTGTGGAGAACCGGGTGCCAGAAGGGGCTTTCTTTTCATCCGTTTTGTCTCCGCTATTCGCGCTTTGTCTGAATCCCCCAAAAGAAGGAGCACCACCACTCCTTTTCATTTCTTGACAGGCCGGCGGTTGCCCGATAGTCTAGGCCCATCCATATTCCCCATCCATAATCCATATTCAAGGGGAACCAGCACAGGTCATGCCAGAGGGAGTACAACCAATTATGCAAGATGGAGGACACCTCACAGGAGAAGGGGGCAAGACCATGCCAGCAATACAGCGTGTTCCACAGATGATACGGTTGTATAGCTTGATGGTATCTCTCAGCGCTTCTCTGCTGGCCTCTACAAGTGACGCTCGCGCCACCGTCGATCTGGGCGGTCTGGGTCCCACCAGTCTCCAAGCCGTGTTAGTCAACAACGACCGTGACGAAGATCTGGACTCCAACCTTGTTCCTCTTGAGCCGGAATTGGAGACCGACCAGGCCGCGGACGGAAGCGACGACATCACCTCCCCCTCCGCAGACGGTTCCACGCGCGGCACCGAAGCTGCAAGTCCCCACGAATCCGAGAGGTCCGGTGACTCCATCATTGACGGTACGTACAATATTCCGGTCGTATTTGATGAAACGGTCGAGCGACACTTACGGTTCTTCCACACTTCCATCAGAGATCGTTTTGAACAATGGCTGCTGCGGCTCAGCCGCTATCGACCCTACATTGAAGCCATCTTCGCGGAGTTCAACCTGCCCAGTGACCTCATCTATCTCTCGCTGGTTGAAAGCGGCTTCAACCCTTATGCCTACTCCCGCGCCAAAGCCACAGGGCCATGGCAATTTATCAAGTCAACGGGGAAATTGTATGGCCTGCGGATTGATGACTATGTTGATGAACGGCGGGATCCTATCAAATCTACTGTGGCCGCCGCGCGGTACCTGCGCGACCTCTATGACCTGTTTGGGGCGTGGCCCCTTGCAATGGCAGCCTACAATGCCGGAGAGGGCAAGGTGTTACGGGCGCTTGAAAAGGTTCAAGGCGAAACGTTTTGGGATATTTCTAATACCAAGCTTCTTCGGCAGGAAACCAAGCAATATGTGCCTCGGATCATGGCCGCCACTATCATTGCCCACAATCCTGAACGGTACGGTTTCCCGGTGGAAGCAGGAGCGCCTCATCAATTTGAAGAGGTGGTGGTGAATCGCCCCTTGCACTTCCGTGCGATCGCCCACCATGCCGGCATTTCTTACGAGGAACTTCGGCTGCTCAATCCCGAACTGCGCCGTGATGCGACTCCGCCCGACGATCATGCTTACCATCTAAAGGTTCCGGTTGGAACAGCGGAGAAGGTAATGCGGGTTTTGGACCACATCCCAACCTATAAATTTCCTCCCTTGCGGCCGCAGGTGAAACAGGCGAAGGCGGCTCCACCACGATGGTATCGAGTTCGCGCAGGCGACACGCTGGAGAAAATTTCCAAGCGCTTTCGTATTCCGATCCACACCTTGAAGGCAAGAAACAATCTGAGTCGGTCGTCACTCAAAGTAGGTGATCTGTTGCTCCTCAGCCGCTAGGCGAACTCTGCAGGCGACTCCGTGTTGAGCACGTGCTGCGGGAGCGGGGGAAGCCAGGTGCACCGAGCGCAGGGATGATGCCCGCTCTTCATCCTTTCTCGAAGGAACTGCTGCTGTTGTGGGTTATGGCTTGGCACCAGCCGAGGACGGACTAACTGGTGTGGCGGAAGGGGCGCTTGTCGGCGAGGAAGTCCCCGTTGCTTCAAAAGACTTTCTGGCTTCTAGGATCTTCTGCCGAATCGTAGCCTCACTGGCTAATGGAGAGTTTGGAAAGGACCGGACAAGCTCTTGATATCGGCTCAACGCTTCATCAAACCGCCCCTGACCTTCATCCAGTCGAGCCAACTCATACAAGGCTTGATCCCGATTCAAAGCAGCAGGATTATTCAGCACCGCCAAATACGCCTGCGCCGCCTGGGCAGGCTCCTGCTTTAATTGATACGCATAGCCCAGCTTCTGGCGAGCAAGGTCCACCAGCATGGTGTTGGAGCCATAGGTAGAGATTAGTTTCTGATAGGCATTAATGGCCGCATCGATTTGATTGGTCTCCAAGAAGGCGTTCCCCAACCCGAACCAGGCCAAAGGAGCGGACGGAGTCGTCGGATACTCCTCGGTCACCTTCTGGTAGAGGGCGATTGCCTCTTTCATATTGGCCTCAACTTTTTGGGGGTCATTGAAGGGGCGCATCAAAAAATGAAGCGTGGCCTCCCGCTCCAGATCGTGCGCTTTGCGGGCATTTTCGGCATTGTACCAGAGGACCGCCGCCACAATACCACCGGCCACGATTACCCCTCCTAAACCGGCCAACAGCGACCACCGGTATTTCTTCATGTCTATGAGCCACTGTTCCAACGACCCCACTAGTTCGGTTTCATTGACAGGGAGTTGGCGCGGAGGCACCTTGATTCGATAGGACATGGATTGGTTCTGAGCAAAAGAAATGATCGGACCTGGTCTCTTCCCTTGAAAGTCAAAGAAGCTCACGTTTTATACTAGGGCATGATTCACTCTGTCAATGGACCACCCCCTCTTTGTGAGCATAAGAACAGCCGATGATGTTCCCCGACCGGCTCCGCGTAAAACTGCAGCGCATGGCCGAGGAAGGGTTGACCCGCCGTCTCAACGTGCTGGACGCTGGCACGGGCCCGGTCATCTCGTATCAGGGACGGCCGGTCATTCTCCTGTCTTCCAACAATTATCTCGGATTGGCCACTCATCCCTCTGTCATCCGAGCCGCTGTACAGGCAACCGAGCACTATGGAAGCGGCGCCGGCGCCTCTCGGCTGATCAGTGGGACACTGCCGCCCCACGCAGCGTTGGAATCAGCCTTGGCTTCCTTCAAAGGCACGGAGGCCGCCCTCCTCTTCGGCTCCGGTTATCTGGCCAATCTAGGAACCATTCCCGCCCTGATTGACCGCCAAGGTTTCATCTTGGCTGATCGGCTATGTCACGCAAGCCTCATCGATGGCTGCCGGTTAAGCGGCGCAGACTTCCGCATCTACCGCCATCGCGATAGCAACCATGTCGAGTCGCTGTTGAAACGCAGACCGCCAGGCCGCCCAACCTTGATCGTCACTGACGGACTGTTCAGCATGGACGGCGACGTTGCCCCTCTGGCTGAATTGGTCTCTCTGGCCAACCGTTATGATGCGCTCCTGTATGTTGATGATGCCCACGGCACCGGTGTCATGGGTGCCACCGGCAGAGGGACGCTAGAAGCCCTGGCCGTGGAGCATGAGATTCCCTTTCACATGGGCACGTTGGGCAAGGCCTTGGGCAGCGCCGGAGCTTATGTGGTCGGCCCACGAACATTGATCCATTACCTCGTCAATACAGTCCGCCCCTTTCTCTTTACGACGGCACCCCCGCCGGCAACAGCGGCCGCAGCACAAGCCGCGTTGACCATCATCCAAGATGAGCCGCAACGGAGGGTCAGGCTGTGGGCCAATCGAGACCGTTTGTTTCACGGCTTGCAGCGGCTTGGCTTCCGTCTGACCGAAACCGTGAGCCCCATCTTGCCCATTATTGTTGGCGAGGCCCAGACCGCGGTAGCCTTTTCCAACCATTTGTTGGCTCGCGGGATCTATGCCCCGGCAGTGCGGCCGCCGACCGTACCACGCGGAACCAGCCGCGTCCGCGTCACCGTTACATCCGAACATACGGCAGAACAACTGGAAGAAGCTTTACAGGCCTTCGAGGCCGTCGGTCGGGCTCTGCGGTTGATCTGACTCCCTCTTTCGCCCGTCGTGTTTCGGCCGTTTGCTTGCATTTCCCTCTCGCTATGGCATCATGCCTCCGTACGCTCAGCCTTCCATCAAGCAGACCATCTTCTCTCATTGGAGCGATCGAATGGACATTTCCAAATTACTGACGTTCGCAGTCAAAGAAGGAGCCTCGGATTGCCACATCAGTGCCGGAGAGCCGCCGATGGTTCGCATTCACGGGGACATGAAGAAACTTGATCATCCGCCGCTGACGCAAGAAGAAACCCACGCCCTGATCTACGACATGATGAACGACGTGCAGCGCAAACACTTCGAGGAGCATCGCGAATGCGATTTTTCTTTCGAGTTGGGGGATATCGCCCGATTCCGAGTCAACGTGTTCGTTCAGCAACGAGGATTGGGGGCCGTGTTCCGTAACATTCCCACCACTATTGTCCCCCTAGACAAACTCGGCATGCCTCCGGTGATTCGGCAACTCTGTGATCGGGAAAAAGGCTTGATCTTGGTCACCGGCCCGACTGGATCAGGCAAGTCAACCACCCTCGCCGCGATGGTTGATTATCTGAACACCACGTTCGAAGGCCACATTATCACCATCGAGGACCCAATCGAATTTGTCCACAAATCAAAAAAATGCCTCGTCAATCAGCGGGAACTGGGAGTGCATACCTTGTCATTCGCCAACGCCCTTCGAGCGGCGCTCCGCGAAGATCCGGACATCATCCTCGTCGGTGAGATGCGGGATCTCGAAACGATCCAACTAGCCTTGACGGCGGCGGAAACCGGTCACCTGGTCTTCGGCACCCTCCATACGTCCAGCGCCCCCAAGACCATCGACCGCATCATCGATGCCTTCCCACCGGCGCAACAGGCACAGGTCAGAACGCAACTCTCGGAAGCACTGGAAGCCGTCATCACCCAAACATTGCTGAAACGGAAAACGGGCGGCCGCGTCGCCGCCCTCGAAATCATGGTGGCGACCACGGCGGTTCGCAATCTGATTCGGGAAGCCAAGCTCCATCAAATCCCCGGCATCATGCAGGCCAGCCAAAAAGATGGCATGCAAACGATGGACATGGCCTTGATTGACTTGGCTATGCGCGGCATCGTCACGAAGGCAGAGGCCCAATCCCGCAGCATGACTCCCAATCTCTTCGGGGCACCGATGACCGGCGCGGCATAGCAGGAAACCAAGGAGAGCGCGATGGATGTTCGGAGCCTGCTCAAGGCGATGGTGGAACGTGAGGCATCCGACCTATACCTGACCGTGGACGCCCCGCCGATTTACCGCGTGCACGGTTCGACGCAACCGGCCGACGCGCCGCCGTTCACCAATGATCAATTGGAAGCGCTCGCCTTGGCGCTGATGCGAGGTCCGCAACGCAGTGAGTTTGAAGAAAAAATGGAGATGAACCTGGCGCTCTACTACAAGGAACTCGGCCGGTTTCGGGTCAACGTCTTTCGCCAGCGGGGCAATGTAGGCCTGGTGTTTCGTCACATCAAGGCGGAGATTCAAACGGTCGAAGAGCTTCAACTCCCGCCAATCATTAAAGATATCGCCATGACCAAGCGGGGGTTGGTGCTGGTCGTCGGTGCCACCGGCTCAGGAAAATCCACGACTCTGGCCGCCATGATCGACCATCGCAATACCGTGCAAGCCGGCCACATCGTGACAGTCGAAGATCCCATCGAGTTTGTTCACCAACACAAAAAATCCATCGTGACGCAACGTGAGGTGGGCTTCGATACGCTGAATTACCAAAACGCTTTGAAGAACGCGCTGCGCCAGGCACCGGACGTCATCCTGATTGGTGAGATACGAGACACCGAAACCATGGAAGCGGCTATCGCCTTTGCCGAAACAGGCCACCTTTGCTTAGCCACGCTCCACTCCAACAATGCGAACCAGGCGATCGAGCGCATCATGAACTTTTTCCCGCAGGAACGACATGCGCAGATCTATCTTCAACTGTCGCTCAATTTGCGCGCGATTATTTCGCAGCGGCTGATTCCATCGCTCGACGGTCGGCGCGTTCCGGCCTTGGAGATCATGTTGGATACGCCGCGCATCAAGGATCTGATCAAAAAGGCGGAAGTCGATACCCTGAAGGAGGCGATGGAGCAGGGCTATGAGGAAGGATGTCAGACGTTCGATCGCGTCCTGTTCCAATTGTACAAGGAGGGTCGCATCAGCCTAGAACAGGCATTGATCAATGCCGACAGTGCGAACAACCTCCGCTTGAAAATCAAGCTCGAAGGTCTCAAGGGCGACGAGGCGGTCAATGCTCTCCTCGATCGACATCCAGCCGGAGGAGGCGGCGAAGCCTTTCGAATCCAGGGAAGCCGAACCGACCGCCTCTCTCCCCTTCGAAAGCGATGACACCCTCCAGACGGATGAGTCAACCAGCTCGTCCCGTAGATTTAGCCGGCATCTCCCGTCTGCTGCTCAAGATAGTGGGCGATCTTTTCCAAGGCGAGCGCGCTTAACTTGCTCCCATACCACGCCGGCATCGTTCGGCTTGGATAGCCAGCCACCACAAACAGATCCGGCTCCAACACCGATTCAATCACATATTCATGAACGGTCCTGGCCCTGCCATGATAGGCTGGGTCACGAAGCCGCTGCTCCCCAGTGTGCCCCAACACCAAGGGAGGTCCCACCCGACCTTTCGCTTCCGGGATGCCGGGGATTTCATGACACACAACACAGCCCGCTTTGATGAAAATGTGCCGAATCGGTTCCTCTCCCGTCACAAGCGGAACTTTGTCCTCCGAGAGGACAGGAATAGGAGAAGAAGGCACGGACGCGGGGTTCATAGGGGAAGGCCCCTCCGATCGAAGCGCCCAGAGCGCTGAAGAGAGGACCAGCCCGATGACAACCAGGCTCACAACCCGCTCAGTGTTGGGCGCAGAAGAGCGTGGAGAGGGCGGTGGAGAATCAGACGCCTTGCCGTTGGTCATGGGGAGTCAGCGATCCTGAAGCAGTGTACTGAGACAGGAGAGTGATCGCAACCGGGTCGGAAAAGTCGATCGAACAGGTGACGTTCTTGACCGCACCCTTGGAGGGCCGTTGGGGACCTGTCCGTAACAGAGCAGCAGCGCGTGGCGTTCTCGCTAGGCGTCCGTTCGGGAGGGTGCCGCCTGTGATTCTGTGCCTATTTTTGCCTCCGTTTCTCTTGATATGATGAATCACGGATGAGGAGAAATGCCCCTCTATCCCTCTATCATGAATCGTTTCGTCATCAGAAGCCTATTGGGGCTCTCGATAGTAATAGGGCTCTTGGTCGAGCCGCACGCTGCCTGGGCCGAATCCTATGTGGCCGGAGTCGGTGGGATCAACTTCGCCGACCGTCTCACGGACGTGGAGGGCACGGGCGGCCTGCTTTTCCAAGACCTGGATCTTCAAAATTCCGTCGCCCTGGGTGGTAAGCTCGGACACTTTTTTCGACATGGATGGTTCGGTATTGAGGGAGAATTTCTCCACTCCACCCCTCACATTAAAGGCATCACGGACGCTCCAGGAATCCATTTACGAATCATGTCCGTCACCGTCAATCTCATCGCGCGCTATCCTGGACGCACATTTCAGCCCTACGTCGGCATCGGAGGCGGCCCGGTCATTGCGCACTTGCGCGAGGCTGGGGGCGTGCAACCGGATTCCGACGTCGCTGGAGGCTTCAATGCCTTTGCCGGCCTGCGCGCCTTTGTGACATCCCACATCGCCATCTTTGGGGAGTACAAATACATGAGCGCGACGTTCAGATTTGACAACGCCTTTGGTCCAGCTGGAGGCTTTGAAAGTGATTACAGGGCGCAGCACCTGCTATTCGGCGTGTCACTTCACTTCTGATACGGAACAGATTTCATGGCTCGCGCAATCTTCCTCGTTCTCCTGCTCGGCTGGTCCTTCATCCTCTCTGCTTGCGCCGAGTCCTTGCATCAAATTCAGCGGGAAGCAGGTCCTCTTCAAATCCCGCCAGATCTGCTGAAAGACATTGACACCACCGTCACCTTCTCGGACTTGCGGGCCAACACTGATTCCTATCTTGGTCGAACCATCAGCCTGGCTGGTATTGTTCTGACGGCTAAACGTTTTCGGGAGCGAACGGAACTCGAAATCCTTCAATTACCCAGAAGAGAGGGACGGATCTCTACCAAGGATCGAGTGCGCTCTGAGGGACGGTTTCTTGCCATCCAGGAGACGTTTCTCGACCCTGCCACCGTGCCCCCCGGCACGCCGGTGACCATCATCGGGACCGTGCAAGGTTCCATCACACGGCAACTGGATGAAGCCGAGTATTTGTACCCCATTGTCGCCATCAAACATCTGATCGACTGGAATATGGTTGATATGGAAGAGTCGGAAACCGCCCCCGCCGCCTTTTACGGCCCCTACTACTATCCTCCCTTCGGCTACTGGGGCGTCCCATACGGTTACTATCCTTTCTGGACGAGGCCCTACCCCTTCATCGTTCAGCCCCGTCCCCCATCGAGGCCGCCTTCTTCTTCTCCCCCTTCAGGTATTCCGCCGAGGTTTAAACGAAGGTGATTAACATGAAGTATCGCCCACATCGCCCCAAACTCTTCCTGTCCCGTCGCGATGTTCTGGTTTGGTTCGGCATCGCCGGTGCGGCGTGGCTACTCGAACCAACTCTCATTCCTCGACGGGCGACTGCCGAGAGTGGAGAACCGTCCTGCTTTGTCCTCCCTCAACAGACTGAAGGCCCTTATTTCGTCGACGAACGGTTGAACCGTTCCGACATCCGTTCCGATCCCTCAACGGGACAGGTCACACGGGGGATTCCTTTGCGGTTGACCATTCGGGTCATGGGGATTCATGGTGTCAATTGTCAGCCTCTGGTCGGAGCTATGGTCGATCTCTGGCAGTGCGATGCCATGGGGTTCTACTCCGACGTCAGAGATCCGTGGTTCAACACCGTTGGCCGGAAATTCCTCCGCGGCTACCAAATGACCGACCAGACCGGCGAAGCGCGATTCATCACCATCTATCCAGGCTGGTACCCCGGACGAACGGTGCACATTCACGTCAAGATTCGGCTGGTCTTACACGGGCGACGACGGTTGGAGTTTACGTCGCAACTCTATTTCGACGACGCGTTGACTGATCAAGTCCTCTCGCATCCGCCTTATGTCTCGCGGGGAGATCGCACCACTCGCAATTGGCAGGACTGGATCTTCCGCCACGGTGGAGACCGTCTCATGCTCGATCCGACACCGACAGATGACGGCTATGCGGCCACGTTTACCTTTGGCTTCCGTCTTGCCTGAACGCAAGCCACAGTCCATACTACCTCACTACATCGTGCTCACACTGTGTAAAGAATCAGGCACGCGCTACCGTTGAGCAATCACGTTCACCAAGACTTTGCGGAAAGGTCCTATGCGAAAAGCCAAAATCGTCTGTACCATTGGCCCGGCCACCGCGTCGCCGGCCATGGTGGATCGGCTGATCGAACGGGGCATGGACGCGGCACGACTCAATTTTTCCCACGGCACGCATGAGGCGCATGCCGCCGCCATCGCCGCCATTCGGCAAGCCGCGGCGCGGAGGAAGGTTGCCGTCGCGATTATTCAAGACGTGCAAGGTCCTCGCATACGAGTGGGCAAGGTGCCTGAGGGAGGCGTCCAGGTTCACACTGGCCAAGCGATTCGACTCCGACCAGCCACCAGAGCCTCAACTCTGCCGGCCGCTTTCGATTCTTCTATTCCGGACATTCCTATCCTCTATCCCTCCCTGACACGTGACCTCACGCCAGGCGCGAAGATCCTGATCAACGACGGACTCATCGAGCTGCTCGCCGATCATGTCACCGACTCCTACGTGGCCTGCACCGTCGTGACCGGCGGCACGATCCTGTCGCACAAGGGCATCAACCTTCCCGGCACCACTGTCAGCGTTCCGACGCTTACCGACAAGGATCGAGACGACGTCCGCTTTGGCATTGCACAGGGCGTGGACTATGTCGCCCTGTCGTTTGTCCGAGGTCCGGAGGATATCAGGGCCGCCCGCGGGTTCATCGCCGACTGTGGCGGCGATCAACCGATCATCGCCAAGATTGAGCGGGCGGAGGCCGTGGCATCACTGGACATGATCTTGGACGAAGCGGATGGCGTCATGATCGCGCGCGGCGACCTCGGCGTCGAGATGGGACCGGAGGCCGTGCCGATTTTGCAAAAACGGATCATCGCGGAAGCCAACCGTCGCCGTCGTCTGGTCATCACGGCGACCCAGATGTTGGAATCGATGACCCAGTCTCCTCGTCCCACCAGGGCCGAAGCATCGGACGTGGCGAACGCCGTCTTCGACGGCACGGACGCGGTGATGTTATCCGCCGAAACGGCCGTCGGAACGTATCCCCTCGAAACCGTGCAGGTCATGGACCGCATCATCCAGGCTGCCGAGCAGGAAGCGGGATCAACGCCCCTCTTCAGGCGACGAACGGACGTTGAGCCCATGCCATTTCCGGACGCCGTCTGCACCGCCGCCTATTTCGCGGCTCAGGCCATTGCCGCCGACATGATCGTCGTCTTCAGCGAACGGGGCGCGACGGCGCGATTGATTTCCAAGCAACGGCCGGCCTCTCCCATCATCGCCTTCACGCCGTACGAATCCGTCCGGCAACGGATGGCCCTCTATTGGGGCGTGCGGCCCTCTCTGATCCCGCAGATCGAACACACCGACGATCGCGTGGAGGAGGCGGAGCGGAAATTAAAAGCCGAAGGGCTGGTCAAGGGCGGAGAAAAGATCGTCATCCTCTCGGGCACCCAAGTCGGACAGCCGGGCGGCACCAACCTGATGAAATTGCACGAAATTCACTAGCCCATCTCCCTTCGACCGTGACTGTCCCCCTGTACCGCTATTGGACCGCTCGAGCACGGGCAGAATCAGCGGAGCTAACACGTTGGTTGGCGGGAGGGCTCCCTCTTCATCGCCATGCTGGCCAAACATAGTTGATCAGAATTTAGT
>JANDJC010000048.1 GCA_024331045.1 Nitrospira sp.
CTCCCCATCGCCATATAGGCTTCACACCCAATAATAGGCTTGACCCCTATCTCTTTGGCTTTGCGATAAAACTCGATCGCGCCAAACATATTGCCATGGTCTGTGATGGCAATGGCAGGTTGCCCAAATGCTTTAACCTGCCTGATGAGAGGATCGATTTGATTGGCGCCGTCAAGCAGACTGAACTGCGTATGGACGTGGAGATGAACGAACGACAACCCCATGAGTCGGATTCTATGGAGCCTCGGAAGCGAAGTCAATGAAGGGGGAACGTGGCATCATCACCGCCGGCCATCATACCAGACGGAAAGCAATCGTTTGTCCTTGAGGGTGCGATAGGGGAGGCAGCACAAGTAAAAAATTTGCTTCGCGATTTCGGCTTTGGAGTACAACGCAATCTTGCGGGAGGATGTCTCAAGGGGATGAGCCGTTAAAATCACAAAGTCAAGGTTCCGCTCCCGCCCCCATCGCTTGAGGCGTTTGCTCAGTTCGACTTCTTCAAGCGCATAGAACTCCTCTGGGAATCCGCCCACTTGAAAAAAGGCGTCCCGGCGGCAAGCAAACAGGGCCCCCGCGGCCCACCGGCATGAAATTGATGTCAGTTTCCACACCAGAGCGAGACCTTCCGCCCACCAGGGGAGATCGCGCATCACCAGGGTGCTTCCTATGCCAACGCAATGGCCCTGCCGGATTGTGGTCAGAATATCGGCTAGAAGCTCAGGGCTTAAGAGGCTATCCGCGTCGAGAAACAGAAGCCATTCCCCCTTCGCCCTTGTGGCACCGGTGTTGCGCGCTCGTCCGATTTGATTGATTGGCTCAAACACAACATGAGCCCCGGCCTCTCTTGCCAACAGTCCTGTTCTGTCCGTGGAATTATTATCAACCACGATGATTTCCCATGAGCAAGCCAACTCGTGGCAACGGCTGAGTGACTCATAAATGGAATCAAGGCACAGCCGGATAAGCTGCTCCTCGTTATAGGCTGGAATAATGATGGAAAGCTTCATCCTTGCTCAAGGTCGTAGGAGTTTGGGGAGGATGTTAGAGAACCCCCCTCCTCACCTTGGAAAGAGGGAGGGGATGATACGCATAGGATACAGATACATGGTCGTGGTCAGCCTTTTTACTCTTGCGGGTGCCTGAGGACCTCTTGTGAGTCCATTTGTGAGTCCACCGCTTGCTCCGCAGAACCGCCTCTTGAATTCCCCTTAGGGAAGGGGGATTCATAGGGAGCAGGGAACGGGAAGGATGTCGTGCCCCGTTCCCTCGCTGATTCAACGCCTCAAATTCCCGCCACACGTTACAGATAAACCCGTTGCATATCATCTTTCCGCCGTCTGAGGTTTGCTCCTATCCGGGCCCGTTCTCTCTCATAGCCGACGGCGGCGTAATACAATGCCCTGTCAAAAAATTTGTTCACGAGATAAATCAATTCAAGTTCTCCATGCAATTCAACGGCGCTCTCGGATAATCCTTCCCGCTGAATGAACGAGCACATATGGGCTTTCGTTTCCGTAATGGCCCAAAGAAAGTGGCTGAAGGCAACCCCTTGCCCGGCCCGACGCGCACCCAACTCCGTATATCGTTGTTCAACCTCGGATTCAGGTTTTTCCATTAACCAGTCGCTCAGATTCTGATAGATTTCGGTCGCGCGCGCCCGCAACTCATCTGGTGGGACTTTATGGAGGTCGCTGCAACGGGGAGAGTTCCAAACCTTCTCACTAAGTTCACGGGACAACTGATCCGAATGTTGCTCAATAAGCCGGACCAATCGGCTAGCCAACATAGAGTCCCTCCTTTTTTGTAAGGTAGAAGGTATGTATCACAAAACCCCTTCCCAACTCCCCACTTCCCTTGTGGACCTTTGGCACCATGCGGACATTACTGGATTATGATGAGTCTCGTCAATCACCTGTTTGTTTGAGTGTCCATGCCTTGCCAATGGCAAGACCGGACATTCCTCTCTATCTTCGATCATTAGGGAGGGGTGCTCGTTGTGAACGCCAAACAGGACGGCAACAAGGAGGGGAACGGGGAGCAAGGCCGTCACTGGAACCTTAGTGACAGTGCGGAAACCTTGTATTGAGTTCAACGGCTGCCCCAGCCCTGCCTTGTTCAGGTAGCAGATCAAGCGGACCAGAAGACGGGCTTAGCCTCTGTTAGCCTGTGATGGCACCTTCCGACGCCGAGGAGACAGACTTGGCATACTTGGCCATGACACCTGTAGTGTAGCGGGGAGTTGGGTGTTTAACCCGCTTGAGCCGGGCTGCAATTTCTTTTTTAGATAACTTGATATCTAATCTTCGCTTGGCGATGTCGAAGATAATGATATCTCCGTTTTTGACGGCTGCAATGGGCCCGCCCTTGGCAGCTTCCGGCGCCACATGGCCTGCCATCAGCCCATGGGTCGCGCCGGAAAATCGCCCATCGGTCAGGAGAGCAACCGAATCCCCAAGGCCTGTCCCTACGATGGCCGCAGTGACGCCCAACATCTCTCGCATGCCTGGCCCGCCCGCTGGGCCTTCATAGCGGATGACCACTACATCCCCACGTTTGATGTGTCCCGCCCTCACAGCCACAAAAGCATCTTCTTCTCGATCGAACACCTTGGCTGGTCCTTGGAATTTCATGATCGAATGCCCCGCAACTTTGACGACACATCCCTCGGGTGCCAGATTGCCCCTGAGAATGACAAGGCCTCCTGTCGGTTTGATGGGATTGGACAAGGGACGGAGCACCTCCTGCCCCGGTGTTTCGACCGCCCGCCTGGCTTCCTCGCTGATCGTACGAAGAGTCACCGTCGGTTGATCACCGTGAAGAAAACCACCTTCCAACAATCGTTTGGCCACTAACGTCGTACCGCCAGCCGCATAAAGATCAGCTGCGGTAAACCTCCCTCCCGGTTTGAGGTCGGCCAGCAACGGAACCTTGCGATTGATCTTGTCAAAATCATCTAAGGTCAGTCGCACACCCGCTTCTCGGGCAACGGCGAGCAGATGCAGAACCGCATTGGTCGATCCGCCCGTTGTCGCCACGGCGGCAATCGCATTTTCTAATGACTTGCGGGTGATGATCCGCCTGGGGCGCATATCCTGTTTGACCAGTTCCATCACGAGTTTGCCGCTTTCGAAGGCCACGTCGTCTTTGTGGGCATCCATGGCGGGCACGCCGTTCCACCCCATCGGCGAAATGCCAAGAAACTCAAAGGCAATGGCCATCGTATTGGCCGTGAACTGACCTCCACAGGCTCCAGGACCGGGACAGGCATGGTCCTCCAGCTCTTTAAGTTCGGCATCGGTCATCTTGCCTGCTGCATGTTTGCCGACGGCTTCGAAGACATCCTGAATCGTCACATCCTGGCCTTGGAAGCGACCCGGCATGATCGATCCCCCGTAAAGCATGAGTGAAGGAAGATTCAGCCGCGCGAGGGCCATGACTGTTCCAGGAATGGTCTTGTCACAGCCGGAGAGTGCCACAAGGCCATCAAAGAGGTGTCCCCGTGCCACCAATTCGATGGAGTCGGCAATCACCTCCCGACTGATCAATGAAGCCCTCATTCCCTCGGTGCCCATCGAAATCCCGTCCGAGACGGCGATCGTGTTGTACTCGATGGGTGTCCCCCCTGCCGCTCGAATTCCGGCCTTCACCCGTTCCGACAGGCGGCGGAGATGGTAATTGCACGGCATCACTTCAATCCAGGTATTGGCTACACCAATGAGGGGTTTTGACAAATCAGCATCGGTAAAGCCAATAGCCTTGAGCATCGCTCGAGCCGGCGCCCGAGAGGGTCCACTCAGAAGATCACGGCTGTTGAGTTTTAGTGCTTTTGGCATGCTGCGCATCCGACGTTTTGTCTTACCTCAAGCCTCCCAGCGTGCTGGATTCTCTCGAGGCCTTGTTGGGATCGTTGCTATTCAGTCCCCTTACTGGACCGAAAGATCGGTTGGTGGAATGGGCGGGTGACTTCCCATCCCCTCATGCGGATTTTTCTTGTGATGCGGGTAGGCTCCCGATGATCCGCCGTAGGGACCACCGTATGATTTCCCATGTTCTTTCATGACCTTCTCATGCTCGGACTTTTCTTTTTCCCGCTGCTCCGGCGTCAGCACGTTCAACACGTCCCGTCGCATCTTAATGGCGGTCATGCGGAGCGCGACTCGCTGATCGGCGCTCTGTTTGAGCTTCGCTTCGATGGCGGCAAGATCCGCCTTTTCATCTTCCATCAACGCTCTAATCTCTCGTTCCGTGATCTGGATATCCGCCTCGGCTTTGATCCGAGCCTTGTCCAGATGAAGCTGAAGCTCTTTGAGTTTGGCCACTTGATCCGCCGTCAATCCGATATCTTTCTCATGCTTCAAGAGATGACGAATTAAATGCCCGGTCCCGCCATGCGCGAAGCTCTTTCCGTACCCTCCCATCCTGCCGTGTCCGCCGTAACCATACCCCGGCTCGTTGGCTCGTGACTCTATCACCCCTAACACGGCCACCATCGCAGCCGTCGCGATCCATGCGAGCATTTGGGCGAGCATTTGGCTTCTCATCGATTTCATGACCATCCTCCTTTTCCTCTCAGCGGTAGGGAAGAGCGTTCTTCACCTTGCTTGACAGGTAGCTTGCCACATTAGCTCTGGCAAGGCAAGCAAGCTCCCGTGGGTCATCCGTGCTTTTTGCTTCTGATCCTTCAGTCTTGATGCGCCTTGGCCAGGAATTCGGTCCGAGGATCGGCGTGGTTCTCTCTGGCCAGTTGCTCATAGAGTGCTCGCGCTTCGTTCGAGATGGTCCGCGGCATGACTATTTGCAGTGTCAGCAACAAATCTCCATACCCACCAGTTCCCGTGGGAAGGCCCTTTCCTTTAAGGCGTAATTTACTTTCCGCCGTGCTGCCGGAGGGAATTTTGACGCGAACCGGTTCGGTAAGAGTCGGAACCAGGACTTCAGTGCCCAGGGCAGCTTCCCACGGCCAGATGGGGAGGGTGGCATACAAATCACTTCCTACTCGACGAAACGCATGTCCGGGCTTCGTTTTGATGAAAAGATAGAGATCACCGCGCTTGCCGCCATGAAGGCTGGGCCGTCCCCGTCCAGGAATCCGCATCTTGGCGCCCTCTTCAATACCTGCTGGAATTTTCACGTCAAGCACCTTTGATTCCGCGCGAAAACCAGTCCCCAAACAGGCCTGGCACATTCGTCTCCGCACCGAGCCGGTTCCTTGACAGGCTGAGCATGAGACCGGTTCTAGCAACGAGAGGCGCTTCGTCACCCCCCAATAGACATCCCGCAGTGAGATCTCTACAATGGTTTCCACATCCTCTCCCTGTTCATTGGTATTCGGTTGAGCAGGGGAGTCGTCAGGCTCACCAAAAATACTCTCAAAAAAGTCGGCCAACCCTCCGCTCCGGGACCCACCATGGCCATGAGGTTGGTGGGTATGAGTTTGACGGGGATGACTGGTGCGAGAGGAAGCAAACCCCTGTTCCGGCGGCTTCGTTCTTGATTCGGCCGTCGTGTACCATTCGGTTCGCGTCCACATGGATTCCCGTTGATCGTATTGCTTGCGTTTCTCAGGGTCTGACAAGACTTCATAGGCCTCGCTCAGTTCCTTAAACTTTCGTTCCATCTCTAGTTTGGACGGGCCACTATGAAGATCGGGATGATATTGCCGCGCCAGACGGCGGAAGGCCTTCTTGATATCGTCGGGAGAGGCGGTTCGCGAAAGACCCAAGACTTGGTAGTAATCGCGCGCCGTGGAGCTCATCGCTACCTTTGTGACTTAGTGGGACATCGTCTGCTTTGCCCTTGCCATGAGTTTACAATATGCACAATGATCGGCGACGGTTGGCTGGCCACAGGTCAAGCAGGGGTGGAGCAGGGCCTGATCGCTTGCCGCCATTGCCTGGGGATGGAGGGAGGATCGCCCCTGCATTGCCAAGAACCCCCAGTAAAACGATTGTTTCGTGCCGGGAGAGTGGGTTTCCAACCGATTTAAGACGTCTTTATACAAAAGAGTCCTGGCTCCTTGCGCCATGGGACATTCTTCCACGACGTAGTCGATCCGTGTGAGGACACAATACGCAGCGAGTTCTCGTTCCGTCAAGCGATAGAGCGGTTTGACCTTTTTCGCAAACCCTTCCATTGAGGCGGGGAGGACTGGCCCTTGCTTCTCCAAGTAGTCAGTTTGCCAGTGCAAGATATTGCCCAAGAGCCGAGCCGCTTCATCATCGAGATTGTGCCCCGTCGCCATCACATCGTATCGATGTTCCAGTGCCAGGTGGTTGAATTGATACCGTTTGATCGTCCCACACACCGAACAGGGAGGACGATGGACGAGATCGGCCAATTCTTGAATGCCAGCTCCCTCTTCCTTTTCAACTTTGTGAACATGTAACAAGGCCCCGCGGGGCTTGGCGACAAGGTCTGCAAACCGTTGAACTTTTTCCAGGGACCGATCGGAATAACCAGGAATGCCGAGATTGACGTAGAGCGCATCCGCCTGATATCCGAGCATGAGGAGAATGTGCCAGAGCGCCAGGCTGTCTTTGCCACCGGAGACTGCTACAAGGATCCGTTCAGTCTTGTCAAACATGGCATGAGCCTTAATTGCACGATGGACTTGATCGTGCACAAAGCCGAGAAAACATGGTCCGCAAAATGCGGCATGGTGGCGTGGCGTTTTGATCACGGCCTTGCGTCGGCATTTTGTACAATGCATGATGATGACGATCTTACGGATTGCTCAGTGGAGAAGCAAATGGTGCGGTCGAAATCCTGTTCTTTGTCAAATCCTGTTCTTTGTCAAGGAAGCGGAAAGAGCAAAATCCCCATGAAGGAATCCTGGGGAGGGGGAATGGCTCCCAAACAGGATAAAGTGGTTCACAACCATAAGTTTACATAATCAATCTTATCAGACTATGAACCTTGAAATTTTGGGCCGGGTTCGTAAGGAACTCACGATTACTACCAGCGCCTTTTATGAAACAATTCTCGCGATTGCTGAACGGGTCAATCGCAAGGTGCAAGTGATGCGGCTTCACTGGCAGGCCGCCAGCGTTCTTCAGCGCATAGAGAGGGTGGCAATGGAAACAGGACGGCTGCTCGTCGAGTCTCTCATGAGCCATCCCAACCGTTCGGAACATCAACCCAACAACCTCTTTCTGAAGCAACTTGATTCCCTCATCACTCATTCCATGATACAAATGCGCGCTCTTAAAGACGTGCTTTCCCAAACCGATGAGAAAATCAGAGACTTAAAACTTGAAGCGATCCATGAGGACTTGCTGGCCCTCCAGCAAGATCTCATCCTTCGATCGGCTAGGATCGAACGAATAATTGTTGCACCTCGTGCTCCTGCGGTGGGGCAACCAATTGGTGCCTGGCCTCGTCCTTCCTCTGTCCACCTTGTCACGGTGATGCGAGGGACCTACCTGTTACCACCGTCAGAAACATTGGTTTTTCAGAAAAATGACATTGTGGTATTCATTGGACCAGAATCAGAATTGACAGCCTCCATAACGTGGTTCACGAATCGGCCTTCCTAAAAGTGAGCCATGAGAATATCGAAGTCTTAATTTCGTTTCGAAAATGTGCGATGATCATCTCGACAGTGTTTATCCGTGTTCTTTTAGGTATGGAGACCCTAGCTTATGTTCAAGCGACTCCTATGCGTGGGAATGCTCGGTTTGTTAACGCTCGCTGAACCACCCTTTGTTCAACCGACATTCGCAGAACAACCGGGCGTGCACTCACTGCCCGCGGAACTGCCGGGCCTTCGCCTGTTGGAGGAAATCCAAACCGTCATCACTAGCCTGGCAGAACAGGTCAAGCCCACCGTTGTCAATCTGTTCCCAGTTCAACCTGGCGGGCGTGGACGCGATCCAAGGGGGTCAACTCCAAATGCCACTGGCTCTGGCTCCGGCTTTATTGTTGACAGCGATGGCTACATTATCACGAATCACCATGTCATCGGTGACGCTCCAGAAGTCGAAGTCCGCTTTGCCGATAAAACCAAACTGATCGCTCAAGTCATTGGCCGCGATCCAGACACTGATCTGGCACTCCTCAAGGTACAGGTAGACCGACCGCTGCCCAGCGTCCGTTTCGGCGATTCGTCCTTGGTTAAAGTCGGACAATGGGTGCTTGCCGTTGGCAATCCCTTTGGGCTTGACCGCACCGTCACGTTGGGCGTTGTCAGTGGAATCGGGCGGGAAAACATCAATCTCTCACGATACGAGAATTTCATTCAAACCGATGCCTCGATCAATCCCGGCAATTCAGGTGGGCCGCTGTTCAATCTTCACGGCGAAGTCATTGGCATCAACACGGCCATTATCAACTTTGCCCAGGGAATCGGATTTGCCATTCCTTCAAACATGGCTAAACAAGTCATCGAGCAACTTCAAGCAAAAGGGAAGGTTGAAAGAGGATGGCTTGGCATTGGGATTCAGGCGTTGACGCCCGAGCTCGCCAAACAATTCGGCGTCTCAGAACAGGAGGGTGTTCTCGTCAACGAGGTCTTTGAAGGGGACCCCGCCTTCCGTGCCGGGATGAAACCAGGCGACATCATCGTTCGCTTTAATGGCATCGCCGTCGATTCTCCCGCCAAACTGTCCCGGTTGATAGGAACACTATCTCCCGGCAGCACTGCCAACGTCGAAGTCGTCCGTGATCTCGCGAGGATCACCTTACAGGTCCCGTTAACAGCACGACGAGACACGCCCCTCGTCGCTTCCCTCCCTCCAGCAAGGGGAGAGCCAAAACTAGGGCTCGGGGTCCAGGATTTGACCCCTGCCTTGGCGGAAAAGTTCAACCTGCGAGAAACCGAGGGAGTCCTCATCGCCAAGGTAGAGACCGGCAGTCTTGCTCATGCCGAGGGGCTGCGCGAAGGCGATCTGATCAAAGAGGTCAACCGAGTTGCTGTGTCAACCGCCAAAGATTTTCACGACGCGCTCGCCCGAATCCGCCGCGGCGACAGCGTTCTGCTGCGGGTTCTCCGCGAAAGCCAAGCATTTTTTGTCGTTCTCACGGTCACAGACTGAAGGCTCTCATTTCGAGCATTTCCCGTGGCGGTTCTCGGCCCCCTCCCTTAGAAAGAGAACGAACGAGCAAAAAGGAAGGGGCCGAGCGTCCGTTTCTATCAGGGGGCAACCGCCACAGGGCGGGTCGCTTTGTGTTGCTCGAGAATGCGAGCCGCCGAGTCGTTGGGCACTTCCTCGTAGCGCGAAAATTCCATCGTGTAGTTGCCGCGCCCTCCGGTCAGATTGTCCAGTGACGGTGCATACGACGACAACTCGGCCAGGGGCACCAGCGCCTTGATTCGTTCGATATGATGCTCCGCATTGACGGAGAGAATACGGCCCCGCCTCGCGCTCAAATCACCCATCACGGCTCCGATGGCATCCGTCGGGGCTTCGATCTCGACCTCCATAATCGGCTCAAGCAAGACGGGATGAGCGGTCTCCATCGCTTTTTTTAACGCCAGCGCGCCAGCGATTTTGAAGGACAGTTCGGAAGAATCCACCACATGATAGGATCCGTCGTAAACGGTCACACGGATATCCACCACCGGAAACCCACCCAAGATCCCCTCGTGCATCGCCTCAACGACTCCCTTTTCAATAGCGGGAATAAAGTTCCGTGGGATGGCCCCCCCCACCACTCGATTCTCGAACACAAAGCCCTGGCCGCGGGGCAAGGGCGCCACCTCTAGCCAACAATCTCCATATTGTCCGTGACCACCGGTTTGCTTCTTGTATTTGCCCTGCGCCTGGGACACCGATCGAATGGTTTCTCGATAGGGAATTTTCGGCGCGTGGACGAGGACCTCCGCACCAAATTTTCTGCGGAGCTTCTCCAAGGCCAAATCAATGTGAAGCTGCCCCAGTCCACTGAGGACCATTTCTTTCGTTTCCGCATGGCGGACGAATTCTAACGTGGGATCCTCCTCTCGGAGTTTGTGGAGTCCCAGACCAACCTTTTCGATATCCGTCTTCGACTTGGCTTCAATCGCAAACGAGAGCACGGGTCTGGGCAATCGAAGATCCGGATAACAGATGGGTTCCTTTTCTGTGCACAACGTGTCGCCCGTCTGGGTATGCTGTAATTTGCCAATGGCGATGATCTCCCCCGCTCTAGCCAACGGTATCGCCGTATGGTGTTTTCCAAAGAGTGTATAGAAGTGTCCCAGCTTTTCCCGGCATCGTTTGGACGCATTCCAGACGGTGGAGTCAGCGTGAACGGTTCCAGACACTACCCGACAATACGATAATCGGCCCATGAAGGGATCGATCACCGTTTTAAAGACCAAGGCCGAAAACGGCTCTTCTTCGCGTCCTTTCCGTTCACACGGTGCGCCCGTGTGGGGGTGCGTCCCAGAGAAGGGCAAGACCGCTCCTCGTTCGGAAGGAGAGGGGAGAAGCAGCGACAGCGCATGTAAGAGAGGCCACACTCCGCTCAAGCGCAGCGCGGAGCCGGCGTACAAGGGAAACAGGCGTCTTGCCAAGATGGCAGACCGAAGGCCGGACAGCAGAAACTCGTTGGGCAGGTTCTCTTGTGCCAGATAGATATCAAGCAGCGTTTCGTCACTTTCCGCCACCGCTTCCACCACCTGCCTGCGTCGCTCGTTGGCCTCCACTTCGAGTGCACGAGGAATTGGTCGTATCTGCGGTTTTGCAACAGAAGGTTCCGATCGAATCCATTGGCTGCTGAGAAGATCGATCACGCCTTCGTGTGCCATCCCCTGTTCCACCGGCAGTACCAGAGGAATCGGCTGACAGGCAAGGTGCGCGCGACAGGCTTCCAGCGCGCGATCGAGCGACGCATCTTCACGGTCCAATCCGTTTACAAACAGCACACAGGGAAGCCCCAGCTCTTGAATACGTGTCCACAGGCGGGCCAGTTCGGTTCGAATGGTTCCCTGGCCGTTCACGACCACCAGTACCGCGTCAACGGCGCGTAACGCCGCCAGCGGCTCGCCGAGCAGACTGATGGCGCCTGGCGTATCCAGCAAAGTGAGGTCGGTCTGGTTCCACGAGAATCGGAGTACGCTGGTGCTCACAGAGCAATGATGATGGGTCTCTTCCAGCTCAAAATCTGATACGGTCGAACCTTGGGTGACGGAACCGAGGATGGGGATCGCCCCTCCCACAAACAGAAGGGCCTCGCTGAGGGATGTCTTGCCCGCGCCCGCGTTCGAGACAATGGCGACATTTCTGATGGGCATCACAGGAGTCGTGTTCATGGCCCGCCCTCCTTTCTGGTTGAAGTAGAACCTTCACAGCGGAACCGAGAGAAACCTCCTTGTTGTGCTGTGGTCTGTGCTTTGATTTCAGTATTCGGATGCCGTCAACCAACCTTCGTCCGCAAAGCTCACATAGCGGCCGTCTCCGATAATCACATGGTCCAACACGGCGATGCCGAGCAATCGGCCAGCAGCCACCAGACGATCCGTCAGATGTCGGTCTTCCCTGCTTGGTGTGGGATCGCCACTGGGATGATTATGGACAAAGATCACACCGGCAGCCGACTCACGGATCGCCTGCGTGAAGACTTCTCGTGGATGGACGATACTGAGGGTCAGCGTCCCCTCCGAGACCGTGGTTTCCTTGACGATGGTATTCTTGGCATCGAGCAGGATGACTTTGAACAGTTCCTGTTTATGATCTCGTAGGAGTGGATAGAAATGACGAAACAGGTCGACGCTTGATGAGAGGCGCATCCCCGTTGACAAGGGAGTTGCCAGAGACCGCCGGCCTATTTCCAGCGCCGCCTTGAGTTGTGCAGCTTTAGCCCGCCCCACGCCCTCGATAGCACAGAGTTCCTCAACTCCCGACTTGACCAACCCGCTCAAGCCACCCACTCGTTCAAGCAACTCCATCGCCACTGCCACGGCTGACGAATCGCGTCGACCAGTTCTAAGCAAAATGGCCAACAGTTGCGCGTCGGAAAGCGCTTCTGGGCCCTTGCTCAGCAGCCGTTCGCGGGGTCGCTCACTCTCCGGCCACGAGGGAATGCCATTGGCCGCCATGCCGCCTCTTAAAAAAAGACAAAAAAATGACGCTCCGGACGTTTTTGTTCATGTCATCCGGGCCATCTTTGCCGCCTCCGTGAGGGAGTTTTCTTATAAATCATTGAAACATAATGGTCGTCAAAGTTGGTTTGCCTTTTGCTAGACATCCTCACAGCAACGAACACTTTACCCGAGGAGGGAGTGATGGAATGTCCAAAGTGCAAAGGGCTCATGATGCTGGAGCGGTTCTCTGATTTTTTCCTCATCTTCTATGCCTGGAAGTGTATTAACTGTGGTGCCATTATCGATCGTACGATTTCGCAGAACCGCCGCAAGAGTTTGGCCGCGCGAGAGCAACAAACGGTTGCCGCTCGCTGACCGGTCAGGCAGGTCAAAAAGATGTTCTGACGGGGAGCTCTTCGGAAGACTCATCTTCCGCTCCATAACGAGAAGCGATCCCTACAGTCGGAAGGTCGAACAACCCGTACGAGGTAGCGGCCATTATAGTCCTCTCCCCCTTGATGGTCAAAGCTCCGTCGCAATTTGGCAGACCGAGTTGACGAGAGAATCAGGGAGAGAAAGTCGGTAGCCACGAGACGGGGTGATACTCTGTCTCATCACCCATCACCCCATGGGATACCGCTGGGGTACCGTCTGCACGCGGTCGCCTTTCTTGACCCATTGAAAAGCGCTGTGCTACAGTCGCCGTTCAGAACGGTGCTCACCCTGCTCTCATGATTCATGCGCATTATCGCTGGAACGCTTCGAGGTCGACGGCTTCACGGACCGTCACACAGCAGCCTACGCCCCACTTCAGATAAGGTACGGGAAGCCCTCTTTTCCATTCTCGGTCCTCGTCTTCTTGGCTGCCGTTTTTTAGATCTCTACGCGGGCACAGGAGCCATCGCCATTGAAGCGCTCAGTCGCGGAGCCGCCTCTGCCACCTGTGTGGAGCCCAACCCATCAGCCCTCAAAGTGCTTCGACGGAATATGATGGACTGCGGCGTCGCTTCTGATCTGTTCGTCTGCCCCAGCACAGCGCAGCATTTCCTCTCTCACCCTGCTTTGTGGCAGGGCCCTTATGACATCATCTTTGCCGACCCCCCCTATGCCCTCGCCGAGCAACTGGAGGGATTGTTGGCGCATCGTTGCCATGCCACTCTCTTCGCCGCGGATGCGTGGCTCATTGTCGAACATGCGACCAAAACCCCCTTGCCGCATGGGCTAGGCCCTTGTCTCCACCAGCGCACCTATCGGTATGGCGACACGACCTTGTCGCTGTACGCATGTGCGATGCCCGCACCATCATGAAAATTGGCATATATCCCGGGACCTTTGATCCCATCACCCATGGACATACAGACATCATCCGGCGAAGCCTCCGCGTCTTTGACGTCGTCGTGGTCGCCGTCGCCCCTAATCCAGACAAACACCCGTTGTTCAGCCTGGCCGAGCGGTTAGACATGGTGAAATTAGTGACCAAGGATCTGAAACACGTCAAAGTGACCTCCTTTGAAGGACTACTTGTTGATTACGTCCAACGGTCGGGCGCCCATGCCATTATCAGAGGATTGCGCGCCATCTCGGACTTTGAACATGAATTTCAAATGGCCCTCGTCAATCGCAAATTGGCCCGCCACGTTGAAACGGTCTTCCTGATGCCGAGCGAGGAGTATTCCTATCTTTCCTCCACCATTATCAAAGACGTTGCCAAGCACGGCGGGCCCCTGACCGAGTTTCTTCATCCCGAGGTCGCACAACGGTTAGAAGATCGAATCAAGAGAGTGATTGCATGAAACTGGCTGCCCGTGTTTCTCGCATTACGCCCTCGCCCACGTTGGCCATGACCGCCACGGCCAAGGCCATGGCGGCGCAGGGAATTGACGTGGTGGACTTTTCCTCCGGCGAACCGGATTTCGATACACCAGAGCCGGTCAAGGCCGCCGCTGAGGCGGCGATTCGAGCCGGTTTTACGAAATATACTCCATCGTCAGGTATTGATGAGTTGCGCCAAGTCATCAGCGACAAACTGCATGACGAAATTGGGGTGCGGTATGAGAAATCTCAGATCCTCGTCTCCTGCGGGGCGAAACACTCCCTCTACAACCTCGCGCAAGCGTGCTTGGAGGCCGGCGACGAAGTGATCATCCCCGCCCCCTATTGGGTCTCCTACGTTGATCAAGCGCTACTCAATGATGCGACTCCCATTCCGCTTCCGACGAGCGAGGAAAACGGCTACACCATCCGTGTCGATGAACTGGAGCGAACGATTACCACTCGGACCAAAGCGATCGTCATCAACAGTCCGTGTAATCCCACCGGCGCAACGTATGATCGGACCACGCTTCAATCAATTGCCGAAATTGCCGTTCGCCATGAACTTCTCATCATTTCAGATGAAATTTACGAAAAGATCATCTACGACGGGGTCCCGCACGTGAGCATCGCCTCGTTGGGACCGGAAGTGGCCGCCAGGACGGTGGTCATCAACGGCGTGTCCAAGGCCTACGCCATGACGGGCTGGCGGATTGGATACGCTGCGGGACCGAAAGACATCTTGACGGCCATGGCCAACATCCAAAGCCAGAGCACATCTAATCCCTGCTCCATTGCCCAAAAAGCCGCAGTTGCTGCCCTTAAACTGGGTGAGTCGTTCACCAGACAGATGGTGGCCGAATTTGATCGCCGTCGGAAAGTCATGGTGGAGCGCCTCAATCGCATTCCGGGGGTAGCCTGTCGGATGCCCACCGGCGCCTTTTATGCGTTTCCCAATATTTCGGGATTACTGGGGCGACGAGGTCCTGACGGTCCCATCACGTCGCCGCAAGCGCTGGCGGACTACCTGTTGAAGCACGCCCATGTTGCGGTGGTTCCCGGGGAGCCCTTTGGTAGCCATCATCATATCCGCTTGTCCTACGCCACGAGTCTCGAAGCGATCCACCGAGGGCTTGACCGACTCGTGGAAGCTGTGGACAAATTGCACGCCTCGTCTTAGACCTAACCAAGCCCCCTTGACTCAGCCCGCCTCACGGTTATCTTACAAGCCGTTTAGGACTCAACCGGGAGAGGAAGGCCGTGCCAATCTACGAGTACTTTTGCCAACCCTGTGCCTATAAATTCGAGGTCAAACAAAGTATCAAAGACGACCCTGTCGCTAACTGCACCCGTTGCGGCAGTTCTGTCAACCGGATTATTTCTCCGCCAGCTATTATGTTTAAAGGGACAGGCTGGTACATCACCGATTATTCTGACAAGTTGAAGCCACCAGCGGGCGAAAAATCAGGCGAAAAATCTGCCGAAAAATCCGATGGATCGGCTGCGAAGGAGCTAGCCACGAGCACATCCACCACAGCCGCCACGTCGGCTCAGACTACAGCTTCTTCATCGGGGAGCTCACCAGCCTCTTAGGGCCGCCCTCTTGACGAGGTGGGCCGGAGAAAAAGAACGATCCCAAGAACGGGACTGTAGCCCCGGTGAAGGAAGAAGGGAGGTCCATGACCTCAGAGGGAAGCCTCTACCGGGCTGGGGTCGTAGACTTTTTTAACCGCGATGAGGAGGGTGGTTTGTGAGCAGGCTTATTGGCCGGCTTGGCGCTCTTTGGGGGGATGGAAGTCGCAGAATGCTTTTTTGCCTGGGTCGAGGCTACCTGCCGTTGAAGCCCCACAATGAGTTTGGACTTCTCTTGATTAAGCCTGGTCAGCTCCTCAACCTGAGCGAGGAGTTCTCGCTTCGTCTTGGTTAGGTCATCAACCTGCGATTGAAGCTCTGATTTCTCCCTGGTCAAGGTATCGATCTGTACTCGCAACTGCTCAATTTCTGCTTGGAGCGCTGGAGGCCAGTAATCACAGCCGGAGAGTCCCATCACCAAAATCCAGCAGCCCGTCAGTCCCATCCATAACCGCCGCCATGTCCTCGTCATGCCACTCATCATCAGTCCCTCACCTCCTCCCTAAATCAACAGTGACATCTCAAGCTGACGTCTCTGGTTCTTTATCCCTGTGGCTCTACGACTCTCAAACCATGCGCGCGTGCCACTTCATGGATCTGGCCCAGAGAAATGGCCCCCTCGCGCACAATGCGAACGAATTCTCTGACCTCTACAACCGTCGATGGCGCTCCTCCCGGCGTTGGCCCCGCGTCGATCACAAGGTCAACCTGTTCCCCGAATGAGGCCACAACCTCGCGAGCCGTGGTGGCCGGCGGTGCTCCTGATTGGTTGGCACTAGTTCCCGTTAACGGCCCGACCGCTTGCAAAATCCCTTGTAACGGCCTACAGGAGGTCCAGCGCACCCCAACCGTTCCACTCCCTGCCGTCAGCATCGGGGGAAGGGCTGGTTTGGCCGGGAACACAATGGTCAAGGGGCCTGGCCAGAAGGCTTCCATCAAGATGGAAGCAGCAGGAGTGACCGAATCGGTCAACTGAGTCAGTTGCGCCTGCGCGCCAATGAGGACCAAAATAGGCTTGCCGTCTGGTCGCCCCTTCACCTGGATCAAGCGGGTGACCGCTGAAGGATCAAAAGGACTCACCGCAAGCCCGTAGAAGGTCTCGGTCGGAACCCCTACCACCCCGCCACGGGCAATCACACGCGTTACCTCTTCACAGAGAACTGGTTCGGGTATTGTGTCATACGGAAGGACCGTGGTCATGAGAATAGAGACTTGTGCACGAAGCGCCCTTACCGCGCTACCGCTCGGGCAGCAATATCGCGGCGATAGTGGCACCCTTCAAAAGAAATGGCTGCCACTTGTTGATACGCATGGGCTTGGGCTTCCTTCAACGTCTCGCCCAGACCCACCACACTCAGCACCCTTCCTCCCGCCGTCACGACGTGGTCATCACGGCGAGCCGTTCCCGCATGGAACACCACAGAGGAAGGCTGGTCCCCAGTCGGCAACCCCTGGATCACCATCCCCTGCTGACAGGGTCCTGGATAACCAGCCGAGGCCATCACGACACAGACCGCTGCCCCTGCATGCCATTCTATGGGCACTTGCTCTAAGTGATGGTCCACCACTGCCTCGACCACATCCAGGAGATCCGTTTTTAGGAGCGGTAACACGACCTGCGTTTCCGGGTCCCCCATGCGCACATTGAACTCCAACACATAAGGCGTGTCCTTCACGATCATCAAGCCGGCATACAGGACCCCTTGAAATGGAGTCCCCAGTCGGGCCATCGCCTCGACAATCGGTTGCAAAATATCCTTCGTCACTTGCACACGCAGGGACTCGGTCCCCAACGGAGCCGGGCAATAGGCTCCCATACCTCCAGTGTTGGGCCCTGTGTCGCCGTCCCCCACCCGTTTGTGATCCTGCGCCGGTAGGAACGGCACGATGGTGCTACCGTCGGTGAAGGCCATGATGGTCAATTCTTCACCATCCAGAAACTGCTCAATGACAACTCGTTTTCCAGCTTCACCGAACACCGCCTGTTCCATGAACTCATGGATCGTCCTGCGGGCATGATCCTTTGTCGTAGCAATCACGACGCCCTTGCCCTGCGCCAAGCCATCAGCCTTGATTACAATCGGCATGGCCTGCTGATCGACGTAGGCCAAGGCTTCAGCGGCCCGGTCAAAACTGCGGGCCATGGCGGTGGGAACGTTCGCCCGCCTCATGAGATCTTTGGAAAAAATCTTGCTCGATTCCAAGCGGGCCGCCTGCCTCGTTGGTCCAAAGATCCTGAGCCCCTCCTTGCGAAATTCATCCACAATGCCCAAGGCCAGCGGGGCCTCAGGGCCGACTATAGTCAGGTCAATCTGCTCCTGCCGCGCAAAGGCTTTGAGAGCGGCAATGTCGTCGGCCTTGATCGGGACACAGGAGGCCAGAGACGTCATGCCGGCATTGCCCGGCGCGCAATACAATCTCGGCCGGCGAGGACTCTGTGCCAATTTCCACACCAGCGCATGTTCGCGGCCGCCACTTCCGACAACCAGGATCTTCATGATTTCAGCAGAGAGTTCGAGCACGGTGTCGGAAATGGTCCCCCAGCCTGGTTTTGTGCTCTTCCATTGCTAGACAGGTGGCCTGATGGACCATCGACGTCACTGAAAAATCCGCCCTGGGCAGGCTGCCTCCAGAAAACGAAGCTCCCCTTGTTTGATCGGACTCACATCACGAGCCTATTGACATCGAATCAATCGAATCAATGGCGGAAATGGCGCATACCAGTGAAAATCATCGCCATGCCATGT
>JANDJC010000004.1 GCA_024331045.1 Nitrospira sp.
CAGCAGAGGAATTTTGCCTCCTCCACCGGGGGCATCGATGACAAAGTGGGGGACCGCCATGCCGCTGGTATGGCCTTGGAGTGCCTTGATGATGGTTAACCCTGTTTCGACCGTTGTCCGAAAATGATTGGTACCCTTCGTCAGATCCGCTTGGTAGAGATAGTAGGGTTTGACCCGTGCCAGCAGCAATTGATGGACCAGCCGTTTCATGACCTCCGGATCATCATTGACGCCCTTGAGCAGGACTGTTTGCGCACCCAGCGGGATTCCCGCATCGGCCAACATCCCGCAGGCGGCCTTCACTTCGGGCGTCAATTCGTCGGGATGGTTGAAGTGCAGGTTCATGTAGATCGGATGGTATTTCTTGAGCATCTCGCAGAGCTTGGGCGTGATTCGTTGCGGCAAGGTGCCGGGGACTCGGGTGCCAATGCGGATCAATTCGAGATGGGGAATGGAACGGAGGGCCTTCACGATCCGTTCGAGCAGATGGTCGGGCAGCAAGAGGGGATCGCCGCCGGAGAGAATCACGTCCCGTACCTCCGTATGCTCCCGCAGGTAGGCGACGGCCTGTTCCAGTTCTCCCTTCTTGAGGAAGCCCGGCTTCCCCACCAGCCGTTTTCTCGTGCAGAATCGGCAATAAATGGGACATTGATTGGTGACCATGAGCAATACCCGGTCGGGGTACCGGTGCACCAGATGGGGTACCGGGCTCATGAGGTCCTCTTCCAGGGGGTCTGCCTCTGCGTCAAGGTCGGCCAGTTCGGCGGGGTCGGGGACGACTTGCTTCCAAATGGGATCGTCTTTGGCCTTGATCATGTTCAACACCGTCGGCGTGATCCGCATGGGATAGGGGCCGACAATGGTCTCAATCTCCTCTGCATCAAGGCCAAATCGGTCTGCAAGATCCTTTGGTTTGACGATGCTCTTTGCCAGGATGGCTTTCCAATCTTCCATAGTCGGCCTTTAGTTTGGAATCATTTGGAGTCAATGGATTCGACAGGAGGGGTACTCGTCATCGGCGTCCGGACCGTCCGGTATGGTCCTAGTCCTCGCTTGGGAGGGGAACTGTTTGGCTTCGCCACGGGATCCGGCCGAGCCATAGCGCTCCTCGAGGTACGTGAGGATGTCGGCGGCCTCCGTCAGGACCACATCGCCGTCTTGAAGGACCGGCACATAATATTGCCCCGATACGCGGTAGACCTGCGTCCGCAGGCGCCTGATGTCCGGGACAACCACGGCGTGATAGTCAAGCCCCAACTCATCCAGTTTGCGGCGGACGACGAGACAGTCGGGGCACCAGTCCACGTGATACAAGGTCAGGGGCATAGTGATCGCTCAGTCTCCTCCGTTTCTGGAAGCAGGAGGCCCGGCTATCGGGAACTCGTGCGGCGGGCCATGGCCATGGCTTGGAGCGGCCTGAGTGGTGATCGCACAGGGGACCATGACCGCGTCCTGCATGCCGTGAATCACCTTCTTGTCGGCCGGACAGATGGTTGCGAGGATCCCGGCCAGTTCCACGTCGTCACCGACCACAAAGTAATAGGGCGACAGTCGAGCCCGCCCGGTCATCCAGGCCATCGACCCGGTTCGTTCGTCCAGGTAGTCCACGTCAAACAACCGTCCCTTGTGAAACTCCTGTAGCACGTAGGGTGTGGAGGGAAAAGAGGCGAGGGCTCGGCGTAGGGCATCCGCCCAGTCCTTCTGGGAAAGGTCATGCCCCACGGCGACTCCTCGGCTTCCCCAAGCCAATTCGGAGAAGCCCGACGGTTTAATGACAAAGTGGCGCTCCTTCTGGCTGGCCGTTTCAAGCTCAGTCCAATTGGAGACAGCCCGGCCTCCCACCTGCAAATCTGGAATGATCGCGGTAGGAGGAATCGGCGTTGGATCCAGGATCCACGTTTTCGGCACGATGGTTTTCAGATGAACAAAGCAATCGCTCCCCACCTCTTTTTCCCAATAGGATCTTAACATGGGGTGGTGGAGCAACGCGAAGGCCGATTTTTCCTCCAGGGCCGGTTTATAGGGAGGCGTGATCGCCACCCACTCTTTCTTGACCGCATATTGGATCAGTTCGGCCTTGGGAATGTTGGGTAGATCGAAGAGCTCGTAAAAACGGTAGATGAGACCGATGCGTCGTTCGCCTTCCTCGGTAGAGAGACGAAGTTCCCCTTCCGTAAAGCGAAGGTCGCGCGGCTCGACGCACCAGGCGGGTACCCCCCGTTCTCTCAGTTGGGCGGCCAGCCAGGTCATTTCAGGCCGATAGTCCTTAGATTCGTCAGAAACCACGATAGCCACGGCGCCACTCTGGCCTTGAATCGTCTGGGCCATAGCCGCAAATCCGAGTACCATCCCCTCCTTGCCTCCAACCAATTCGTATGGACGAACTTCGTATGGATGAACCTCGGCTGGTTCGCCCCCGACCACAAGATTCCCATAAGCGTGACTCAACGCAGCGGTCAGACCGATCCCACCCGGCACCGAATCAAGCTCCGTGATGATCATGCCGTCTGGTGTAGGAATGACGTCCGGTCGGATAACTGCGGGGAGCGACTCTCGAAACCGCTTCATGCGGCTGTAGGTGATCAACTGCTCCGGTTTGCCTTGGTCGAGGTAACGGGCGATCCACGCCGGCTGGGTGCCCTTGACACTCTCGTGATACAGACGATTCAACGCGCGATAAAACGAAAGCAACAGGGGCCCCAGAACCTTGAAGAATTCGAATTGGTCGGGGGATAGCAGTAAAGGGCGGGAACTGATCCGCCAGGAAGGTGCGGGCAAATCCACGGTCGAATCGATCCCACGGGCGGGAATATACAATTGCGCCGCGCGCAGGTGCTCACGAACAGCCAGGCAACGGGCCAGGGCTTCCTCAGTGTGATGGGGGGAACAGGGAGATTGAGTCCAAGCCAACGACCGGTTCCTTTTGTCTGGCCGTTCCGTATCCTTAATCAGGGCTTGGGAGGCGCAGACAGATCGAATGCTAACACGGGGCTTGAGGTTCGACAAGAGGCCTCACGGCCTTGCGGGATGACCTTAAGGTGGAGGGGGGTGTTGGGCGTGGGCTGAGCGAGGGATCAGAGAGGACAGGGCGACGGTGAGGATAGCGAAGGGATGGGGTATGGATGACGGAAGCCGCTCGTTGCTTGCAACCTCGGAGCTGCGGGCGATATGATGGACGGCAATGGGCAGGGCGAGAGAATTCCCGCCGGTGACAGTGTCCTCGAAGACACTGCCTCAATTTGTGCCTGGTTCGGCTTGCAGCCGATGTGATGTCTGTTGTCGCTTCCCCGAAGCTGACAGTTTCCTTCGCCCCTACTTTACCGGTCAAGAAATCGTCCAGGCTGAAGCTGCCGGTCTGTCCCCCGCGTATTTCCCAGATCGTTCAGGGGCACAGATTACGCTGATCAAGAACCCGAAGGGAGAAGGATATCTCTGCCCGGCATTCGATAGCTCGTCCGGTCGATGCACCATCTATGATGTCCGGCCATTGGATTGCCAGCTCTACCCCTTGGCGCTGATGTGGGATGAAGCACGTGAGGAGGTGGTGTTGGGATGGGATGCCAAGTGTCCCTACATGGGCGAATCAGTTCCCGCGGCAATTGCGGCGTATGCGGAACAAGTGGCCGGCTGGTTGGAGGAGCAGTCGCAGATTGAGGTGATCGCAGCCCATCCTCGATTGATCGGCCCTTTTCAAGAGGATGTCGTGGTCGTGCGGTCCCTTCCGCACCTGACCGCCCACTTAAGAGGGGAACAAGCGGCGCCCCCCGGGGCTCGCTCTCTCGTCGCAGCGGATCGGCATCGCTTTGTTCAGGCGTTGGAGTTATCCAATCTGCTGCGTGCCGATGCCTTGGCTGCCTACTCCTTTCCGTATCACTATGTCTGGACGGCGCTGTTGCCGTATCGCTGGATGGAATCCGATGGAACATTCTTTCTCTTTGTGCAATCGCCGGATGGCTGGTTCATGCCTTTGCCGCCGTTGGGGCCGAAACCATTGGCAGCAACGGTGGGGGAGGCATTTGCGCTGATGCGCCAATGGAACGGCTCGTCAGCGGCCAGCCGAATCGAAAACCTAATGGCCCCGCAGAAATCAGTGTTGGGAGAACGGAATCTGCGCTGGCGGCGGAAAGAAGGGGATTATGTGTATTACGCCGACCATCTCGCTCGCTTGGCTGGCGACCGATACAAATCCCAGCGGGCCCTCTGTAATCGTGTCGAGCGAGAACACCGCGTGATCGCCCGACCCTATCGGGATCACGACCAGCGCGGCTGTTTGGCCCTACTGGCTCGGTGGATGGAACAAAAACGAGCCGGATTTCTTGATGAAGTGGCCGCACTGTTTCTTGAGGACGCGATGACGGCCCATGCGCTGGTGTTTGCCGACTATGAGCGGATCGGTCTGTCGGGGACAGTGGCTCTTCAAGGGAGCGAGGTTGTGGCCTATACCTTCGGCTACTGGCTGACACCGCAAACCTGGTGTGTCCTGATAGAGGTTGCAGACCGGGCGATTCCCGGTCTAAGCCAATGGCTCTTCCGCGAAACCTGTCGTGCTGTGGCTGCCCAAGGGGCAACGTTCATCAATGCCATGGACGACGCTGGCTTGCCGGGCTTGCGTGCCGCCAAGCAGCACTATCACCCCCTCGCCATCATCGAGAATTGGATTGTGACCGAAGGTGAGGCATGACTATCCACTCAACGTCTCCTTCACCAAGAGAGATTCGAAGGAAGAAGTGGATGACCTGCCCCATGATCATGACGACCGTGGTCGTCGCCGGCATGGGGACCCTTCTCTTCGACTCTGTGTGGCGGGGAGTCGCAGCAACCGTTTGGGTTCCGTTTCTTACGTTGCTGATCTGGGCGGCGTTTCGCCTGCATACTGAATATCGCCAAGCCCAGCAGGAAAGTGCCTGGGCGCGGACCGCCGAGACGGCGCTCTTGCAAAGTCAGGAACGGAATCAGGCCATCATCGAAACGGCGTTGGACGCGGTGATCATCATCGATTCGGCCGGGATCGTCACCGAGTGGAACGCCCAAGCGACCGCCATTTTCGGCTGGACGAAGCAGGAAGCAGTAGGGCGGCCGCTTGCTGAAATGGTCATTCCACCCGCCGCCCGCGAGGCTCACCGCCTGGGCCTCCGGCACTATCTTCAGACCGGTGTTGGACCGATCCTCAATCGCCGGATTGAGATCATGGCGCAGCACAAGGATGGTCGGGAGTTTCCGGTTGAATTGTCGGTGTCGCCAGCCCGCGTCGGCGAGTCCTACATCTTCAGCGCGTTCATTCGGGACATTACGGAGCGGCGCAAGGCGGAACGGCGTCTGGCCGCCCAATATGCCGTGACCCGTGTGCTCAGTGTCGCGACCTCTTTAGAAGAAGCTATTCCCAAAATCATGGAGGCGGTGGGGGAAAGTCTGGAATGGGATCTGGGAATTTTTTGGAAAGTGGATGCGCAGGTCGGCGTGCTCCGATCCCTGTGCGAATGGAACGCGTCGTCTGGTGCCGAGTCGTTCGTCAAGGCGTCAGAGCAGTTGGTTTTTCATCGGGGAGAGGGAATTCCCGGTCGGGTGTGGGAGCGGGGCTTCCCCATCTGGGTGAAGGATGTGGTGGATAATTCTATCTTTTGCCGATCAGAGGCGGCGGCTCAGGCTGGACTCCATGGGGCGTTTGGGTTTCCAATTCGCGTGGGGGGAGAAGTTGAGGGGGTGATCGAGTTCTTCAGTCGGCAGATTCAGGAGTCGGACGAAGATCTGCTCAAGATGATGGCGGACATCGGCCTCAAGATCGGACAGTTCTGTGAGCGCAAAAGGGCCGAGGAGGCGCTGCGCCACACCGAGGCCCAGTTGCGGCAGTCGCAGAAGATGGAAGCGATCGGCCGGTTGGCCGGCGGCGTCGCGCACGATTTCAACAACCTGCTGACCGTCATTCGAGGATACAGCGAATTGATGCTGAGTCGCCTGTCGCCCGGAGAGGCTATGCGCCGGGAAGTAGAAGAAGTGAAGAAAGCGGCCGATCGGGCTGCTGGCTTGACCAAGCAGTTATTGGCATTCAGCCGGCGTCAGGTTGTGTCGGCTAAGGTTGTGGATCTCAACGAGATTGTGCAAAACATGGACGGTATGTTACGCCGCCTGGTTGGCGAAGACCTCATCGAGGTCTGGACCAATCTTGAACCGAACCTTTGGCCCATCAAGGCGGATCCCGGCCAAATTGAGCAGGTCATCATGAATTTGACCGTCAACGCGCGAGATGCCATGCCAAATGGAGGGCGCCTCACGATCGAGACTCACAATCTCACGGTCACAAGAGAAACCCGCCTCGGCAAAGTGGTGCTGGGGGAGGGCGCCTATGTCATGCTGGTAATTAAAGATTCTGGTCACGGCATGAGTGAAGAGGTCCAGGCCCATCTGTTCGAGCCATTTTTTACAACCAAAGAAAGTGGAAAGGGAACGGGGCTCGGCCTCTCGACCGTTTATGGCATTGTGCGGCAGAGCGGGGGAGTTATTGGGATTGAAAGCCAACTGGGGCAAGGGACCACATGCACAATCGTCTTCCCACGGGCGGTCGAGCGAGCGCAGGAGAGCGAGTCAGCTCAGCAGGGAGGCGGGGGAGAGCGGGGACACGAAACGATTTTGCTGGTGGAAGACGATCCGGGTGTCCGTGGCCTTGTGCAGGAGACCTTGCGCATGAACGGCTACCACGTATTGGTGGCCCGACACGGCATCGAGGCACTGTTGGTCGGGACCAAACACACAGGGCCCATTCATCTGCTGATCACTGACGTCGTCATGCCGCAAATGAGTGGCCCAGAGGTGGCCGATAAACTGACGGAACTGCGGCCGGAAGCCAAGGTGCTCTACATGTCGGGGTATCCAGATCACCCGCTATTTAAGAAGGGTGAAGTAAATCCGGAAGCGAATTTTCTCCAGAAGCCATTTACCCCCGCCGCCCTCGCCCAGAAGGTACGGGAAATGCTGGATCAAACTCGGGTGGCCTGAGGAGATGCCGGCTTTCAGCTTGATCTTCCTTCGTCCTTCCGTTTATCGTGGCGTGCAATCCATTCGGGTCGCAGGACTGCTAGGACAGAGCCCAGCTCTCTCGGTGACGCAGATAGCCTATGGCCTCCGCACGGGAAATTGACATCGGGCGATATCGGATTGAGCAGGAACCGTTTTATGCCGAGGTGCGAGGGGAGGTGACCCTCTTCACAATCGCTGCCCGCAATAAAATGGCTGTCATGCTCAAAGGACCGACCGGCTGCGGCAAAACCCGCTTTGTCCAACATATGGCATACAGGTTGAGACGGCCGTTGATCACCGTCGCTTGCCACGAAGATCTCACGGCATCTGATCTTGTTGGGCGGTATCTCCTCCAAGGGCAGGAAACCGTCTGGATGGATGGGCCGTTGACGATCGGCGTCAAACACGGTGCGATCGTCTATTTGGATGAAGTGGTGGAAGCTCGCAAGGACACCACGGTCATCATTCACCCGTTGAGCGATGACCGGCGAGTTCTGCCGATTGAGAAAAGAGGCCAGGTGATCGAAGCCGCCGATGAGTTCATGCTGGTCATTTCGTACAATCCGGGCTACCAGAGCGCGCTCAAGGATCTCAAGCAGAGTACGAAACAACGGTTCATGGCGATCGAGTTCGATTATCCGCCGCCAGAAATAGAAACGGTGGTGGTCGAACGAGAGGCGGGAATCGACCGGGAACTTGCCACACGTCTGGTGAAACTGGGAGGGAAGGTCCGTCATCTCAAGCATCACGGACTGGAAGAAGGAGTCAGCACCAGGCTGTTGATTTATGCCGGTCTTCTCATGAAGCAGGGCATTTCGATGGAGCTGGCGTGTGACGCTGCCATTGCCCGCCCGATCACCGACGATCCCGACATGCAGCGCAGCATTCTGGAATTGGCGAAAGCGATCTTTTAACGCATAACGCACCCACAGCCGCCTCTCATGGAGATCCGTCGCGCCGTTGCCTCGGAAAGCAAAGACCGGGTGACGGTTCGGGTTTACGTTCAGTCCAAGGCGAGCCGTACCGAGTTTGTCGGCGTGCATGGTGAGGCTGTCAAAATTCGTGTGGCTGCTCCTCCGGTGGATGGCTTGGCCAATGCCGAGTTGATCCGATGTTTGGCCGAACGGTGCGGGATTCTGCAAAGTCGCATTTCCATTCAGAGCGGGGTGACGAGCAGGCAGAAGCGAGTAAACCTCGCCGGGGTATCCGTCGAGTGGGCGCTGGCTCGGTTGGCCTCGCCGCAAGGAAAGGAATGATCACACGATGACAAAAATAAGCAAGGGGCTCTGCATTGCAACGGGCGTCGTTCTTCTTGCGGCCTGCTCTACGGCAAAACCGGTGCTGTATCCCAATGCTCATCTCCAATCAGTCGGCAGAGAGGCGGCCGAGCGGGATATTGAGGCCTGTCGAAAGGAGGCGGAAGCTGCCGGTGCAGAGGAGGGAAATGGAAAAGGCGGAGAGGTGGCCAAACGGACGGCCATGGGAGCCGGAGTCGGGGCGGCGAGCGGCGCGGTCGGGGGGGCGATATCAGGGTCGGTCGGCAGGGGATCGATGATCGGGGCCGCGAGCGGGGCGGTCTGGGGATTTCTGAGCGGGCTGTCCTCGGTAGGGTCCCGGTCGTCGGAACCGGCGCCCGCCTACAAAAACTTCGTCAACCGATGCCTGCAAGAGAAGGGATATGAAGTGACCGGATGGCAGTGAGGAAAAACAAGCGGCAGTCGCGCATCGGTCGCGGAGCATCGATGGCAGGGGGCAAGTGACGCGGGACGGACATGACCGTTCGTCACATACGAGAAACAGGACGGGGATGGAAAATGGAATGTGCTCGGTTTGTGTCCCTTCGTCGGGTAAGCTCAATGGGTGAGAAAAACCCTCCCTGCTTTCGTGGTCGTCGTTTTTTTGATGTCGTGGCTCACGGCCTGCGCCGCGCCGGAACCGGTGTTGCGCCCGACCAAGCGACTGCTGTTTTACGGGAAACAACAGGCGCAGGAAGATGTGGCCGCCTGCCGACGACAAGTGGAGCAAGAAGGACTTCGTCCTGGCACCTATCAAGGCGCCAACGCCGCGACCGGCGCCGTGCTTGGTGTGACGCTCGGCGGCGCCATGGGAGCGTCGGCGGGCGTGATCGGCGGCCTGGCCGGGGTGGCGATCGGCGCGGCGTCCGGCGCCGGATTGGGATTGGCCGTCGGTCTAGCCGGCGGCGCCTATAAGCCCTTGGTGCCGGACCCCCCGTATGCCGATGCGATGACGCACTGTCTCAAGGAAAAGGGTCACGAAGTCGGAGGGTGGCAGTAAAAAATGCTTTGACCGTTCCCTCCTGTTCAAATTCCAGCACTCCCGTCAACCTCGCATCGGCTTTCCTTCCTGATCAAGTCGCTCCGGGCTCGCCGTTCGGTCGCCTTCTCTCTTGACATAGTTCTAGTTAGTATTATTAGACTGATCTTGAGTGGTTGGTCTGCCGGAAGGATACGGTGTAGCATAGCCCAGCATGGTTCCATTTAATGCGGGGCGGTCGGCGCGAAACCGACCGAATTGTCGGCTTGGAAGGGAGGTCACACGATGTTCGTCCTTGTTGGAGCAACGGGTCATACCGGGTCAGCGGCTGCGGAGACGTTGTTGCGCCGTGGACAACCGGTTCGCGTGGTGGTGCGGTCGGCTGATAAGGGTGCTGCTTGGAAAGCCAAGGGAGCGGATGTGGCGGTAGCTTCCTACCAGGACATCAAGGCCATGGCAAAGGCGTTTGAAGGGGCAAGGGGCGTCTATCTGTTGGTGCCGCCGAATTATCAGGCGCAAGCGTGGCTCGAGGAGCAGCGGCGCACGATGGATCTGGCGGCGGAGGCCCTGGCCGCGAGCGGCAAGCCTCACGTTGTCTTTCTCTCCTCAGTCGGGGCTCAGATTGCTGAGGGGACCGGCCCCATTCGCGCGGCCCGTTATGGAGAACAACGATTGAGTGCCATAGCGGAGAATATCACGATCTTGCGGCCCTGCTATTTCATGGACAACTGGGCGCCCAGTATTGGTTGGGCTAAGGCTCAGGGCGTGTTGCCCACATTCATTGAGCCATCCGCCAGGATTCCCATGATTTCGACGCAAGACATCGGTCGCATTGCGGCGGAGCAGCTTCTGGCCGGTGGAGCCGGCAAGAAGATACTCGAACTGGCCGGGCCCGAAGACTATAGCCCCGCTCAGGTGGCGGCGGAGCTAGGTGCGATATTGGGACGGGAGATCACGGCGAAGCTTGAATCCTTGAGTTCGGTGGTGCCGACGTTCACATCGTTTGGGTTTTCGACCGAGGCGGCGCGGCTGTTCGAGGAGATGTACACGTCCTTTGCGAAGGGCGCCATCGGCTATGAAAGGCCGGCCGAAGTGGCGCGGGGGACTGTCACCTTGCGGGAGGCCTTGCGGAACATGGTGTGAGCCCCTCCGTGTCTGATACGGGAAAGGAGGCGACGATGGTCATCGGAACGACAACGTACAAAACCGTGGTGGGCCTGTACCAGCCTGGCTCGACGCACATGGTCGGCGACGGATTTCCCGTGCGCAATCTCTTCCCGAGCAACGATCTGGATCGGGCAGTCGATCCCTTCCTGATGCTGGATTACGCCGGGCCCCAATACTTTCCTCCCACCGACCAGCCCCGAGGCGTCGGCGAACATCCGCACCGGGGATTCGAGACGGTGACCATCCTGTATGAAGGAGTCGTGGCGCACCGAGATTCAGCAGGCCATGCCGGTGTGATTGGACCGGGCGACGTCCAATGGATGACGGCCGGATCGGGAGTCGTCCATGAAGAAATGCACGAGCGAAGTTGGGCGAAACAGGGTGGGACCTTGCATGCCATTCAACTGTGGGTGAATTTGCCAAGAGCCCACAAGATGACGGCGCCCAACTACCAAACGATTCTCAAGGACGACATTCCCCTGGTCGAACTGGATCATGCCAGGGGACATGTGCGCGTGATTGCCGGGTCGTATGGAGGGCGGAAGGGGCCGGCCCGCACCTTTACGCCCATCGAATTGTACGATGTTCAGCTTGCCGCCGGTTCTCGATGGGAATTGACGGTGCCGGAAGGCCATTCCGTCGCTCTCTTTGTGCTCTCTGGGCTCCTATCGGTCAATGGATTTGAAGCAGCGGGAGAGGCCGAATTGGTGGTCTGTGGGCGGGACGGTTCCCGGATTCTCGTGGAAGGTCGGGACCTCAGCCGGATTCTGGTTATGAGCGGCCAACCGATCGAAGAGCCCATCGCCCGCTACGGGCCCTTCGTCATGAACACGAAGGCCGAGCTGGCGCAGGCTGTCTACGATTATCAGACGGGCAAAATGGGACATCTGTCGTGACGCAGGATCCGGTCCTGATCGAGGTCTATTCCGATGTGATCTGTCCCTGGTGCTATGTGGGGAAACGGCGATTGGAGCGGGTGTTGCAGCATCTCGCCGGCTTGGTGCCGACCACGGTGCATTGGCGCCCCTTTCAACTGAATCCTGGGATGCCGCTGGATGGAATGGACCGGACGGCGTATCTCGAAGCCAAGTTCGGAAGCCGCGAGGCCTATCGCCGGCTGGAAGAACAGGTGATGGCGGCTGAAGAAGAGATTCCGTTCGCTTTTGACCGGATCACGGTCACGCCGAACACCCTTCTTGCCCACCGCCTGATTTGGTATGCCGGGGCACAGGGCCGGCAAGATGCCATGGTGGAAACGCTCTTTCGTTTGTATTTCGTGGAGGGACGCGATATCGGTCGCGCCGAGACATTGAGCGAAGCAGCAGGACAAGTGGGGCTCGCGGCAAGCGAGGTGAAAGAGTTTCTGGGCGGGAGCGAGGGGGTGGATGAGGTGTGCCGGGCGGAAGCGGTCGGTCGCAGGTTGGGCATCCGAGCGGTTCCTTGCTTTGTCTTCAACGGGACATCTATGCTGACTGGGGCACAGCCGGCGGATGTCTTGCGGACCGCCATTGCCGCGGCCGGCAAACAAGGAGCGGGGGCCGTGTCGAGGCGAGCAAGTCGAATCTGCGGAGCGAGTTGAGTGAGACGAGCCTTGATTGAGGATTGAAGATTGAAGATGGGGAGGCCGCTCGATAACGAGGTGGCACGTTCGATGAAAGCGCACTATCTCGGTCATGTCGTGTTCTATGTGAAGGACCTTGAACGGTCGCTGGCCTTTTATCGCGACCTGCTGGGCTTCAAGGAAGTCGGGCGGATCTTCAATGGTCTGGCGGCGGCGCTCACGTCCGGCCGCACGCACCATGAACTGCTGCTGATTCAAGTTGGCGAGGCGCCGGGTCCTCCGGTCGGCCGCCGGCGCGGGCTCTATCACATCGGCATCAAAATCGGCGACAGTCTGGCTGAGTTGCGCGCGGCCAAGAACGAGCTTGAAGCAGCCGGGATCCCCATCGATGGAATGAGCGACCATACGGTCAGCCAGAGCCTCTATCTTCGCGATCCGGACGGGAATGAAGTGGAACTCTACGTGGACGCGGACGAATCGTTGTGGAAGAACGATCCGGCGGCGGTCTTGTCGCCGATCAAACCGTTACGCTTGTAGCTATGTGTTTGTGCGGGGGGAGCTTCTTTCGTTTGTTTGAGGGAAGCTCCTCCCCTTGAAAGCGGATAGGAACGGGCAGCGAAGATCGTGAGGGCAGTGTATAAGTCAGATTCGGCCAGACTGCATATCCGATTGCTTGGCCAGTTTTCCCTTCCTGTAGCTCAAAGACGATACTGGTTTGGAAAGGAGTTGTCCCTGAGATGCCAGTGAATCCACCGGCCCCACCTGTCAATGTAAATTCCCCCTCACACTCTTTCAAGTTTCCTGTGCACTTACAACTAGCAGGGGCGATGTCCTTGCCTTGGTGAGCAACGATTGTGCAAAGCCCGTTCATGGCTTGAAAGTCCTTGGTTCTATTAAGATTCACGCGTACCGGACAGGCCAGCTTGGATGAGTGAACGATCATCTTGCCTCCGTCTCTGTGACGCGAGATCAGCACACCCTTCACGATTCCCACGATTCCATTGATTCCATCGACGACCTGTTCTCCGTCGCCAAGTTCCATGAGCTCACCGGTGCCACTCCAACTCGAACTGGAATCTCCCGCTTCAATGGTCTTTGCATACGCCGCTGGGTCACCGCCTTCCCCAAGGGCTAGAAAGACTCCAACCGCAATGATTATGAAACCGATACTCCTCATGCCATCTCCTTTCATTAAATGTGGGGCGCTGTACAGATGTTTGGCCATTGCACCGACGGAGGTTTATTCAAGAAAGAAGAAAAACCTGACAAGTGGATGTGCGAAGCTCAGGAGAAAACGGTATACTTTGTCACCTTCTGGGTGATCCAACCACTGAAAGAGGGAGGGCAAACCATGGGACAACCCCGCATCGCAGCCAAAGAACCGGCCGTTCGGTCGTTTGAGCCGGGAACCTACTACTGGTGTTCCTGCGGGCGGTCGAGGGATCAACCCTTTTGCGACGGCTCTCACCAAGGAACGGAGTTTGAGCCGGTGGAGTTCACCGTGACGGAGCAGAAAGAGGTGGCCTTGTGTCAGTGCAAGCGCACCAAGACGCCTCCCTATTGCGACGGCACGCACCAGACCCTCTGACGGCAGACGCTCTGACGGACAGAGCGGTCGGCAACAGGGGCGATCATCCCTCCGCCCCTTGAGGCGGCGCCGCGTGGTGCGTCATACTGCATGCCTATGAAGCGCGCGTTGACTTCTCCTTGTGAGGGGCTGGCCGAACGGTACCAAGGCCTGTTGGAAGTGACCCAGGTGATCGCGGCGCAGCGAGATCTCGACGAGCTGTGCCGCGACCTGGCCCGCTATCTCCCCCACGTCGTGCAAGTCAATTTTGTCGCCCTCTCCCTGCACGATCCTGCGAAGAACACCATGCGGTTGCAGACCATTCAAGCGAACGTGCCGGCCGATCTGATTGGAGGCCATGAAGGACCGGTCGATGACAGTCCCGCAGGACTGGTGTGGCAAACGCAGCAGGCGCTCCTCGTGCCCGATCTGTCGCAGGAATGCCGATGGCCCCACGTGGTCAGGTGCATGAGGGAGGATGGGGCCCAATCGTTTTGCATCGTTCCCCTGACCACGGTGAGACGACGGTTGGGCGCCATGGGGTTTCTGAGTCTGGAAAAGGAAGCCTACAGTGAAGAGGACATCGAGTTTCTGCAACTGGTCGCCAAGCAAGTGGCCGTCGCCGTGGAGAACGTGTTGGCGTTCAAAGAGATCGCCGAGCTCAAGGACAAGTTGGCGAAGGAGAAACTGTACCTCGAGGATGAAATTCGGCTCGATTACAACTTCGAGGAAATCGTCGGGGAGAGCCCCGCGCTGAAGCGGGTCTTAAAACAGGTCGAAATCGTCGCGCCGACCGACTCGACCGTGCTCATTCTCGGGGAGACCGGGACGGGCAAAGAACTGATCGCCCGCGCCATCCACAACCTCAGTGGACGGCGGGAGCGGACGTTCGTGAAATTGAACTGTGCGGCCATTCCATCGGGACTCTTGGAGAGTGAATTGTTCGGCCATGAACGAGGTGCTTTCACCGGGGCGATCACTCAAAAGATCGGCCGGTTCGAACTGGCCGACGGCGGTACGCTGTTTTTGGACGAGGTGGGAGATATTCCCCTTGATTTGCAGTCCAAACTGCTGCGGGTGCTGCAAGAACAGGAGTTTGAACGACTCGGCAGCACCAAGACTACCAAGGTCAATGTTCGGCTCTTGGCGGCGACCAACCGAGATCTGGCCACCATGGTCGCCGAGAAACAGTTCAGGAGCGACCTCTATTATCGTCTCAACGTCTTTCCGGTGACACTCCCTCCCCTGCGCGATCGTCGGGAAGACATTCCTTTGCTCGTCCGCTACTTTGCCCAGAAATTGGCCCGTCGGATGGACAAACGGATCGAAACGATTCCCGCCGAGACGATGGCTGCTCTGTCGGCCTACAGTTGGCCGGGCAACATTCGGGAGTTGGAGAATTTGATCGAACGAGCCGTGATCCTCTCCCAAGGGCCGGACCTCTATGTGCCGCTGGCGGAACTGAGAGCGGTTGTGCCGCCGTCACCCAGACAGCTCGCCACCTTGGAAGAGGCGGAGCGGGACCATATCCGGCAGGTTCTTGAGGCGGTCAATTGGGTGATCGGCGGGCCTGGCGGGGCCGCCGCGCGATTGGGGATGAAGCGGACTACCCTTCAATCTAAGATGAAGAAACTGGGGCTCTCCCGTCCTTCTTAGCAACGGGCCTTCCTACGCCCCTGTCTGCTCGAGACATCGTCCGGAGTGGTTTCCCCTTCGAAGCCGAGTGCTCTAGCCGAAGTAACAACGTTTTCAGTGCCGACTGATCGGCACTTTGCCGTTATTTCGGCAGGAAAGAAAGGCTCTCGGCCATTGTCCTTCGTTGCTGCCTGTCGCTCAGAGGATCCAACTGTTGGAAGTATCGTGCGCTTCTTTGCGATGGAGAGAGGAAAGACGGTTTGGAACGACTGTTGCTCCTTCAACTGGTGAAGAAACCGTGGCAGAGCAGGCCGGAGCCGTGATGCCTTTACAACTGGGGGGCAGAGAATTCTCAGTGAAGGGTATGCCTAAGAACCACATGGGCTCAGTATGTTGAAAATTACCGGACGTTATCGTGTTGGCGAAGAATCGATCTCGCTCATTGTTGAAGGACGTCTCACGGGACCGTGGGTAAGCGAACTGGACACCTGCTGGCGTCAGTTGAGCACGAGTCAGCGGCGGACGGCGGTGATCGACTTATCGGACGTCACCTTCATCGATGATGCGGGGAAAATGTTGCTGAGGCGGTTGTGGAGTGAAGGCGCGACGCTTCGTGCTTCCGGCTGTATGACGCGGGGCATTGTGGAGGAGATCACGGCGAAGCGCGACGCGGATTGAGGACGTCAATTTTGTCGGGCGCCGGTGCTTGTGGCGAAGAGACGAAGACGGGACAACAAAAGAGCAGGGTGCCGATGGAAGAGGAAGGCGGAAGAGCGAGGGGACCCATTGCCACTTACCTTGTGGAAGATCACCGGCGGCTCGACGAGTTGCTTGAGAGGGCCGTTGCCGATCCGGAGCGGGTGGACCGTGAATCGTACGACCGATTCCGGGCCGGACTTCTCCGGCACATCGGCATGGAAGAAAAGATCCTGCTGCCGGCCATCCAGCGATGGCGGGGCGGAAGTCCGTGGCCCATGGCCCCCAAGCTCCGGCTCGATCACGGCGCCATTGCGTCCTTGCTGATGCCGACGCCTACGGCTTCGGTGATCGGCACGCTCCGCGACATCCTTGCCGAGCATAACGGGGTCGAGGAAGGACCGGAGGGATTGTACGCAACGGGCGATGAGTTGGCCGGCGCGGAAGCCGAACAGATTCTGGCCAGACTGCAAGCGGCTCCGGACATTGCCGTGATGCCCCACTCCGATACGGAAGCGGTCTTCCATACCGTGCGGCGCGCCGTCGAAAAGGCCGGCTATCGATTCAAAGAATGACGATCGAACGACGATCGGCGGGTCATCATCTGTCGGTCGTCGCACGGTAGAGAACGAAGAACCCAGAGAGGTAAACTGACCAGTCGCCGTCTGTCGGGAAATTGAACGAGTGGTACCTATGAACATGCCGTCCGCACCCGTTGTTGTCGTTCTGGTCGGGAGTCTGCTGATGTTTGCGGCCGGTTGCAAACAGGAAGCCGGCTCGATGCCCGTGCAAAACATTCCGCAGGTTGAGGTCATCACGGTGGTGACGCAACCAGTTCCCGATGAGCCGGAGTTCATCGGGCAGGCAGAGGCCTCCCGACCGGTTGAGATCCGCTCACAAGTGACCGGCATTTTAAAAGCCGTGCTCTATCGGGAAGGCCGTGACGTCAAGAAGGGTGATCGGCTGTATCAGATTGACCCGGTGCCATTTCAAGCTGCAGTAGCGGCTGCGAAGGCCAAGGTCGCACAGGCGGAAGCGCGATTGGTCCAAGCAACGCAAGATCTCGCCCGCGTCAAGCCGTTGCTGGCGGAGCAGGCCGTGAGCCAAAAAGACGTCGATGACGCGGTGGCGCAGGAGCTGGCCGCGAGGGCCCAGCTGCAAGCCGCGCAGGCCGAACTGGTCAAGGCGCAGTTCGATTTGGACAACACGTTGATCACGGCGCCGATCAACGGACTGATCGAACGGAGCCGCTTTTACGAAGGGCGATTGGTGTCGGCGCAAACCGATTTGCTGACCGTCATTCACCAGGTCGATCCGATGTACGTCGTCGTCAGCGTGCCGGAGACCTTCATCCTGAAACGAAAACGCGATATCGAGGCGAAGCGCATTCAGCATCCGGGTGTGTATAAGCTGCGCGGCGTACTCACCTTGATGGACGATACCGTCTATCCCCAAGAGGGTGTGCTGGATCTGTTGGAACCGGGCCTGCGGACGGAAACGGGGGCCCGCGAGGTCCGGATGACGTTCCCTAATCCCAATCGAACCTTGTTGCCGGGCCAGTTTGTGAAGGTCCGTTTCAAGGGCGACGTCAAGAGTGAGGCGATTCTCATTCCGCAGCGGGCGGTCCTTCACAGTCCAGCCGGTCAGTTCGTGTTCGTCGTGAATAACGAAGAAAAGATCGAAATGCGGCCCGTGGTGGCGTCCGATTGGAAGGGGACACAATGGCTGATCGAAGAAGGGCTCAAAGCCGGAGATCGGGTGGTAGTGAACGGGCTGATGAAGATCGCCCCCGGCGTCTCGGTCAAGGCCGTGTCCTTTGGTTCATCTGGTGAGGCGCCAGCTCCTGCCGCCGCTCCCCCGCAGAGTTAAGCCGTGATTTCCCATACCTTCATTGATCGACCAATTACGGCTTCGGTGGTCTCCATCGTGATCGTGGTGATGGGGCTCCTGGCCATGCGATTTCTGCCGATCGCGCAGTTTCCGGAAATTACTCCGCCGGTCGTGCAGATCGACGCTGATTATCCGGGAGCCAGCGCCGAAGTCGCAGCCGAGGCGGTGGCGCGGCCGATCGAGATCACGCTCCCCGGCGTCGACAATCTGTTGTATTTCGAATCGACCAGCAGCAACGATGGGCACGTCTCGATCAAGCTCACGTTCGAAATCGGGACGGATCCCGACATGGCGCAGGTGCAGACGCAGAACCGTCAAAAGCTGGCCGAGCCGCAGCTCCCGCCCGAAGTGGTTCGCCAGGGGATCTCGGTCAAAAAACTGTCGCCGGATTTGGTCATCGTTATTGCCCTCAAGTCCACTGATCCGCGGCATGACGCGGTGTTTCTGTCCAACTACGCGACGTTGCGGCTGGTTGACGAGCTCAAGCGAGTCAAGGGGGTGGGCGATGCCCTCGTCTTTGGACAGCAGCAATACAGCATGCGGATCATTTTAAATCCGCTGCTCATGGCCCGGCTTGACCTGACGCCGTCCGACATCATCAACACCATCCGTGAACAGAATCGGGACTATCCGGCCGGCACGATTGGCCGCGAACCGGCCCTGCCCGGAACCGAAATGACGGTCCCCATTATCACCAAGGGGCGGCTCACGGACGTCAAAGAATTTGAGGAACTGATTGTGCGGGCGTTGCCGGACGGCTCGCTCGTCCGGTTGAAAGATGTGGCGCGGGTCGAATTGGGAGCCCAATCCTACTCGTTGGCGGGACGGTGGAACAGCAAACCGACCACGTTCATCCTAACGTTTCTGGCCCCGGGGGCGAACGCGCTCGATACGGTGCGTCGCACGCGAGAGCAGATGGATGAGTTGGCCAAGCATTTCCCACCGGGCATGTCTTACGACGTTCCCTACGACACGACCCGGTTTATCGAGATTTCCATCAAAGAAGTCGTCAAGACGCTGGGCGAGGCGATGGTGCTCGTGATCTTGGTGGTGTACCTGTTCCTTCAAACCTGGCGCGCCACGATCATCCCCCTTCTTGCTGTGCCGGTGTCGCTGATCGGGACGTTCATTGGATTGGCGGCGCTGGGCTTTTCCATCAATACCATCACCCTGTTCGGCATGGTGCTGGCCATTGGAATTGTCGTCGATGACGCGATCGTGGTCGTGGAGAATGTCGAGCGCCACATGCGGGAGGATCGGCTCTCGCCCAAAGAGGCGGCCAAACGGGCCATGACCGAAGTGACCACGCCGATCATCTCCATTGTACTGGTGCTCGTCTCTGTCTTTGTGCCCGTCGGCTTTATCGGCGGAGTGACGGGGGCGCTGTACAAAGAGTTTGCTGCGACCATTGCCATCTCTGTAACGGTGTCGGGATTCGTGGCCTTAACCTTGAGTCCTGCCCTCTGCGCGGTGGTGCTGACACCCCATCAGGAAGAGCGGAATTGGTTTTGGCGCCTCTTTGACCGGCTATTTGGGCGAGCACAACAGGGATACGTCTGGTCAGTCGGCAAGTTGGTGGGACGACCGGTGCTGGTGATGCTCACGTTCGGTGGATTGCTGGTGGTCTGTGTCGGACTGTTTCAGCGGATTCCGCAAAGTTTTCTTCCAGAAGAAGATCAGGGTTACTTCATCGTCGTGGCGCAGTTACCGGATGGCGCGTCCCGACAACGCACCGATGCGGTGTTAGAGCGGGTTGAACGGTTCTTCCAGGCCATTCCTGCGGTCCATTCGACAGATGCCTTGTCCGGTCAAAACTTTGTGTTTGGTACGAGGGGACCGAACGCAGCAACTATGTTCGTGCCGCTGGTCTTGTGGGATGAACGGCCGGAACCGCAGTACCATGCGAGGGCCTTGGTAGGAGCGGCCTACGCAGAATTTGCAAAAATTCCCGAAGCCCTGCTCTTGGCCTTCAATCCTCCTCCGATCAGGGGTGTGGGAGTGGTGGGAGGGTTTTCAGTCCAATTGCAGGATCCGGCGGGGCATGATTTCAAAGAGTTCGCCGCCGTGGCGCAACAGTTTATCGAGCGGGCCAAACAAGAACCGGCGATCGGCCAGATCGGCACCAATTTCCGCGTGTCGTCTCCTCGCCTCTATGCCCATGTGAACCGCGAGCGGGCGAAGGCGTTGGGCATCCCCATCTCCGATATTTTCGATACGTTGCAAGCCTACTTCGGGACATTCTATATCAATGACTTTGTCAAATTCGGCCGTGTTTATCATGTGCAGACGGAAGCGGACCCGGCCTATCGATCGACGCCGCAGGATTTGTCCAAGATCTATGTCCGGGCTCAGAACGAACGCGGCACCTCCATGGTGCCACTCGATACGGTGGTGACCACGGAGTTTCAAAGCGGGCCGGATCCCGTCAACCACTTCAATGGCTACAATACTGCCTTGGTGTTAGGAGCTGCCGCGCCCGGCTATAGTTCCGGCCAGGCACTCGATGCCTTGGAACGGGTGGCTCAGGAAGTTCTGATTCCCCAGGGTTATGCCATTGATTGGAGCAACATTTCGTTCCAGGAACGGCGGGCCGGTGGCCAGTCGGGCCAGGTGTTTGCGATCGGGTTGCTGATGGTCTTTCTGGTGCTGGCAGCGCAGTTCGAGAGTTGGGTCGTGCCGTTTGCCGTGATTCTGGCAGTTCCCTTCGCTGTGTTTGGGGCATTGACGGCCGTATGGCTGCGGGGGTTTGAAAATGACATCTACTTCCAGATTGGCCTTGTGACGTTGATCGGACTCTCGGCGAAGAATGCCATTCTCATCGTCGAGTTTGCTAACACGAGATATGAAGCGGGGCGCCCTCTCATTGAAGCGGCGATCGAGGGAGCTCGGTTGCGATTTCGGCCGATCATCATGACTTCGATGGCGTTTATCTTCGGGATGTTCCCGTTGGTGATCGCCAAAGGCGCCGGCGCGGCCAGTCGCCAGTCCATCGGCACTGGCGTATTGGGCGGCATGTTGTCCGCCACGTTCTTGGCGATCTTCTTCGTGCCACTGTTTTACGTCCTGCTGAAGAAACTCAGTGGACGGCGCTCCCGTCCGGTGATGGACTCTATGGCTTCGGCAGCGCCATTGTCAGAGGAACGGGTAGGGTAGCCGTGCGGACGATCCTGACCATTGTGCTCTCGTTGGCGCTCGCCTCCTGCTCTTTGGGACCGACCTATTCACGACCCACACTTCAAGGAGAGGATCGGTTCCGCTTGGCCGAGGGATCGGCAGATCTGCCGTCCCTAGCTAATGTGGCCTGGTGGGACCTGCTGCAGGATGAGCAGTTGCAGACTCTCATTCGGACGGCGTTGGCGGAAAATAAAGACATGCAACGGGCTGTCGCCGCCGTGGACGAGTTTCGTGCCCGAGCTCTGATCGCCCGATCGGACTTCATGCCGGGGGTGACAGCCACGGCGAGTCTGCCGGCCGGCCGCAAGGCGGACTTCCTGTTCCCTGGCTTCGCGAGCCCCTTCAATTATTATCTACTGGGCAATCTGGCGTGGGAGGTTGATCTCTGGGGGCGGATCCGAAAAGCCAACGAAGCGGCCCGGGCCGACCTGCTTGCCAAGGAAGAAAATCGCCGCGCGGTGGCGATTCAGCTTGTCAGCGCCGTGGGCGAGGCCTACTTCACGCTGCTGCAGTTGGATGCCCAGCTTGACATCGCGAAACGGACCTTGGAGTCATGGGAGGAATCAGTGCGCATTGCACGAGCTCGCCTGAAACAGGGTTTGAGTTCTCGATTGGACCTCGACCAATTCGAGTCCGAGCGCGCCAGTGCCGAGGCGCGTATCGCGGATTTGGAACGACAACTGGCGCAAGTGGAACACCATCTGAGCGTGCTGGTGGGGCGCAAGCCCTCCACGATTCCACGTGGCAGGGGGTTGCGGGATCAGCTTATTCCGCCCCAGGTGCCAGCCGGTTTGCCGTCGGAACTGCTACAGCGGCGCCCTGATCTGCTCGTTGCGGAGCAACAGGTGGTGGCAGCGACTGCCCGCATCGGGGTGGCCCAGGCGGAACGGTTTCCCAAAATCACCTTGACCGGACTTTTGGGTGTAGCCCATCCCGAACTATCGCTGCTGTTTAGCGATCCGGCGTTATTCGGTGTCGCTGGAGCTGGGATCGCCGGTCCATTGTTGAGCGCTCCGATCTTAGGGTTTCAGCAAGAGGCGGCTGAAGCCCAGGCACGACAAGCCCTGGCGCAGTATGAGCAGGCGGTGCTAACAGCGTTTCGAGAGGTGGAGGATGCGCTGGCGGCGGTCAGTGCGGCGCGATCCCAGCATGAAGCCCAAAAGCAGCAGGTAGAAGCGCTCCAATCGTCGCTACGATTGGCGGAGTTACGCTATAAGGCAGGGCTGGCCAATTATCTCGACGTGCTCGTCGCGAGACGCAACCTCTTTGAAGCCGAATTGGGGTTAATCGCAACGAAACGGTTGCACCTGGCGTCGGTGGTGCAGTTGTATAAGGCGCTGGGCGGAGGCTGGTCGCCGGAAATGACTGAGACGGCTGATGAAGCGGCAAGCAAGAATAGGCGGGAAGGATAGGAAGAGCGAGGAAAGAGAAAGGAGAGGAGCGGAGATGGATAAACCTGCACCGGCGGATTATCCGATTCATGACCTGCTGGCCAGGCGCTGGAGTCCCCGCGCGTTTGCCGACCAACCGGTTGAACGGGAGAAATTACAGAGCCTATTTGAGGCAGCCCGCTGGGCGCCGTCGTCCAATAATGAGCAGCCCTGGCGGTTTATCGTCGCCACGAAGGGGGACGAGGCGCGGTGGAATCGGCTGTTTGCTTGCCTGGTGGAAGGAAACAGGGTCTGGGCTGTGCGTGCTCCTGTGCTGGTGCTATCGGTGGCCGGCCGGTCTTTTGGGAAAACCGGTGAGCTCAATCGACACGCCCTGCACGATACTGGCATGGCGGTCCAGAATTTAGCGATCCAAGCTACGGCGCTTGGATTGATCGTCCATCAGATGGCAGGCTTCGATGCCGAGCAGGCGCGCAAGGAATTGAACATTCCTCGTGAATATGAGCCGGTTGCCATGATGGCCATCGGCTATCCCGGTGATCCAAATCTCTTGCCCGATGCGCTCCGCGAGCGGGAGGTGGCCCCCCGTCGCCGGCACCCAGTTTCTTCTCTTGTCTTTGGAGGCGAGTGGGGAGCTCCCTGCTGGTTGTTCCCTTGACGACGGTGACTCATCATTCCGAGGCCGAAGCCCACCTCGCGAAGGTCGATCCGGTGATGGGACGATTGATCCGTGACGTGGGCCCCTGCACGCTGCGCCCCGACCGGCGCCGAACCCTCTTCGAATCTTTGGCCCGCGCGATTGCCTATCAACAACTTCATGCCCAGGCGGCGGAGAGTATCATCCGACGCTTGGTTGCGCAGTGCCCGGGCCAGAGATTCCCACGCCCTGAGCAGATTTTAGCCTTGTCCGAGGAGTCGCTCAGAGCGGCAGGATTTTCTCGATCCAAGATCGCAGCCTTGCGTGATCTGGCCGAAAAGACTTTGGATGGGACCGTACCGGCCAAGCGAGAACTCTCGCGCTTGGATGACGAGGCCATCATTGAGCGGCTGACGGTAGTACGGGGGGTCGGCCGATGGACGGTCGAAATGCTCTTGATTTTTCAGTTGGGCCGCCCCGATATTCTGCCGGTCACCGACTTTGGCGTGCGCAACGGCGTCCGCTTGGTGTACGGCCTGCGCATCATGCCGACACCGGAGCGCGTGAGACGCTACGGCGAGCGATGGAAACCCCACCGCACGGTTGCCACGTGGTATCTCTGGCAGGCTGTCGATCGGGCCAAGCAAAAGTAGACTGTCATGGCGATCAGGTGCAAGAAGAGGTGACGTCGTGAGAACGGTAAGCGTCGTTGGTTGAAGAAGGACCAGAGCGAGAAGGGTGTCACGGATCGGCGGACTACAGAAAGGAACGAATTGATGGGGATCCTCACCGGAAAAGTCGCGATTGTGACGGGGGCTTCGAGCGGAATTGGACGGGCGATTGCGGAACGGTTCGCCGAAGACGGCGCGATCGTCGTGGTGAACTATTCGACAAGTTCGGAGAAGGCCCAACAAGTGGTGACCGGGATCCAGGCCAAAGGAGGCAAGGCCATGGCTGTTCAGGCGGACATGACCCACGTGCCAGAGGCACGGCGGCTGGTGCGAGACACGGTTGTCCAATTTGGTCGCTTAGATATTCTGGTCAACAATGCCGGCAAGTTCATGCCAAAGTCGATGGGCGAAACCACGGAGGATGATTTCGATTTTCTCATGGCGCTCCATGCCAAGGGGCCGTACTTCGCCATGCAGGAAGCGGCGCAGGTCATGAAAGATGGAGGGCGCATTATCAACATCTCAACCTGCGCCACGCGCATGAGTTTTCCCAGGGCAACAGCCTATCTCGGCAGCAAGGCCGCGTTGGAGCAATACACCAAGGGATTAGCGCACGAACTGGCACCGCGCGGCATCACGGTCAATACCGTCTCGCCCGGCTTTACCGAAACCGGTATGATGACCGATGCCTACCGGCAAACCGGCATTCAACTCTCGCCATTTAAGCGGCTGGGCATGCCTCAGGACATCGCCGATGTGGTGGCGTTTCTCGTGAGCGAGCAGGCCCGCTGGCTGACCGGACAGACGATTCAAGTGGGCGGGGGGGTTGTCATGTGATTCGACGATGTCCGTTCCTCCCCCGGACCGTTCAGAAAGCGATGCCGTTCGGTGAACACCGGCCTGTTTCAATGGATTGATCGGAACATCCTGTCACTCGGTCGGGAGATGCGGCTATCCTACCTCCCGCCGTTGATGGTTTACCTCGCCTACGGGATTTCTGGCCTCACCGGCATCGTTGGCACGTTTTTCGTCAAGGACTATCTCGGGCTCTCTGCCTCGTTTCTCGCTGCTCTGGGATTTTGGGCTGGCATTCCCTGGGCGCTCAAAATGCCCATCGGCCATATGGTTGACTTGCTCTGGCGATGGAAAGGCTGGTTGATCGGTGTGGGCGCCTGTTTGCTGGCGACCAGCCTAGGCATCATGGCGGCATTGATCGGCCAGCGGGATGCGATGACGGCCATTCTGCCAGCGGAGGTCTGGTTTGTGATCAGCACTTTGCTCGCTCCGATTGGCTATGTGATCCAAGATGCCGTGGCCGATGCCATGACGGTGGAGGCCGTCCCCCGCGTGAACGAGCGGGGCCTGCCGTTCTCCGAAGAAGAACGCAAGCTCATGCACACCACGATGCAGACGCTGGGCCGCGTGGCGATCGTGGGCGGCGGCATCCTCGTGGCGCTGGTCAATGTTTCCATCTTCAGCGGCACGGAAGGTTTGCCGCAAGAGGCGCTCGTCACGATTTATCAGCGGGTGTATCTGCTGGCGCTGGTCATCCCGTTCATTTCGGTCTTGGGATTGGCGGCGGCGTGGGTGATCCGACGGCGTCACCGCGAGCAACTTATCCGACAGGGATTTACCCTCGAACAGGCGGAGCGGATGATTGAAGCGCGGGAGCAGACGGAAGAACCAACCAAGCCCAACTGGTGGATCTTGGCGGGGAGTCTCTTGTTTGTCTTGTTTACGGTCACGGTCGGCATGAGCAGCCTTCCTTATCGGGAAGAGATCGTCTTTGCTGGTTCCATGGGGATTGTGCTGTTTCTCATGGGCAGGTTGGTCAAGGAATTGGAGGGGGACAAGAGACGGACCTTGGTCGGCACGGCCGTGGTGGTGTTCGTGTTTCGCGCCATCCCCGGCACGGGACCGGGCACGACGTGGTGGATGATTGATCACCTGGGGTTTGACCAGCAATTTCTGTCCGAGCTCTCGTTGATCAGCAACACGTTGGCGCTGGCCGGCATGTTCATCTTTCGGCGGTTCATGGCTGAACGGTCGATCGCCTACGTGGTGGGATTTTTGACAATCGTGGGGTCGGGCTTGAGCCTTCCCATCGTCAGTATGTACTACGGATTGCACGAATGGACGGCGCGCATGACTGGCGGGGTCGTCGATGCGCGATTCATCGCGATCATTGATACGGCTCTCGAATCACCGCTTGGCCAAATTTCGATGATCCCCATGTTGACCTGGATCGCCAACTCCGCGCCGGGCAATCTCAAGGCGACATTTTTTGCGGTCATGGCGTCGTTTACCAACCTGGCCCTCTCGTTGAGCCAACTCGGCACCAAGTATCTCAACGAGATCTTCGTCGTGACCCGCGAGGTGAGGGACCCTGCAACGGGGCTGATCCAAACACCTGCCGACTATAGTCAACTGGGCCATCTCCTAATCACCCAACTCCTCTTAGGACTGGCTCTCCCTCTCGGGGCAATTCTGTTCGCGAAGGTGAGCCGGTTTAGGAGCGCGTGACCGGCCTGGCCTGCTTCGCTCCCCCAGATTGGCGTAGGCTTGACCGGTGCGGTATGATTGTTATGCTAAAGGCATAATCTCGATAACCTGACGTGTTTGGCATGGAGTCTCAGAGTTGAATGTTCGGGCTCATTGGGAAAGGGGGCGACCGGTTTCGACGGGGATACGGAGGTCACTGCCGCATGTCGAGCTCTCGGGGACTCGTTAAACCTCCGGGAAACAAGCAACTGCCAATCACGAACTGGCACTCGCGGCTTAATGAAGCCGTGACGTCGTTCCATCTGAGGCCCGCGGGGGTGGAACGGCGCGGATGCAGCGGGCTAGTCCAAGGTCGGTGCTCAGCGGCCGAGGACGAGACAATGCTGGGCTAGCGGCCGTTCTAAGCCTGCCGATGGGCGTGGGCGGCGGCGAATTCAAAACACCGGCTACACATGTAGAACCAGTGCACTGACGATCTTCGGACCCGGGTTCAACTCCCGGCGCCTCCACCATTTCCAATCTCTCGAGTGGTGGGCTCTTTATCGAAGTCTCGACACCAACCCGCGGAACATATCCCCGACTCTCGACTGGCTCGCCGAAAGCCACTTTCCCCGTTAAAGCGCTTTGGCGTCTGCCTCATGCCCCAGGCGTCGAACATGCGAGGGGCTGGTCCTGGGCGAGCCTGTGATTGCCACATCTGTGCACTCCGCTCCTTTTGAGACCTCTGTCGACCAGCTTGTGTGGATCAAACAGCCCATCTTCGATCATGGGCGTGCCACGCTGCCCACTTGCGAGGACCGACAGCAACCCTTCGGGCAGCAGACTGGTACGTGATGATTGCCACTCTATTGGGGTCTGGAATCGACCAGTGGGGTCTGGAATCCACCAGGCACCCGCGCATCCGACCACGGAAATCCCAGAAAAGTAGCCTGTCCCCTTCCCCTGTTTTGGCCCGTGGATGAAAACAGCGCTGACCTCTTCTCTGGCGTGGCCGTGTGTCAGAAGGAAGCTGCTGTAGGGGGCTTGGACTCCGAGCATTCCGCATGGTACAGTGACCCACGCTCGCGAACGACTCGTCTCGCGCTATCCTGCCTGGTTACGGTCCTCGCGCGAATCGCTTTCGTCTCTCCAGCGTGTATGACGTGAGATGAGGGGCCTAGTTGTGCCGTTCCATGGATAGAACGGTCTTTCTCCCTGGGTGAGGGAGGGAATGCTGGTCAGCATGGCAGCGGCAGAGTGGATTATGAATTGATCACTCAATCGATCACTCAAAGGAGGCACGACGATGAACAAGAGAGCATCGAGTCAGGGGCCATGGCCTAAGAATCGCAAACGTGCGCAGGCGCGAAAGCCGACGATTCGGTGGGAGGTGTTGGGGCTCTCCGCGCCACAGGAAAATAAAGAGTCGCCCTCTATCGACTCGATTAGGCAGGCGGTCTCTGCGATGGCCAGCAGGGGATTAGGGGGAGGGGTCCGTGCCCAAGTCAAGGATGTTGAGTCGGAAAGTGGAGATCTGGCGGGGGCTAGGGACGTGAGGCGACGAGGGGCGACCGAGTAATTCGTCACCGTTGCCTCGTCATCTAAGCACATGACGGTGGCGTAACAAACGCCGCCGCTGAGAGGTCTATTGGACGAGGAGAAAAAACGACGTCAGCCAATGGGCAACCGGGGAAAACACTGCAGGCATTGGCAAAAGGTGCAAAGAGCAAAGAGAAAGAGCAAAGAGAAGGATAGCCGGCTCGCCCTTCGCAAGGCGGAGAAAATGCGAGGCCGGCGCCGTGCGATGGAGGAGATCCCGCTATGGCTGGATGGCGATGGGGGCCGCAAGAGCCTCGTTCCTGACTGGGTCTCCTTGGAGCCAATCTTGCGCCTGAAGGCGCACAGCGTCGTGCAGCGGTCCTGACAAGTCTGACGGCGGCGAGCAGGAGGGATAGCATGACGGATCGTCAGAGTAGCTATTTGTCGTCCGTTCTGCTATGGTGCAACATAGTCTTCCGGAATGGGGCCTTACGGAAGGTGAAAGAAAAACGGCCCGTCACCGATATTGTTGGTACCGAGAGTCCGATCGGAAGTTTGACCCTCGTCGCCTCGCGAAGCGCGTCAGTGGTTCCTGCTTTCCTCTCGTAGATGTTCTCGCGTCACGGACAATGTCATTATCAATTTTTAAGGAGGGACCCAGATGGGTTCAAAACTTTACGTCGGCGGGTTGCCGTATTCGGCGACCGATTCACAACTCACTTCATTGTTCGCGGCGCATGGGACGGTGGAATCCGCCCGCATTATCGCGGACAAGTTCACGGGGCAGTCGCGGGGTTTCGGCTTCGTGGAAATGTCCACGCGAGAGGAGGCCGAGGCGGCGATTAGCGCGCTGAACGGCTCTCAGATGGACGGACGCACCCTGACCGTGAACGAGGCCAGACCGCAGGAGCCCCGTTTCGGCGGTGGTAAGCGATTTGATGGCGGCAAGCGACGCAGCCGGTTCTAAACCACCGCGTCAGTTAAGGAGTTAAGATTGCCACCCCCGTGGCGATCGAAGAGGGGAGCCTTCGGGCTCCCCCTTTTTTATTTGTGGAACTTCACCGGATATGCGCCGTCGTCGCGTCTCGGCGCCTCACATCCGGCAACCACTCTGCTGCCGGCAGCTCGTCGAGAAAATTTCAGTGCCGGTCCGTGGTTGCCGCCAAGGCGCTTCATGTCTTGCGCGACGTGCGTTCGACCGATACCTTTGGCGTTCGGTGGGAGCGGCCCGTGTGACTGATGACAGGGGCTCGCAAGAGGGGTAGGATCGCGCCATGCAGTTCGTCCGCAACGGTCCAGACGTTCCCGAACAGCTCCTCCAAGCGGCGGTTGGCTTTCTTCGCCGCCGCGCAGGACAGAGTGATTCCGCCTTGCCGCGCACTCGACTGGCTACTGTCGGATGACCGCTGGTGGCTCTGGTCGGTGGAGACCCAGCGCGAGACCATGCGCTTGCTGGTTTCGCTGGCACCGCGACTCGACGAGCCCATGCGCCGTGTGTTGGTGGATGCCATCCTCGCCGGCCCACCGCGTGCGATGTTCAAAGACGATATCGAGCCCGAGCGTTGGACGAGGATCGTGGACCGGGGGGTCTGGCTACGCCTGGCCAAGGTTGCCGCTACCGGGGTACCTCTGGACGGCGATGCCAAAGATCGCCTGGATGCCCTGTCGGCTCAGTATCCGCAATGGACCTTGGCCGCAGATGAGCGAGACGAGTTTCCTGTTCCGATGGGTGATGGGAGTGAGTGGCGCACGTTCCACGCAACACCCCGTCGCCGCAAAGAGTTGGTCGAATGGCTCAAGCGGCACCCCGCCAGGGACCGTTGGCGACAAGACGACTGGAAACAGCTCTGTCAAAAGAAATTCCCGACCGTCGTGTGCGCCTTGTATGCCTTGGCCAAGGAGGGAGTGTGGCCGGTCGATCGGTGGGAAGAAGCGTTCTACGCTTGGTCCAAGAAAACTCACCTCAACCGGCCGCGGCGTCTTCTGGCAGCAGTGTTGGCCGAGGCTCCCGATGCGCCGTTGCAGGCATTGACCCATCCTATGAGTTATTGGCTCAAGGAGGTTGCCGGGGACTTCAAAGAGCATGAGCAACGGTTTTTCGCGCTTGCGCGACGTATTCTGGAGCTGAGAGATGAGGATCATGAAGGCACGACAACCGACGACATGGTTGAGATCGCCATCAATCACCCGGTGGGTCACGTGACCGTGGCACTTGTACGCTGGTGGGAATGTCAAGGACTGGAAGACGGCCAAGGGTTGCCGGAGGAGGTAAAGCGCATCTTCACGGATCTGTGCAACACCACTATCGAGAAGTTCCGGCATGGCCGCGTTTTGCTGGCTGCCCATGTTATCACCTTGTTTCGCGTGGACCGTGACTGGACCCTGCAACATCTGCTGCCGCTTTTCGACTGGAACCGCTCCGAGGCTGAAGCACGGGCTGCGTGGGAGGGGTTCCTCTGGTCGCCGCGACTGTACCGCCCCTTGATGGAGATGAAGGCATTCAAGACTGCGTTTCTCGACACCGCCAGCCACTATGGGCAACTCGGCAGGGACGGAAAACAGTACGCGGCCGTGCTGATGTTTGCCACCCTCGATCGAGGGGACACCTTCACTGTGGCTGAACTGGCGACCGCGACCCGTGCCTTGCCGCAAGATGGCTTGCACGAGGCGGCACGGGCCTTAGTGAGGGCGGTGGAGGGTGCCGGCGATCAACGGGGCGATTTCTGGACCAATCGTGTTGTGCCGTACTTGCGAGATATTTGGCCGAAGAACAAGGTCCATGCATCGCCCGTTGTTGCGGAGTGTTTCGGCCGCCTGTGTGTGGCGGCTGGTGATGCCTTGCCGGAGGCAGTGGCCCAACTGCGAGACTGGCTGCAACCGCTGGACTACCCTGAAGATCTTGTCTATAAGCTCCATGAATCCGGTCTCTGTGGCCGGTTCTCTGAAGCGGCTCTTGACTTGTTGAGTCGCGTGGTCGGCGACCAGACCCAGTGGCCGCCCAGTGAGCTTGGCGCCTGCCTGGAAGCAATCCAGGCTGCGGCGCCTAACCTCGAAGCCGATCAGCGTTTTGACCGGTTGAAAACGTACCTACGTCGGCATGGACAAGAATGACCTTTGTCCATGCGGATGAACATCTTTTGAGTTCCACTCAGCGAACACCGAGGATCCAGCCTTCAATAGAGGCCTGCGCTCGTTCCGCCGATGTCAAGGTCGGTGAGAAGTAGCCGGCCAAGGTGCCAGCCTGGTCACTCTTCCTCATCCATGCGGCGACGGCATAGGCGTCTTGTTGATCCGGTGTGCGTCCCTCTGTTGGGATTTCTCGCCGCCAGAGCGAGGGATAGACCTCCGCGACGACTGAGAGCCCGGAGGGAATCTCCCATCCATCGAAGGGCCAGAAGTGGATGTGTGTTCCAGCCAGCCGGCGGATCATCAACAGCCACGGCAAACCAGCGTGGGTGGATTTGGCGACCGATCCTTCCACGTCGAACCGAAAGACCGACTTGGCCGCGCGAGCCCGTTGCTCGGTCAGTCTCAGCCACCGGGGATGGCCCAGGCGAGCCTGTCCCGTGCCGACTCCGCCGTATCGGACATCATCAACCGAGACATGGTCTTCGTCGGTCGGCCAGTGGCGGTGAAAGTCTTCAAGAAACGCCGGCCAATCGAGCGGCAGCCGGTGTTGCTCAAAATATTGCAGAGGGAAAGAAAAGCCATGATCGATGCCGACCAGAGCTCTGATTGGTTCGCTCAATCGTTCAAGCAACCATTGCGCGGCACCCTTGCGTGTCCAATAGCGGCGCCTGCTTGGTGGAGGGAGGATCTCTGCCGGATCGTGGTCATGGTCGGCGAGGTAAATCCGTAACCCCTTCAGGCTTTCGGTCGGGGTCTTCGCGCCGGAATAGTCGATGCCGATGTAGCGGTCGAAAAGGGGTGCGCTGGTGCGTTTCTTTCTAGTGCTGTCCATGTGTCACGGGAGCTGTCGCTGTGCCGTCGGCAACAGGGGTGACGTTAGGAGCCCCGGTCCTCCCGTTGATGCGCTCCCTGTTCCCGTCCGATCAGCAGATCGTACGGCGCGAAATCATCGGTCAATTCGATGCCGGCCGGCCAGGGTTCGGTTCGGTGGGTGCTGAGGAGCGCGATGGCTTCGATCGGCACTCGCCGTTGCATGGCCATGTTGGTGATCTTGTTCACGATCTCGTCGATCGAGCCAGTTTCGATCGGACGTCCTCCGAAAAAGATCAGATTTCTGGCCAGGGTCATGCCGGTCTTCCAGGGACCTTCGACTGCAAAGGTTTCGATCGTCGGAAAGCTCCGTTTCATGGTCTGAACGACCGATGCAGCCCTGGCTAGGTCTCCCTCCGTGCCGGATGAGGCGAGATTGACCGCCACGATTCCTTCCGGTGCCAAGTGCGCTCGCACCAGAGCAAAAAACTCAACGGTCGTCAAATGAAACGGGATCATGTCTCGCGCGAAGGCATCGATCCAAATGACGTCGTAGGTCTGGTCTGTGTTTCGTAAGAAGACCCGGGCGTCTTTCACGACGACGTGGTGAGTGGCCGGAGGGTGATAGTCAAAATAGACCTCCGCCATACGCACAACGATGGGATCAACCTCGACGACATCGACTTCCAAGGCTGGCCACTGATGGGCTAGCCACTTGGCAATCGATCCTCCTCCATGGCCGAGGATGAGTGCCCGTTTGGGCTCTGGCGTGAGGGCGAGCGCTGCCACCATCAGTTGACTGTAGGGGAGAAAGAGGGCAACTGGGTCGGCTTTCCACATGGTGGCGTGGAACGTACGGTCCAGGATCAGATAGCGAAACAGCTCATCTTCACGAATCCGTACCTGTTGGTACGGGCTGTCTTCTTGATGGACTGGTTGGTTCAGCCGCGCAATGGGAAACCATGCCAGGATGCCAGACAGCACTGCCCCTCCCACCAGTGTCAGGCTGATGGAGCGACGGAGCTGAGCGCTGAAACGAAGCCAGAGGATCCCCAGTCCTACTTGAATGATCCCCAGCCACGTGAGGAGCGACTGGGTGCCGATCCACGAGAGGAGAAAAAACGCCGTTCCCCAGGTGCCGGCCAAACTGCCGACTGTCGAAAGGGCGATCATGCGGCCCGTGTGGAATCCCATGTGAGCCATGTCTGCCACCGCCAGTCGCAGCATGGCCGGCAGCACGCCGCTCAGTCCGAACGCCGGCGGCGCGAGCAACACGGTCGCAGCCAGGCAAGGGCCCCACCGAGGGTCTTGCACGAGCTTCTCGATCTCGAAGAGCACCGGCTGGTTCCCCCAGGCGACGAGAAAGGTCCAACTGCCAGAGCCAAGCAGAAGGGCGGCCAACACGCCGCCGCCCGTGTAGCGGTCGGCCATCCAGCCTCCGAAGGCGTAGCCGCTGCTCATCGCCGCCAGGATCACGCCGATCAAGGCTCCCCAGACATAGAGCGAATTGCCGAAAACTGGCGCCAACAGGCGGCTGCCGACGATCTCTAGGGCCATGACGACGGCGCCGGTCACCAGGGCCGTGAACAGGAGAACGCCACGGGAGACATGGGGGGTGGAACGAGTCATTCAATAATGAAATGTGCACGCGCTGGAAAGCGGTATGGAGGAGAGAAAAACGAGCATCGCGAGCCCTTGCGCAATCACAGCGACCAACGGGGCATCGGATTGTACTCACGGGGTTTCTTGCGAGTCAACAAAGTGGCACGCGGCGCTGGGTAAACCTGTCGCCGATGTTGGTGATTCGTTGCCCACGGAGAGGCCTGTTGCTATACTGCTCTCCGTTTAAGGAGAGGACTGCAGGTGTTCGACAGGCTCCTAAGAAAGGAGATCTGGGAAGGTCGTCGAAGCGCTGGAGGTGGAACACGATGCACATCAGCATCATTGGAACCGGTTATGTGGGACTTGTCACAGGGGCCTGTTTTGCCGAGTTTGGCGTTAATGTGACTTGCATGGATAACGATGCCGGGCGGATCGAAAAGCTCGAAAAAGGAGAGGTCCCTTTTTATGAACCAGGAATCACGGAACTCGTGGCCAAGGGAGTCAAGGCCGGCCGGTTAAGTTTTACCACCGATATTGCCAAGGCAGTGGACAAGGCCCTGGTGATTTTCATCGCGGTGGGGACTCCGCCGCGCGGGGATGGCTCGGCCGATCTGTCCTATGTCGAGGAAGTAGGCAGGGGCATCGCCCGTCATATGACCGGCTATAAGGTCATCGTCACAAAATCGACGGTGCCAGTGGGAACGGGAGAGAAGCTCCGCGAGGTGATCAAGGCATCACAGACGATTCCCCACCGCTTTGACATTGTCTCGAATCCGGAATTTCTCCGGGAGGGTTCGGCGATCGAAGACTTCATGAGGCCCAATCGCGTTGTGATCGGTGCCGACAGTGAACAGGCCATTGCCATCATGAAAGATCTCTACCGGCCTCTGTATTTGATCGAAACGCCGTTCGTGGTGACCGACATTCCCACCGCCGAGTTGATCAAGTACGCCTCGAATGCCTTCCTCGCGACCAAGATTTCGTTTATCAACGAAATTGCCAATCTGTGCGAATTGGTCGGCGCCAACGTCCAACATGTCGCGAAAGGGATGGGGCTCGACAATCGAATCGGCTCGAAATTCCTGCACGCCGGGCCTGGCTTTGGCGGATCGTGTTTTCCGAAGGACTTGGCCGCTCTCATCCAGACCGGCGAACGGTACGGCCATCCCATGCAGATTGCCATGGCCACCTCGCGGGTGAACGAAGCGCAGCGAAAACGGATGATCGTCAAAATTCGAGAAGCCGTCGGCGGGCTGGAGGGCAAAACCTTGGGGCTGTTGGGCCTCTCCTTTAAACCCAACACCAACGATCTACGAGAAGCACCGTCGCTGGTGATCGGCAAGGAGCTGCTGGCGGAGGGCGCGTCCATTCGAGCATACGATCCTGAGGCGTTGGCAGAGGCCTGTCGGATCCTCCCTCAATTGCAGCCCTGCCGGGATGCCTACCATGCGGCGGAAGGCACGGATGCGCTGATCATCATGACCGAGTGGAATCTGTTCCGGAGCCTCGACTTTGAGCGACTCAAAGCCGTGATGCGTCGCCCGCTTTTGCTGGACCTGCGAAATGTCTACGAACCCGACAAGGTCGCAGCCGCCGGCTTTATCCACGTCTCCGTAGGACGTCAACCGCGCTATCCCGAACAGAGGGTGTGAGGGCGTTACGTCAAGCGGGGCAAGCTTATCGCTTCGTCGCTCTTGACCTTGGGTGTATAGCCCATCCGGTCGAGGACCTTCAGAATCCTCGTCTTGAGTCGGTCGTCGGCGTCGGTGAGGGCTGTTGCCAAGGGTTCGACCGCCGGTTTGCCGATCTTGCGGAGCATTTCCGTCGCAGCCTGTCGAAGCTCGTCTTCTTCTGATACCAGCAGGGGGATCAAGGCTGGAACCGACGGCGCGCCAATCTTAATAAGGGCGTCGTAGGCCCGCTGCCGTACGTCTCCCACTTCATCGGTCAAGGCTTCGACCAAGGGGCCAACGGCCCGTGGATCCTTGAGCTCCCCCAACACCTCCGCGGCATATTTGCGGTTGAGCCAGTGGGGATCCTTGAGATCCAGCAACATGGCGTCGGCCTTCGCCACGTTGGGGTCTTTAGGGCGAATGCGGAAACTCTTGGCGATCCGTTTCCCCCCTTCCTCCACCACACGGATGGTGGCTCCGTCTCCTGGCTTGAGTTTTTTGAGCTCTTCAAGCGCTTCGTCCGCTACGTCTAGCACGACGGTCTTGCCGTCGTAAGCTAGCAATTCGACTTCCACCTGCTTGGCGTCAGGATTGACCGCCACGACCCGTTCGGTGACGAGGTTGAACCCATCCTTTCGTCCTCCTTTGGGGGAGATCTGAATTAAGTGCATGGGTGCATCATCGGCCATGGTTCTTCCCTCTGCTTTCTCAGTTAATCGTTCTCGTCGTGTTTGTGCTTAGCACGAGCGTCCGATTGCCAGCCAAGGCTTGCCAAGACGGCCTCGACCGTCTCTTGCACCAGCGTATTGTCATCTTCCAAAAGCGGCAAGAGGGGGTCGATCGCCTCCGTGGCATGGAGGCGGGCTAGGGATTCGGCGGCGTTGCGGCGTACCAGCCAATCTTCGTCTTTCAGGGCTTCGATGAGTGGCTTGATCCCCCGTGGGTCCCCGATTCTGCCCAGCGCATCCGCCGCATGGCGGCGGACCATCCAGTTGGCGCTCATGAGACAGTCGATCAGCGCTTCTACGGCTCGGACGTCACCGATTTTCTTAAGCACCCGTGCGACGTCTTCCCGTACGGTTCCGTCTCCCAGTGCGTCAATCAAGCCGGGTACCGCCCTGGCATCTCCAATTCGCTCGAGCGCCCAGACAGCCGCCGTTCGGACTGCTCCGTCCTTGTCCTGGAGGGCTGCCACCAGTGGTGCAACGGCCCGAGGGTCCTTGAGTCGGCCAAGAGCCGAAGCAGCCTGTTCTCTGACCGCCCACTCGTCATCCTGGAGAGCCTTCACCATGGGCTCGACCGCGGCTGGCCCCATCCGGACAATGGCGCTGGCAGCGGCCTCTCTGATGACGGCATCTTCATCGGCCATCAGGGCGATCAAGTGGGGAATCGCGTCTGGGCCCGCCTGCCCAAGGCTGGCGATGGCATGGTTCCGTAACACCTCGTTGTCGTCTCGCAAGGCCGACAGCAATTGCTCGATCCGATCCGCTTCCCTGTCGTCACTCATCGTTGTGCGATCCTTCCTCCCGCTCGCGCCGTTCCTGCTCCGCCAAGGCTGTCAGTTTATCAGCGATCAGCCCCGCATTGTAAGCGACTAGTCCGTCACGATCCCCCCGCAATTGTTCGAAGAGATCCCGATAGGGCTGCAGAGCGTGGACGTCTTTGATCTTGGCTAAAGCCTCTATGGCGGAGACCCGCAGCGGTCGGATCGGGAGTGCCTCGAGGTACAGGTTGATCGGCCTTGCGTCGCCGATCAATCCCAACGACTTGATAGCCAATTCTTTGACGCCGGTGTCCTTGTCCACCTCCAGCCGTTTCATAAGCGGCTCCACTGCCCGGATGTCGCCGATTTTTCCCAATAGATCAGCGGCGGCTTCTCGTACCACCCAGTCGTCGTCCTCGAGGTACTCGATCAGAATCTCGACGGCAGGCCGGCCGATAGCCAAGAGGTCGATCACCGTCGCCATGCGGGCCTCCTCTCGTTCGCCCGCCTCTTCGAGGTCGCGAAGGGCGTTGAAGGCCTGATCGACACGGTCGCGAATGGCGTGGAGTTTTTTCAGCGTCTCGACGACGAGAGGCCGGACAGTCGGTTGTCCCATGGCATCAATCAAGGCGTCGATCGATCGAGGATCCAAGAGATGATCCAGAATGGTTGCTGCTGCCACCTGCCGATCGGGATCCGGATCCCGCAGCAGTTCACACAGTGGCGTAACGGCGGTCGGAAGAGAGCCGATTAGCTGCATCAATCGACGGCGGGAAGAGTCCTCTCTACTGGTAGGCAACAACGCCACTACCTCCGCGACGGTCTGCGCATCCAGCACTCCAGCCATGTGCTCCAGTGCCCTAGCTCCGGCCTCGCGCACCGACTCATCCTCATCATCCAGCAAGCGAACCAAAGCCGGACCGGCGGAGGGGTCTTTGAGCCGCGCCAACATGGCCGCTGCTTCTCGTTTCAGCTCTGGGGGACCGGTTTCCAGTGCGCCAATCAACGCCTGCACGGCACGGGGGCCGCCGCGCACGCAGGCCGCCGTCGCCCTCATGCGACGCCACTCTTCTTCATGAATCAATTCGGGAACGAGTGTTTCAATCGGAACTCTGGCCATCGTCAGACACTGTCTCTTCCAGTGCGTCGGTTGATCACCATCGCCGGGGAAGCATCGGAGGCCGTTCTCCGGCGTCCGTCATCGATGGGGCTCTGCAGGGAGGCGAGCAACTGTCTGGCGAGCTGGCGGCTGGAGTCGTCCGTTGCTCCACTCAGAGCACGCCGGAGCCAAGGAACGGCTCGACGGCCGAACCGGGCAAGAGCTTCGGCTGCTGCCTGTCTTGTGGGAGCGTAAGTCAACGCTGTCGCCAGGATCGGAAGCGCGGTGTCGTCATCAATCATCCCCAAGGCACGGATGGCAGCGATCTGTTCGAGCAAGATTGGGTCTTGAGGGGGAGCACAGTCCGCGAAGGTTGGGAGAGCTGACGTCGGTGTTTTTTGGATGACTTCGCTCAGGACAGGGACGGCTCGCCGATCTCCTATCCATCCCAAGGCTTCGATCGCGGCGAGGCGGAGCTTGGGCTGTTGCGTGACGATGGTGATCAGTGGTTCGACGGCCCGCTCATCTCCACTGACACCCAATGCCCGCACAGCATCTTCCCGAATAGTGGAGTCGGGATCGTGAAAGGCCAGCGTGATCAGTGCCGGCACTGCTTCCGGCGGGCGGATCATTTTCAGTGATTCGATGGCGCGCAGACGGACCATCCAATCGGGGTGGGTCAGGGCTTCGATCAGGTGGGGAACAGCGGGGCGGCCGATGGCAACCAGGGCCGCGGAGGCCTCTTCCCGCACCGTCTTCACAGGATCTTGCAGCAATTCAAGCAACGGTGCGACGGCCCGTGGATCGCTGAGACGCCCCAGGGCCTTCGCTATGTACATCCGGACAATCCAATCAGAACTGTTGAGAGCCGCCACGAGGGAATCCAGGGCCTCGGCGTCGGCGATGGATGCCAAAATCCTTGACGCCGATTCTTGCACCGTGAGATCGGGATCGGCAAGGCAGGCGCAGACGGCGGTCGTCGAGGGGGAGCCGATGGCCAAGAGGGCTTCAATCGCGGCTTCCCGCACGGAGCGATCTGGGTCGCGAAGGGCCCCGACCAGCGGCTCGATCGCACGTGGGTCCTTGAGACGGCCCAAGCGGATGGCGGCATCTTCCCGGATGGCCCAATCGTGATCCGTGAGGGCGGCGATCTCTTGGCGAACGGGGTCATCCATGGAAGTTCCCCACTGGCTACCAAAGATGTCGATGACCCTAACACAGGATTTTTTGCAGGGTCAACGCGGGCGGCAGGGATATTCCGGACTAGCAAATAAGGAGGAAGACGTTCGATAATTTCACCTCGCGTTGCTGTGTTGATTCGCAAGGAGGCCATCATGAGCGATCAAAGAATCACGACATTGCAAAATCGTCCGATGGGTCTTGCCCTAGCGCTGGTCGGATTGGTGGGGGCGGCCGCGCCGGCCGTCCACGCCTATGAAGTCTGGGTGACCGATCAATCGGACACGGGGAAGGAAAGCGGAGGCTATCTGCATATCTATGATGGGGCCAAGCTGGCCGCCGATCCTTCGTCTGCCAAGCCGGTTCAGACCATCGATTTTGCCGGAGCCATCGGCACGTTGTGCGAAGAGGCCACGAAGAAGGCCGTGCGCCGCCCCCACATGGTGTTTTTCAATGCCAAGCAGGACCATGTGATCCTGTCGTTTTTAAGCGGCCACGTGCTCTTCATGGACGCGGCGACGAAAAAGCCGGAAGCCTGTCTTCTGGTCGGCAAAAACGCCCATGCGGCCTGGCCGACGCCGAATGAGAAGATGGCCATCACCGCCAACATCGCCGACAAGAAGTTTATTCGGATCTGGACGGATTATGCCGCTCGTCGATACTGGTTCGATCCTGCCAAGGATGTGCTGGATCTTACTGCGTTTGAGGGAGGGGAACTGCCCGACACGGCTCCGATTTGCCCGATCACCGAGTCTTCAAGTCACTATGCCTTTGTGACCTTGCGCGGCGGAGGATTGCTGGTGATCGATGTGACGGCGACGCCGCTCAAGGTCGTGGCGACGTTGAGCACCCATCAGATTGAGCCGGCCGGCTGCGGCGGCATTGAGTCCGGCGGCACGATGTACATCAATTCCGGGGGCGGCTGGCCCGTAGCGCCGTTGTCATATTACATCTACGCGCTCGACCTCACGAACCTGCCGCACTCGATCTCGGCCAAGCTGGTCTCACATCGAGAGGGTCGGTTTGCCGACTCCCACGGCATGGCGTCGGTGGGGCGGTACGTGTGGAGCGCGGATCGAGCGGGCAACGATATTGAGATCATCGACACGTTCAGCAATCTGAGCGTGGGATCGATCGATTTGGTGACGGACGCCAACAGAGACCCCGCGCCGGATTTGATGGATGTTTCTCCAGACGGCCGGTATGTGTTCGTAACCCTGCGAGGCCCCAACCCCCTGACCGGCGACCACAAGGATGCCCACAATGCCCAGGGACTGGTGCCTGGTGTCGGGGTGATCGAAGTGGAACAGGAAGGGCGAAGCGGCCGCTACAAGGGCCAGACGACGGTTTCGAATCTGAAAGACGGCAAAGAAACCGCCGATCCGCACGGGATTGCGGTGAGAAAGTAACGCCCTGTCAATGCCCCGAACAGCGGTTTGGCTTATGAGAGGAATCGACTGTGGGATGATGGGGGCGGGAGAGGACAGATGTCAGATTTTCCCATCCATCGGTATCGATGGCGGGCCAGGTAGTCGTACAGGGCGTCGCGGAGGGGGCGGGGAATCAGGATGCAGAGATGCAGCAAGGAAACGAGCCCGGACAACTGTTTTGCCACCAGGAGAGCGGCGGTGGATTTGGTGTAGAGCCGCCCCTGTTGCACGAGCAGAAACGTCTCAAAGTCCTGTGTGGGAAGGCCGAGCGTGACGAGGAGCCGTTGCGCGGGATCTGATTGAAGGGGGGCAAATTTGAATCGTCCCAGCGGATCATGCCGGATCACGAATCCCACCCACTTCACGCACCAACGGCAGACTCCGTCGAACACAATGATCCGCTCATGCTCGGCCCACTCGGAGGGAATGTGGATGGCTTGCCCTTGGTCCATAAAAAGACGACAAAGACGACAAGACAACGGAGACTATGTTCGGATACCGTTTCCGGAGAGTATCAGAGGGTGTCGCCCGACGGTCCGAATCGGCCGGCGACACCCAATGGGCGATCGACGCGGAGGTTGTCCGCTTGGCTGGAACTGATGTCCAGTTTTTCGTCGTCCGGCGGGGTCCAGCCGAGCCGTTCCAACGTTTGGAGCACGATCAGTCTCAGCGCGTCCTGGGCGCTGAGGCGCACCGAGGCGTAGGAAAGCACCCGTTCCATTTCCGCTTCGACTTCCGACGCCTTCGGATCATGGAGAAACGAGACCAGTGGTTCGATGGCCGAGTCCCCGATGACGGTGAGTGCCGCCGCAGCCTTCTCGCGGAGCGATCCGTCCTTGAGCAACATGATTAAGTCGGGAATCACGCGGGGATCGCGGAACTGACCAAGCGCCGTCGCAGCCGCCTCCTTGATGAGGGCCTCTTCACTCACGATGCAGCCGGGAGTAGGCGAGCCCTGTTGCTTGATGCCTTTGCCCTTCAACGCATCGAGCACGGCTGGGAGCGCGCGCGCGTCACCGATCATGCCCAACGAGGCGATAGCATGCCGCTTGACGGCACCATCCCTCATGGCCTCGATTAGAGCATCAACGGCTCGTGGATCACCGATCATGCCGAGCGCAATCGCAGCGTCCTCGCGGACGGCTCGATCGGGGTCCTTGAGGGCGATGATCAGGGCATCGACCACCTTGGGGTCCCGTACCCAGGTCCGGCCGATTTGATAATCGGTAGTCATGCCACCCAACGCGCGGGCAGCGTGGCAACGAACGACAAAATCCTTATCCGACAGACTCTCAATCAAGGCATTCACGGAAGGTTCGCCGATATATACCAATGCGGTGCCGGCCGTCTCACGCACGATTTTGGATGAATCACGAAAGAGCTTAATCAATGCGGGGACCGCTTTAGGATCGCCGATTTTCCCCAGCGCCTCCGCCGCCGCGCTCTTGACGGCCCCGTCACGGTCTCGGCAGGCGATGATCAAGGCATCGACGGCCTTGCTATTTTTAATGGCGCCCAACGCCTTGGCGGCGTGTTCGCGCACGCGCCACCGGTCATCTTTGAGCGCCGTGATCAGTCGATTCAGGATGGTGGATCCCATCTGAACCGACGCCTTCACCGCCTCGTTACGGACCTCCATGATGGGGTCGTTGAACAGGCCGATGACGGCTTCGGCCGCTGAGGGGCCGCCGATTGTTCCGAGACCTCGACTGGCATGGGCACGGACGGACCAAAAGTCATCACCACAGGCGGTGATTAGGGCGTCCGTTGTCGATGGATCGGCCAGATCCGCCAATGTTTTAGCTGCTTCTTCGCGCGTGGCGTCGTCAACGTCTTCCAGCGCGTCCAGGAGGTCTTGGAGCGAAGGAGTCGTCATCAGGGTGTTTGGCTGTAGTATGGATCGCGTTCTCCTCCATGAGGATACATCCGCTTACACCGTACGACAAGCGTCTGGGTTCCACGCCCTCCGACACATTGGTCGAGCGAATGGGAGAAGTCCAACGTTCCCTCCAACGTGACGGTAAAGGGAAAATCAAAGGTGAAACTGATGAACTTATACTGACCTGGCTTCAAGGACAGTTGGCGACGTTCGGATGTCTTGGGCGCGTCGAGCGATTCGGGGTCGGATGCCCAGATGGAAGGAGTCACACCCGGTACTTGCCACCAGGAGGTGGGAACCAGGCTGGTGGCATCGATGGTGATGGGGTGTTCTTTGAGATGGGCTGGTGGCTGGTTACCGGCTGATGCAGGATCTCCGCCCATGAGAGTCAGGGCAATCAACACCCCCCTGACGAGTGGGGGGTGGTAGCGCAAGAGACGGGTAGGCAACGTGGTGATGATCATGGTTTAACGGTTTCGGCCGACGAGTTCCAAAAAATTTCATCGATTGGTTTACTGTCCCATTCGGTGTGGGTATCAAGGCCGAGCATCCGCATAACGGTTGCGCCGGTATCGATGATCGAGACCGGTTGGGTAATCACTTGGCCAGCCTTGATACCGGCTCCCGAGGCGATCCAAGGAATCGTTGGGGGCTCACTGGCCGAGACCTCGGCGCCTGGGTCGAGGCCCTTGCCACTTAACGAAGTCACGACGACAGCCGTCCGCCCGGCGAGCCCGTACTGTTTAAATAAGTCCAACACCGATCGGATAGCTCCGTCCACTGCGCGTAACGCCTGCTTGTACTCTTTTGAATCCCAACCATGTGCGACTCCGGCGCGGCCGGCTTCGGGAAGGTGGACCAACAACAATTGTGGTACACCCAAAGCGGCATGGCCGTAGCCGTGACCGCTGGTTGCTTTTTCCAGATATTGTCGAATGTAGGTGATGAGCTTGGCTGAGTTACAGTCAGGGCGCAATGCGCCACAAAGTTGGTGATCAGTGTAGGGCGCTGGTTTAGCCAGTTGATAGAGGGATTCATCCATGTAAAAAATGGCGCTATCTCGTCCTCCGCTGACGTCAAGATAATCAAACAGGCTAGGAGCTCGATAGTAGCCTCGGCTCATTTCAAAGAAGTTCCAAGTAATCCCATGTTTTTCGACCGGCATGCCGGTGATGAGTGATGCCATCGCCGGCAACCGGAGCGCCGGGGTAACGCTGGTAGCCGACCAGGTAACGGATCCTTCCTTGACCAGTTTGCTCAAGTTCGGCATGGGCCCCTCCTTGAGCGAGTTCCGATCAAAACCTTCCAGCACAAAAAGGATCACGTGCTCCGCAGGTGCGGAGGGGGTCCCGCCCGGTTCAGTGGCGATGGGCGTGGCTGGAGAGGGGAGGACAGCCACCGCCTGTGCGGCGACCAGCAGGGCCGCCGTGAGGAAAAGGGGTTTCCCCCAACTGTGTGACATAGCCATCTCCTCCCTCTCCATCCTGGGTCTTATGCCGGGGTCTTATGCGGCTTGGTCTTATGCGATCGAACCCAGCGCGGTACCCTAACATGTGAATTTTCTCAAAGGCAAGATGGCTTTAGAAGGCCGAGTGAGACGCTGTTTTGGAAAACCACTTTGATTGGTTGTTGACGTTGCCGATGATATGCTCAAGCAGGACGAGGGGGGCTAGCGAAGAAATGGATCTGGGTGGTGCAGCGCAAGCGGATAAGAAAATAGGATCTAGAGATAAGGGGCCAGTCAAAGCCATGCCAGTCAAAGCCATGAAGGGGCGGCGAACTCCAGGGGCTGGGATGGTGAGCCTCCAGCGATTGCGAGGCGGGTGGATAGTGTGTCTGGGCAGTATCTTATGGGTAGTCTCGCTCTTGCTCGAAACCTCGGTGTTTGCCGAGGTCAGGACAGTCAGGGCCAGCGGGGAATATCGATGGGGAGAAACGGATACGAAAGAAGATGCCGGGCGGCTGGCTCTCGAGGCGGCCAAGCGAAACGCGTTGGAGCAGGTTGCGATCTATGTGGAAAGTGTCACGGTCGCCAGGGGCATGGATCTCACGAGGGACGAGATCCGCACCTACACGGCTGGTGTCGTGCTGGTACGGGATCAACGTTTGAGCTTTTCGGTGGAGGGAGATCGCCTCGTTGCGAGGGTCGATCTGGTGGCGCAAATTGAGACAGAGGATGTCATTCGTGCGATCGCAGCCTTGCGGGAAAATGAGGAGGCCCGAACGCAATTGGCGGCTCTAAAGCAGGAAACCGAACGGCTGCGGCAGGAGCTGGAGCGAGCCAATCGCGCCCAGGCCAACGGGATGGCGGATGGGGGGGACTCGTCCATGCGGCGACGGGAGATTCTCTATCGTGTCCAATCCAACGCGTTGGTGGCGCAGGCCTGGACCGATTGGGCGCTGTCCCATAGCAACCAGTCGTGGGACGTTTCGCGGGAAAGGGCAAACCTGGCCCGTTTGCTTGAGGCGGCACGGGCAATGGATCCCCAGAGTCCTCATGTCCCGCTTGCCGAAAAGACAATGGCTGGGAGTGAGCGTGGGCCGGCTCCTCATGCTTCTTCCCCTTCGGTCCCGTCTGCTCGTGAGTCTGCCCGTCTGCCACGATATGAACTCGTTCCTGGGCCTGGTGCCTCCAACAAGGTCCACACCTTAAATGAGTTGATCTATCAGGTGCCGCAGATCTCTCGGTGAGGTGGCGTGGCAGTAGTGGGAGCAAGCAACAGGTGCCGGAAGGAATGCCGTAAAGAACGTGGAGAAGCTGACCAGGATGCTCAAGACTGGCGTAGCGGCTGTGTGGGCAAGTCTATGGATGCTGGGCATCCCGGCGATGAGCTGGTCCGCTTCGGTTGGTGATCGGTATCCTGCCGATCAGTATTGGATTGGCCGCGGTCAGGGAGATTTAACGAAGGGAGGTGTGGTGTGCCGGCGTGTCGCCGAACTGGCGGCCCGTGCCGATTTGGCCAGGCAGATTCGCGTGCTCATTAAGGAACGTCTCACAGATCGGGTGCGCGAACGATCGGGGCGTGAGCCCGAGCAGGATATTGAGTTGATTCGGGAAGAAATCGTGGAGGAGTATCTGCAGGGAGTTGAGATTGTTGATGTTCGTGTTGACGAGGGGAGCCAGGCCTGCTTTGTGACTGCGGTGATGTCAAAGAACCAGACTTCCGGCTCGACTCCTAGCTCGACTCCTAGGTAGGGGAGTATGTGCCGAGTAACGAGGAGTGAAATGAGGCGTCGCTATCAGTGTTAATGGCCTGGTCCTGAAGTTAGGACTGTGTGCTTGTCAGTGGCTTGTCAGATTACTTCTGAAGGATCAGAAGTGAAAGGATCAGAAATAATGGAAGAGTAATGGAAGAGCCCACGGTTTACATACACGCCAAGGCCGGGAGCCATCCAGCTTACCCGGCCTTGGTGGGCCTTGCCTGAAGTGTTCGACGGCCAGGGTGATGAGGGGGCCGCCTCCTTACAGATGTTAGTGACAGATGTTAGTGCTGCTCGCTGAGATCCATCATGTCGAACCCGCCGGTTCGGACACACCAGGCGTGAGCTTTGCCCCCCTTCTCTCCTGCAATGATGGTCCGTCCGTTGGAGAACAGCACAAACCATGGCGGAGCTGCGAACTGTAAATTAGGCGCCGCTCCCCAATAGCGGGCCGATTGAACATTGACGAAGGGATGACCTTCTCGCAAGGTGGGGCCGGGCGGAGCGATGGACGGATCAACGAGACTGGCCAGCTCATGAACAGACGGCAGTCTCCATCCCTTCCGCCCCCCGGTGGTTCGGTTTAAACAATGTTCTTGGGCTGCTGGCCAATCGAACAGATCTTTTGACGGAGACAGTTCCCACACTAAGCCTGTTTCACGATCCAACACCGCTTCTTTGCCCCAATCTGCCAAGACGACAAATCGGGTGGCGGCGACGAGCTGCGGCTTTCCTGCCGAATTCTGTGAGTCCTGATAGGTTAGTTGGGTCGGAGAGACAGCCTGCACCAAGCTAACCCCTGGCAGGCATAGCCCTGCAGCCACAAACCCCAACACTCCGCTCATCCAGAACCGTCGTCTCTGCATGGTGTGTCCTCCTGGTCGTGATGGTTGGATTGCCATTCATCATGTTTCCTGTGACCACTTCCTTTTTACTTTCACCTCAACGGGACTTTCGACCGGTGCAAAGCGACCCCCTCGATTGTGATTGGGGCTGACGAACAACGGAAAGCCTGTCGGCAGCCCTGCGCTTGCCGACTCAGGAGCCGGCGTGAACCGGCATCTTCTATGGTGGCAGATGCCATCTGGCGGGAACTGGGGCAACATTGCCCGAGATGATGAGGAAGGGGAAGACAAGATCTTGTGCGAACGGTGGCGCCCATCGGAGGAATCTGGTCAGCATGACTGATCTCCCTGTCGATGAGGAACCTCGTTGTTGCCCTGGTCCCAGACCCTCGAACTGTTCCGGGGCAACCATTACTTCGCACTTGAGAGGAGGCCTCTCTCCCCGAACCTTCCCACTTCGATTCACTGTGGGCGCTAGCTTCAGGTGTATGAGGATGCTCCTCCCCCCGACACGGCTCTCGGCGATTCAGAGGCTGTCGGAAGTAGGGGGCTACTCTATGGTGGCGCGAGCCCGGTTGTCAATAATCAACTTGGGTCAACGTCGGTCTGCACTTCTCATGTTTGCTGGAGTGTCGAGCAAACTGGAACGGCGATCAGGGTGGACCAAAATCGGCTATCGCGGCGGAACATTGTGCTTGGAAGGCTCCTTGATCAGGCAGGTGAGGAACTACGTAAAGACAGAACGGGGCAAGGCAGAACTGGGAGAGTGAGGCGATGTGCCAGTCCTTGCCAGCCCAGGCAGGTGCAGAAGGGGTAAAAATAAGGGCTGTCTCTATGGAGAAACAGTAGAGGAGGTGAAGTCGGGGGGTAAATCCATGGGGTGCTTGAGGAGGGGAGAGGGGGACCATCCAGGGGGCGGGATCAGTGATATCTGCCGATCGTTTTAAGGGCCTGAGTTGCGCTGAGCGCCTCTTTTCCAGTATGAGAAGCCGTGCTGCGAGGACGTTCGTTTATGCCAGTTGAGAATAACTTTCAGCATGATGAGCTGTCGCGAAAAAATCCGGGAGACCGTGTGAGCGTGATAGAGATGACACCCGTCGCGAAGGCTGAGTCTCCAGCCTGGTACGAGGCTATGGCTCATTGGGGGGGCATGGTGGTTGAGGCAGGGGTGCGAGCCATCGTGTTTTTGCACGGATCCCTGCATGGGACCGATGTCTTTGGGACCCAGCGGCTGGATGAAGCAGGGGGACTCAAGCGAGGCTATTCACGGGGAATATCGGGGTTGGACGCCTTACTCTCCTTGATGCGCGAGGGAGAAAATGGCATCCCTGCGCTTCCCGAAAACAGAAGACCGCCGTTTGTCAACGATGAAGCAACTCAAGCCTGGCTCGATACAGAGGTCGGCGACGCCGGAAACTTCACGAACGACTATGTCGCGCTGGCTCGCCGGGCGCTCAATAGAAAAGGGGGTCGTCCGCTGCACTGTAGTCGATGGGTGTGGCGATCCGAACACCATCATCTGGGGCGGGCCGTGGCGGCGGTTGAACTGCTGGATTCTTTGCAGTCTTTCTGCGAACGCCATCATATCGGTTCCGGGGATCGGATTTTGATTCAAGCCCATGGGCAAGGGGGGCTCGTGTTGGCGTTGGTGTCGAATCTCCTCTGCCCCAGTTCGATCACCGGCAGGCCCAGACTATTCGGGATTGTGGCCGACTACGCGGTCCGTTCCCAACGGCCGCAGTTAGCGACCATGGTGGAACGCCTCACTCGCTTGTTGGATCGGGGTGCGGTCCTCAATGGCGCTCTCTTGGACGTCGTGACATTGGGCACGCCAGTTCGTTATGGATGGGACCCTTCCGGCATCGGTAAGCTCCTCCATATCGTCAACCACCGGCATCTCCGAACAGATGGAAAAAGATGGTTGGCGAAAATGGAACTGCCGCAGATTACGATAGAGATGCCGATTGCGTGGGGGGGCGACTATGTCCAAGAGTTGGCGGTGGCTGGCAGCGATGCCGTGCCAATCACAGAGGAGGCCAAAGAGGCCAATCGAGCCGTATGGGAACTAGTGGAGCCGTATGATGGTTTTGAACGGTGGCTTGAATGTGCGCGCCGGGCGGTCCGATGTCCATCCGAAGGGTTGTGCCTGTTGGTGGACTACAAAGACTGTACGGGATCGCCCAACGTTCGTGATCACTATTATGGCCATGCCGTCTATACCAGGCGAGAGGCGATGTTATTCAACACTGCAGAAATCGTTCGCCGCCTCTACGGGGCTCCGGCAGAGCTCGGCGCGTCATTGGCGGAGAGGCCTTAGAAGAAGATAAGCAAGGCGGGAACTTCGTGTAGAACCAGCGGGGCCCTGCGGATGGGACTGCCAGTGTGTCAACGAGCAGAGGAGGCAGACCACAAGTTGAGTTTAGTTGAGTTCCTGCTGGCGTACACTCAATCGAGTCGGACTTGACAGGTCAAAAGAATTCCTTCGGCGCCATAAGGATGGGAGCACTGGTGATCATGGCGATTGAAGGTGGAGCTACGCTGGTTTGGGAAACACGGGCAAGAAGGGGTGGATCTCGACCCGTTCGAATACGCCATGAACTGTGTAGGGGTCGGTGCGGGCAAATTGTTCAGCTTCTTCCTGGCTTTCGAACTGTAGGATCATGAGACTGCCAGCCTTGTCTGTCAGGGGGCCGGCGAGCAGGACGCGGCCTTCTTGATTGAGCCGCTCCAGATTGGCGAGATGAGCCGGCCGATGGATCTTCCGTTTGGTTTCTCCCTCTGGCCCATCATAGCCGATAATGACGAAGGTCATGATGTCCGGCTCTCCAACTGGGGGGCTGCCATGTGGACCTGGTTCCAGCGACTGGCTGTCATTGTGGCTCCTCAATGGGCTGACGATCTTTGTAGCCATTGGTCAGTTCATGCCACCAACGGATTTCTTTTTCGCCGAGTTTCCAGCAGAGATAGACGACCCGACCATGCCGGAGGTGGGGGAAATCACACAGCCCCACATCCAGGTCCTTGACCACAACACCTAACTCATGGATCGCGTGGAGGCTCGCGGTGATGGCTTGCAGGCTTCTGATATAGTGTGATCCGACCGTTGTCCCGCCTCCTTCGGAAGCCTTGGCTGCAGCGCGACGGATTTCCTGATTGATTCGGAAGAGCAAAGCTTTTCCCCTTTGAATGGTTGTCATGAGGGATTCAAGCTGTGGAATGAGCTGGTTGGCCTCCGAGAGGGAAAACAACCGCTCCTGACCCAGTTCGTGTTCGTCGTACGGCATTGGTTGCGGGTGGTTGTGTAACATATTTGCAAGCTGGGCAACAAGAAGGCCTGCTGCAGCCGCCAGGGGAGTGGTCAAGAAAAAGCGAGGACATTGCGGATCCTGTTGACATCTTACCAGGGTGTGAGTATCATTTCTCCAAGATCATTCCAGTGCGAGCGCATTCTCTCCAAGCGTTAGATTTCAAGTCTGGAACCTGTCTCACAGCAAACTCTTGAAAGCAGACGGATGAGAGAAACGTTGGTGAACCAACCCAAAATCATGTTCGTGCCCGATGGGACATTGAACGCGTCGAAGGTGGGGCCCTGTTCGCGGTAAGGTAGACATCTCCCGCACGGGTATATTTCATTTCATTCAATCGCACAGAACGTCGGTCTCCATAAGTGAATCAAAACCGGGAGAGCCGCGAAGAGGCGATGCTTCGCAGGATCGATTAATTTGAGCCACCGTCGAATAAGCGGTAACGTCAACCACACAGAGGGGGCGAGAGGAGTCGTATGTCGGTAGCAAGGGGAGAGGTTATGCATCTTGCAGAGTTAAAACAGAAGTCGATTGCGGAGCTCAACGAGGTGGCCCGTGAGCTGAAAATTGAAGGGGCCGCCAATTTGAGAAAACAGGAGTTGATCTTTGCGATTTTGCAAGCGCAGACAGAGAAAAATGGTGTTGTGTTCGGAGAAGGAGTATTGGAGACCCTCCCCGACGGCTTCGGCTTTTTGCGGGCTCCGGATTCCAATTATCTCCCCGGTCCTGATGATATTTACATTTCCCCATCCCAGATCAGGCGGTTTAACCTCCGAACGGGGGATATCGTGTCTGGGCAGATTCGCCCTCCCAAGGAAAGCGAGCGGTATTTCGCCCTGCTCAAAGTTGAAAAGGTCAATTATGAAGATCCAGAGGTGGCACGGGACAAAATCCTGTTCGACAACTTGACTCCTCTCTATCCGGAGGAGCGACTCAATCTGGAATTTGATCGCGAGGAATATTGTACGAGGGTATTGGAATTGGTGACCCCGATTGGGAAGGGGCAGCGCGGCTTGATTGTTGCTGCGCCCCGTACCGGGAAAACGATGATGCTGCAAGCGATCGCTCGAGCCATTCTCAAAAATCACCCCGAAGTGACGTTGATCGTTCTGCTCATCGACGAACGGCCCGAGGAGGTGACGGACTGGCAACGGCAGGTCAAGGCGGAAGTCATCAGTTCAACGTTCGACGAGCCGGCGCAACGTCATGCGCAGGTGGCGGAAATGGTCCTGGAAAAAGCGAAACGGTTGGTCGAACACAAGCGAGACGTCGTCATCCTGCTGGACAGCATCACACGGTTGGCGCGAGCGTACAATACGATTGCCCCTCCCAGCGGCAAAGTCTTGTCGGGTGGTCTCGATTCCAACGCACTGCAACGGCCGAAACGGTTCTTTGGGGCGGCTCGCAATATTGAAAATGGAGGAAGTCTGACCATTATTGCCACCGCGCTGGTGGATACGGGCAGTCGGATGGATGACGTGATTTTTGAAGAGTTCAAGGGGACCGGCAACATGGAAGTCCATCTGGATCGGCGGCTGGCCGACAAGCGGTTGTTCCCTGCCATTGATATTAGCCAATCGGGAACCCGTAAAGAGGAATTGCTGGTGGACAAGGATCGGCTCAATAAAATGTGGATTCTGCGCAAGGTGCTGAGTCCGCTGGGAACGATGGAAGCCATGGAGTTTCTCTTGGACAAAATCCAGGGAACCAAGAACAACCAGGAGTTTTTACAGTCTATGAATCGGTAAGTCCCAGGCTAATCGATACCCGGCCAAGCGCTTGAAAGGCAGCGGCGGAGAGATGACCCATGATCTTGAGGTATGATCTGTTGGAAGGAGCAACAAGGCGATGAAAAAGGGAATTCATCCAGTTTATCGGGCAGCCACGGTCCATTGCGCCTGTGGTAATTCCTTTAAGACCAGAAGCACGATCGGGGACATCAGTGTAGACATCTGTTCGAACTGTCATCCGTTCTTTACCGGAACGCAGAAGATCGTCGATACCGAGGGACGTGTCGAACGGTTCAAGAAGAAGTATGCCAAGAAAGCCAAGTAGCGGTGGTTCGGGCGGGAGACCCTGTTTCGTGTGAAACAGGGTCTCTTTGTTTGTGAAGGTCCGTTTATCTTGGGAGGATGAGAGGGCCACCACGGTGGAAGCCACATTGCGCAAAAAATGGGAAGCCGCTGTGTTCCGTTATCAGGAATTGACGGATCAGTTGATGAATCCGTCCGTGTCAGCCCAACCGGCCCTGTTGAAGAAATTGACCAAGGAGCGGGCCGACTTGGAAGCGACGGCAAGGTTGTTTGATGCCTATCGGGCGATCGAGAAGCAGTTGGCGGAAACCGCGCAAATCCTGGCCGATCCCACAGCGGGTGACGAACTGCATCGGATGGCTCAGGAAGAAACGGTTCAATTGGAACGACAGCGCCGTGAACTGGAAGAACAGGCAGCCGAGCTCCTGGTTCCGAAAGATCCACGGGATGAGAAGAATTTGGTTTTGGAAATTCGGGCCGGTGCGGGAGGCGACGAGGCTGCGTTGTTTGCCGGGGATCTTTTTCGTCTCTATACGAAGTACGCGGAAAAGAAGGGATTGAAGGTCGATGTCGTCGAGGCATCCGAAACCGGCATCGGTGGGTACAAGACCATCGTCGCGCTCGTTGAAGGCAAAGGAGCGTACAGCCATTTCAAGTACGAAGCGGGGGTCCATCGTGTGCAGCGGGTGCCGGTCACCGAGGCATCCGGTCGCATCCATACCTCCACCGTAACTGTTGCGGTCATGCCGGAAGTGGATGATGTCGACGTGCAGATCGATCCCAAGGACCTGCGAATCGACACCTTCTGCTCGTCAGGCGCCGGTGGACAGAGTGTCAACACCACCTACTCGGCCGTTCGCATTACCCACCTTCCGACGGGTATTGTTGTCACCTGTCAGGATGAACGGTCGCAGCTCAAAAATCGCGCCAAGGCGATGCGCACGCTGCGAGCCCGCATCGTCGAAGCGGAACGGCAAAAGCAGGAAGCAGAGATTGCCCAGAGTCGGCGGGCGCAGGTGGGTACCGGCGATCGAAGCGAAAAGATTCGCACCTACAACTTTCCGCAGAATCGCGTGACGGATCACCGGGTAGGGGTGACGTTGCACAAACTCGATGCCGTCCTCGAGGGCGACCTTGACGAGATCGTTCAAGCATTACGGGCGTACCACCAGACGGAAGCCGTACCTGCATAGCCTTCATAGATTGACAGTGGCCAACGACCATGATGGATTCGCGGACCATAGGGGCGTTGCTCGGCTGGGCCAAAGGAACATTGAGAGATGCGGGGATCGACAATGCCGAGCAGGAGTCGCAATGGCTGATTGCCCACGCGCTGGGCATGCAAAGCCATCAGTTGATGGCGAGGAGGGAGCAAACGGTTTCAGAAGAGCTCTGGACCCGAGCGATTTCGCTGGTGACAAGGCGATCGGGGCGGGAACCGCTTCAGTACATCCTTGGGACTCAGGAATTTTGCGGCCTCGAATTTTATGTCACGCCGGCGGTGTTGATTCCTCGCCCGGAGACGGAATTGCTGGTCCAAGAAGCTCTCAGAGTCGTCGATCTCAACCGAGAGGAGGTGGTGGTTGACGTCGGAACCGGATCGGGGTGTGTGGCTGTCACACTGGCCACCATCCTGCCCAAGGCCCGTATTCTGGCGGTAGATCGTTCGCCGGAGGCCTTGGCTGTGGCACAAACCAATGCGGAACGCCACGGGGTTCTTCACAGGATCGAATGGGTAGAAGGGGACCTGTCGTCTCCGCTCGCGGGACGAGGGTTCAAGAGGAAGGTAGACGTGATCGTGTGCAATCCGCCCTATGTCTCGGAAGAGGAATGGGAACAGTTGCAGCCGGAAGTGCGGCAGTTTGAGCCCCGGTCGGCATTGGTTGCCGGACCGAAGGGGACCGAATATCACGAGCGGTTGCTGTGGGACTCCTTGGACTACCTCACGCCGAGCGGCACGCTGGTGATGGAAATTGGATGTGGGCAATTGGCGGCGGTCTGTCGGCTAATAGAGGCGAGTGGGGGCTATGGCCCGGTGCGGGTGGTCAAGGATGAAGCGGGAGTCGATCGCACCGTCGTCGTGCAACGGCTGGAGGCCGAATAGGGAGAAGAGCCACTGGTGGATCGGATCGTCATCACCGGAGGAAATCGGCTGCGGGGCCAAGTTCGAATCAGCGGGGCGAAAAACTCCGCTTTGCCGATCCTGGCGTCGACGATTCTGGGCGATGGCGAATGTGTCGTAACCAACGTGCCGCACGTGGTCGATGTGGTCACGATGGAGAAATTACTTCGGATCTTTGGCGCGACGGTGCGGCATGAAGACCATTGCGTGGTCGTCCGGCCTGAGACGATCCACTCCACTGAGGCTCCCTACGATCTTGTGAAGACGATGCGAGCGTCCATCCTGACGCTAGGGCCGTTGGTGGCTCGCTGGGGCAGGGCCACTGTCTCTCTGCCTGGTGGGTGCGCCATTGGGTCTCGGCCCGTCAACCTTCATTTGGCTGGGTTGGCCAAGCTAGGCGCCGAGATCTCTCTGGAGCATGGTTACATCACGGCCAAGGCCAAACGATTGAAAGGCGCACGGATTTACTGTGATACCCCAACGGTGACCGGGACGGAAAACCTCATGATGGCGGCATCGCTGGCCGAAGGGACCACCGTACTGGAAAATGCGGCCAAAGAGCCAGAGGTGGTCGATCTGGCTAATTTCCTCATCAAACGCGGCGCACGGATTGAGGGGGTTGGGACGGACATTGTCACGATCGAGGGGGTGCCGGCTTTGCGAGGAGGGGACCATGAAGTGATTCCCGACCGGATCGAAGCCGGCACGTATTTGGCCGCCGGAGCCATGACGGGAGGCGATGTGACCGTCACCCATTGTCGGTCGGTGGATCTGGAAGCCGTGCTGATGAAACTGCGAGAGGCGGGAGCCGAGATCCAGGCGGAAAAAGAATGGGTACGGGTGATGGCTCCTCCCCGGCTTAAGGCCACCAACGTCCGAACATTGCCATATCCCGGATTTCCGACCGATATGCAGGCGCAAATGGTCGCGTTGATGTGCCTGGCTGAAGGGACCAGCGTGGTAACGGAAACGGTGTTCGAGAGCCGGTTCATGCACGTGGAAGAGTTGCGGCGAATGGGCGCTGATATTCGCGTCGAGGGCAATCGAGTGGTGGTCACGGGTCGGAGCAGCTTGACGGGGGCCCCAGTGATGGCGTCGGATCTTCGTGCCAGTGCCGGACTCATTATCGCTGGCCTGGCAGCCAAAGGCATCACGGAGGTTCACCGCGTCTATCACCTTGATCGGGGGTACGAGCAGATGGAGGAAAAACTCCGCGGGCTGGGCGCTCAGGTCGAGCGCCGGAAAGGGAGCGCGGCAACCACCGTCGCTGGGGGGGGCTGATGCTGACGATTGCCTTATCAAAGGGGAAACTCAGCGAGTCGGCGGTGGAGATCTTTCGACGAGCCGGTTACGTGACGGAGGTCGAGGGGTTGTCCGGCGAAAGCCGACGGCTGGTGTTCGAGTGTCGTGCCGTCGGGCTCACGTTTCTTATTGTTCGACCTAGCGATGTGCCCACCTACGTTGAGTATGGGGGCGCCGATGCGGGGATTGTGGGGAAAGACGTTCTGCTGGAGCAGGACGCCGATGTCTATGAGCCATTGGATTTGGGATTCGGAGCGTGTAGAATCTCCGTCGCCGCCCTTAAGGGCGAAGGGGTGCGGGATCGGCTGTCGTCCAAAGTTCGTGTCGCCACGAAATATCCAAGGATCACCGAGCGGTTTTTTAATCAACGCGGCGTTCCGGTTGAAATCATCAAACTGTATGGCTCCATTGAGTTGGCTCCCGTGGTGGGATTGGCTGATTGGATCGTCGATCTGGTAGAAACCGGCAATACGCTGAGGGCGCATGATCTTGTCGAACTGGAAGTGATTGCTCACTCGACGGCGCGGTTGATTGTCAATCGGGCCAGCCTCCGGCTCAAGCATCGCCCGTTGCGGGAATTGATCGAGCGACTGCGGGTGGCCTCGGAGGGGCAAGGGGCGGGGGGGAAATCGGGCCCTTCACAGGCCGAGCACACAAGCAGGAAAACGGCGGCACGCGCATGAAAATTGTGACCCAAGCGGATCGAGGGTTCGAACCGGCGCTCAAGAAGGCCTCCTTGCGCGGACGAACGGCTGGAGCATCGGTGGAGAAGGTAGCGCGCACGATTCTTCAGGCCGTCGAGCGAGGCGGTGACAGGGCCATCATTCGATATACGAAGCAGTTTGATGGGGTCGTGCTGAAGGCCGACGACCTGCGGATCACGCCGGAGGACATCAAGAACGCCTATTTCCGTATTCGGAAGGACGAAGGCGACGCGCTGCGGTTCGCGGCTCGTCGAATCACGGCGTTTCATGAACGTCAGCGTGTGAAAACCTGGATGTATCAGGATGGTGACGCGACGCTGGGACAGCTTGTCACCCCGATGGACGCAGTCGGGATCTATGTGCCAGGAGGGAAAGCCGTTTATCCGTCATCGGTCTTGATGTGCGCCATCCCGGCTAAAGTGGCCGGTGTGCGGCGCATCGTGATGGTCACGCCGCCACAAAAAAACGGCATCAATCCCTATCTTCTCGTGGCGGCCGACATTGCAGGAGTGACGGAGATCTATCGTGTGGGCGGAGTTCAAGCACTGGCGGCGCTGGCTTATGGGACCCAAACGATCGAGCGGGTTGATAAAATTGTCGGTCCCGGCAACATCTATGTGGCCACCGCCAAGCGATTGCTGTATGGCACTGTCGGTATTGACATGATCGCGGGTCCCAGCGAGTTGCTGGTGGTGGCGGATGAGCAGGCCAATCCCGCCCACGTCGCGGCTGATCTCCTGTGCGAGGCCGAACATGATGAGGATGCGCAGGTCTTCCTTGTGACGACGTCGGAACGGATGGCGAAGGACGTCTCCCAGGCGATCGAGCATCAGTTAAGGGGATTGCAGCGGGGTAAAATAGCCAGCAAAGCCATAGCCCGCCATGCTATCGCTTTTGTGGTACCGACCATGGAAGAAGCGCTCGAAGTGGCCAATCGAATTGCCGCGGAACATGTCACCCTCTCCGTGGACAATCCCTTCGACTACCTGGAAAAGATCCGTCATGCTGGTGCGTTGTTTCTGGGCCGCTATACCCCGCCCTCGGTGGCGGATTACATTGCAGGGCCCAACCATGTATTGCCAACGGGGGGCAGTGCGCGCTTCTTTTCACCCCTTTCGGTGACCGATTATGTGAAGGTCAGCAATCTGGTGTACTACACTAAGCAGGAACTGGCGAAGGTGAAAGATCCCTTGCTGCGGCTCGCCTCTATCGAAGGGTTTGACGCTCACGCCAAGTCAGCCCAGAGCAGATTGTCATGAACTCCGATGGTTCCGTGCCCCGCCGGGCCTCCATTCACCGTGCCACGAAGGAAACCGACATTCGGGTGGAATGGGCATTAGACGGCACGGGTCAGGGTGTCATCGATACGGGCATTCGGTTTTTCGACCACATGCTGGAGCTGGTGGCGCGACACGGGTTTTTCGATATGACCGTGCATGCCAAAGGGGATTTGGACATCGATGAGCACCATACTGTTGAAGATGTGGGCATCGTTATGGGCCAAGCCCTGCATCAGGCTCTCGGTACCAAGGCGGGAATCAAACGATTTGGGTTTGCCTCGGTCCCGCTCGATGAAACGTTGGCCCAGGTTACGGTAGATCTGAGCGGCAGGCCGTTTCTTGTCTACAATGTCGCCTTGCCGGACCGCAGGATCAAGTCGTTCGACCTCGGTCTGTTCGAAGATTTCTTCCAGGCCTTCGTCGCCCACGGGGGACTCAATTTGCACGTGAATCTTCTCTACGGCCGCAATTCCCATCACATTATGGAAGCGATCTTTAAGGCGCTGGCCAAGGCTCTCGATCAGGCAACGGCTCCGGAGGAACGGCTCGCGGGAACGGTCCTTTCGACCAAGGGGACGCTCTAGCGACAGCCGGTGGCGGAATGTCCTTTGAACGATCAAAGAGAGAAAGCTGGCCAGGTCTCTGAACCAGTGAGGCCGCAGTGGAGACCGGCCGGGTTGTTAGGGTGCCAGCTCCGGGGGCGACAATTTCTCCGGACAGGGTGAGGCCATCACAACGGCACATCATATCCACGATATCCACTGTTCTTCTCGATCGGGCATCCTAACGGATAGCCCCCTCCGTTAAATCTGGTGTCAGAAGCCAGAATGTTTGCAAAAAGAAGAACCACGCCTTGTGGCTTGTCGATTCTCAAGTCAGCGCGGCCTGTGAGAGGCTAACATCCGCTTGGCAGTTGGTGCAGTCGGTCAACAAAAGAGGGCCGGTCACACGGGGACACGACCTCCCCAAACAAATGCCTTACACCGAGCTGGCTACGATCGCGAACAAATTGATGAGGGGAATGGGAAAGCGACAAGCGGGGCAAAAGTCATCTCGCACCTGATTTATGGAATTTAAATTTATTTTTTATGAAGGGGAAGAGTGGTCGTCATCCATCCTTCCGTCTTGGCACGTAGGGTTCTGTTTGGGGTGTGCTCTTGGTTCAGGCTGCCAATTCTCGCTGAGCTTGGTCAAGAGCAATGGCCATGGGCGCACATTGACAGTGGCATGACACCCCGAGATGCGGTATTGTTACCCCCTTATGCGGCGGGGTAGCCTGTTTGTATGATCGCGATCATTGACTATGGGATGGGCAACTTGCGCAGTGTCCATAAGGCCTGTGAGGTGGTTGGCCATCGGGCGGTGGTGACCCGTGATCGGCGAGTGATCGATGAGGCCAGCCATGTGGTGTTACCGGGGGTGGGCGCATTCGGTGATTGCATGGCCAACCTTGAGCGGTACGGATTGATGGAGCCAATCCTTCGAGCCATTCGATTGGGCAAGCCGTTTTTGGGGATTTGTTTGGGGCTGCAGGTGTTGTTCACGGAAAGCGAGGAGTTCGGGCCGTGCAAGGGGCTCGATGTTGTTGCGGGGCGGGTGCGTCGGTTTTCGGCCGGTCCAACCATCAAGGTGCCCCACATTGGCTGGAATCAGGTCCATTTTCAAAAGCCATGTCCGCTGTTTGAGGGCATTGCCGACGGAGCGGACTGGTATTTTGTCCATTCTTATTTCGTCGATCCCCTCGATGAAGGGGTGGTTGCTTCACGGACAACCCACGGTATTCCATTCGTGTCGAGTATCTGGAAAGACAATCTCGTGGCCTGTCAGTTTCATCCGGAAAAGAGTCAGACGGTGGGGCTGCGGCTGATCAAAAATTTTGGAGCATGGGATGGCTAACCAACTGTTAGGACCCCATGGGGAACCGGCCTGTTTGCGAGGTGTTGGTGCTCCAACGCTGTTGCTTCGCCTCGCCCTCGCGGTCATGGTGACAACGCTGGTGGCTGGCTGTAGTGGCTGGAAGGTCAACACAGCCTCGTCGGATCTTCTGCCACGGTATACCGTTCGGACGCTGGTGCTGATCCCTTTCACCGCGATGACGACTCCTCAAATGCGCGACCAGGGCGATTTCTATTTCTCGACGCCGCCGAGTCTTCGGCAGCAGGATATGTCTGTCGCGGTCGCGTCCGACGTCGAACCACGACCCAGGCAGGTGACCGTCGTTCCGCCGCATGCGGCGGAACGGATCACGCAATTGTTTCGGAAACGGTTACAGTCCCGGGGCAGTCTTCTGCTTGTTCCGTTGGAAGAGTCGGTCCACCTGCCAACGGCTGAACCAACATCGCCGACGGCTCGACCGGAAGCAGCCGCCGCGGCGGTGGCGCGGAAGGTCAATGCGGATGCGGCAATGATCGGCTTCGTCTCGATGTATCAAGAACGGGTGGGAAGTCGTCTTGGCGCTCATCCGGCAGCTGCAGTGGGGTTTGAGGTCAAGGTTGTGGCGGCGGACGGGCAAGTCCTATGGGTAGGGAATTATTATGAGCGGCAGCGTCCGTTGACAGAAGACTTCGTGGGCTTTGTGCAACGGTTCGGCATGTTCGTGACGGCGGACGAACTGGCGGAATATGGGGTGGATGCCATCCTGAAGGAATTCCCTTTCTAGTTTCAGTTCCCCGCGACAAGCGGAAGGAGTGGGTGTGCTGGTCATTCCGGCGATCGATTTGAAAGACGGCCGGTGCGTGCGGTTGCGCCAAGGTGATCTGGCGGCGGAAACAGTGTATTCGGACGATCCTGTTGCGGTAGCGAGAAGGTGGGAGGAACAAGGGGCGCCCCTCATTCATGTGGTGGATCTGAACGGGGCGGTGGAGGGCGGACCTCGTAATCTTTCGCAGATTGAAGCAATCGTCAAAGCGGTCGGCGTTGCTGTGCAGGTGGGGGGAGGGATTCGCTCAATCGAGACGGTTCGCCAATACCTGCGCGCCGGTGTGGCTCGCGTAGTGCTTGGCACGGCCGCTCTGCTGGATCGGGCCTTTCTTAGGCAGGCGTGCTGGGAATTCCCTGGCCGCATCCTGCTGGGACTTGATGCGCGAGGCGGCAAGGTGGCTGTCAAGGGATGGACGGCGGTCTCGGATATCACTGCCGTTGCTCTGCTGAAGGACGTGTCGGACTACGCGATTCGCGCCGTGATCTATACAGATATTGCGCGCGATGGGATGTTGAGTGGGCCGAACCTGACCGCCTTGGAAGAGCTCATTGCCTGTTCATCGTTTCCTGTCATTGCATCGGGCGGAATCAGCAGGATCGAGGATCTTCTGGCGGTGCGTGCGCTTGGCCCACGGGTGGAGGGCGCGATCGTGGGCAAAGCGCTTTATGATGGGAGGATGGAGTATCGAGCTGTCGTCAAGGCTCTCGGCGGTGTATGAGGGCGGGCCGAGGAGGGGCTGTGCTGACCAAACGTCTCATTCCCTGTCTGGACGTCAAGGATGGTCGGGTAGTCAAAGGTGTCAGGTTCGAAGAGCTGCGTGATGCGGGTGACCCTGTCGAGGCGGCGACGTTCTATGATCATGAGGGGGCCGACGAGCTCTGTTTTTTGGACATCACGGCGTCGCATGAGAACCGGAGCACGATCATCGATGTGGTCGAACGGACGGCCGCGTGTGTCTTTATGCCCGTGACGGTCGGTGGCGGTGTGCGCACGCTAGAGGATATTCGACGGTTGTTGAATGCCGGAGCGGACAAGGTCAGCATCAACACGGCGGCGGTGGAACGGCCGGAGTTTGTGAGGGAAGCGGCCCGCCGTTTTGGCACGCAATGTATTGTCGTCGCCATCGATGCTAAACGGGAATCCCAGCCGGTGAAATGGCAGGTCTATACCCATGGAGGTCGCAAACCGACGGGCTTGGATGTGGTGCAGTGGGCCAAACGGATGGAAGAGTACGGAGCCGGCGAACTCTTGGTCACCAGCATGGATGAAGATGGTCGGCAGTGCGGCTACGATCTTGAGTTGACGGCTGCGGTTTCCGAAGCGGTGTCGATTCCCGTCATTGCGTCAGGAGGGGTCGGGACGCTGGAGCATCTGTACGAGGGGTTTACAAAAGGCAAGGCCGACGCGGTCCTGGCCGCGTCGATCTTTCATTTTAGAAAATTCACGATTCCTCAGGCAAAGGCCTTTTTAAAGGATCGTGGGATCCCCATGCGATGGGATGGCCGGATGGCGGCATGACACGATGATGGACGAATTGCGCCAGCAGCTCACGTTCGATGACCATGGACTGATTCCAGCCGTCGTGCAAGACTGGTCGGACGGATCCGTATTGATGGTGGGTTATATGAATCAGGAGGCCATTGCTAAGACTCTGCAGACCGGAACCGTTCACTTCTGGAGTCGATCCCGTCGGAAATTATGGCAAAAGGGGGAAACGTCCGGTCACAAACTCTATGTGAAACACGTATTCATCGATTGTGACCGTGACACTGTTTTGGTGAAAGCCCAGGCGGATGGTCCCACCTGCCATACGGGGGAACGCTCTTGTTTTTTTTCCAGGATCGACGAGCACGGACGGATTGCCGGGTCTCCAACTGACGAAGCAGCCGGTGGGATTTTGGAGGCGGTCTTGCGGGTCATCCGTGATCGTCGAGCCCGTCCGCAGCCCGGGTCCTATACCGCGAAACTGTTCGAAGGGGGGCAGGACCAGATCCTCAAAAAGGTCGTGGAAGAGGCTGGGGAGGTGTTGTTGGCATCCAAAGGGGGCAAGAAAGAGGAGATCATCTACGAGGTGGCGGATTTGATGTTCCACACGTTGATGGTTCTTGGCTATCATGATTTGACGATCCGGGACGTGTATGCGGAACTGGGGAGGCGGTTTGGGCAGCCAGGGATGAGAGTCGCTCCGCAGGACCATCAACGCAAACCGGTTGTGTGAAGGCAGCCGGCGCGACTGTGCCGGCTCTAGGGGGGAGTGCGGAGAAAGAGACAAGAGGCAACAGCGACGTCGAGGCGATGATGAGCGAGTGTCTGTTTTGTAAGATTGTGGAGCGCAAGGTTCCGGCAACGGTCGTCTATGAAGACGACCATACCCTGGCATTTGACGACATCCATCCCCAGGCGCCGGTTCACGCCCTGGTCATTCCCAAGAAACATGTTGCGGCGGTCCGGGATTGTGGGGAGGAGGAGCAGGCTCTGTTAGGCAAACTGTTGTTGACCTGCGCCAAGGTCGCCCAGTTAAAGGGTATAGCTGACTCGGGCTATCGGATTGTCACGAATACCGGAAAGGATGGCGGTCAAACGGTCTTTCATTTGCATTTTCATGTGACCGGCGGGCGCCATATGAGGTGGCCACCGGGCTGATCCGACCCGTGAAATTTGACAGATTTTCAAGCCGTCTGTTATCCTGCTCGGTCGATTTTTCCCGTCAAGAAAGGTTGTCTCGTCCGGTTGTGGTGGCGAGTTGGTGAGGAGCAACGACTCCGATGGGGAACGGTTTGATCGCTGAGGAGATTATCGACCGGATCAAGAGACAAGTCGACATTGTCGACGTGGTGAGCCAACATGTGGCCCTAACGAAGACAGGCCAGAATTTCAAGGGGTTGTGCCCATTTCATCAAGAAAAAACCCCCTCCTTTATTGTCAACCCTGCACGACAGATCTTCCATTGTTTCGGTTGCGGAGCGGGTGGAAACATCTTCACGTTTCTAACCAGGCTCACCGGTGCGAGTTTTCCCGAAGTCGTTCGAGACTTGGGGCAAAGAGTGGGGATTGAAATTGCCGAATCGGTGCCGGCAGCGGGAGGGACGGGGAAATTGGCTGGCCGACTGGAGCAGGTCAATGGCGCTGCGGCCTTATGGTTTAAGCAGAATTTGCGGGATGCTAAGGTCGGGCTGGCCGGAAGGAACTATCTCGAGGGGCGAGGCATTCACCCCAGCACTATCGATCGGTTTGGAATCGGCTGGGCTCCCCCAGAGTGGGATGGTCTCTTCAACGCGTTGACGAAACAGGGGTTTTCACCGTCTGATCTCATCGCTGCTGGCTTAACCGTGGCGAGAGAGAGGAAAAGTGGTTGTTATGATCGGTTTCGAGGGCGAGTGATGTTCGCCATCACCGATCTGCGCAAACGAGTGGTGGGATTTGGGGGGCGGACGGTAGGAACCGCCACCCCCAAATACCTGAATTCGCCGGATACCCCCCTTTTTAAAAAGGGGCAGATGCTGTTTGCCTTCGAACAGGCGCGCGAAGCGATGGTGGGGACTCAGACCGCCATCATTGTGGAGGGGTATTTCGACGCGATCGCTCTCCATCAAGCCGGGTTAACCCAGACGGTAGCGACATTGGGCACGGCATTGACACCCGACCATGTTCAGACATTACGGCGATTTGTTGAGCATGTGGTGTTGGTGTTTGATCCCGATGAGGCCGGGGTGCGTGCGGCGCTTCGCGGGCTTGATCTCTTCGTGAACAGTGGATTGGATGTCAAGGTGGTGACGTTACCGGCTGGCGAAGACCCCGATACCTTCATCCGAAAAGCTGGCGTGGCGGCCTTTGTTGAGCTGCAAGCTGCCGCTCCAAGCCTCTTGGATTATGTCTTGGGCCATACAATGCAGCGGGCGGAAAACGGCTCGGTGGAAAGCCGTATGCGGATCGTGGATGAGGTGCTGCGCATTATCCAGAAAAGCGAGCATCCGCTGGAGCGGGAAGAACGTATCAGGATTGTGGCGGAACGACTGGGGATCAATCAAAGCCGATTGATTGAGCGTTATCCGACGTTGCAGGTTCGATCGCACCGTAAACCGATCCTTGCCGGTCGCTCCACGTCGGTCTCCGAGACCACTTTTCCAGCCATGCTGAAACGAGCACCGGAAGAACGAGATTTGGCGTGGCTCTTGTTGCATGGTCATCTGTCGCCCGCTGACGTGCGGCGGCTCGATCCCGAATGGTTCACGATCGCTCCCTGTAAGAAGCTGATCCAGATGGCGTTGATGCAGATTGATTATGCGGGGAGGATTGATCCGAACGGGTTGGTTGATAGGTTGGCGGAGGATCCGGACTGCAGTGCCCTGACGACCGAGTTGGCTGTACGGGAGGATCCAATCGAAGACGTGTCGGCTCATATCAAGGCCTGTTTACAGGGCCTGGAACGAAAATACGCCGATCGAAACGTACGAGATCTGATTGCCCAACTCAAAGTTGCCGAGCGGGCGGGCCGGTGGGAAGAAGCACGAGCGTTGAACAGACAGATTAACGAATGGCGGATCCGAAAAACCGGCGCGTCGGCGGCCGGAGCAGTGTCCTTGGTGAAGGAGTAGTCATGTCGAAACAGGAATTGCTGGGAGAAGTCAAAAAACTGATCGCGTTAGGAAAGGAAAAGGGGTTCCTGACCTACGACGAGCTTAACAGCACCCTGCCAGCCGAATTCGTCTCCTCCGACCAATTCGGCACTATCATGACGATGTTCGGCGATATGGACATCGAAATCGTCGAGGGGGCCGAAGGCGAACGGATACGTAAGCGGCCGGACGGTGGCGATCTTGGCGACGAGGGCGAAGAGGCCGAGCTTGAGGCGGAGGATGAAAGTGAAAAGTCGATCGATCTGTCGCCGGGCGCGTTGAGCCGGACGGACGATCCGGTTCGGCTCTATCTTAAGGAGATGGGCAGTGTGGCTCTGCTCTCCCGTGAGGGGGAAATCGAAATTGCCAAGCGGATCGAGGAAGGCAAGAAAGAAATCGCCTCCGTGATCTACGGCATGCCGATGACGATCGAGTTCGTTCTGGCCCTGCGGGATCAACTGAAAGATTCCACCATCGACGTGCGCGAGATCGTGCCGATCCAGGACCAGGGAGAGGAGTTCGACGAGGAACAGCAACCGGTCGAGCGGGACTATGAAGAGCTGCGTCAAAAGACCTTGGAAGCTCTCAACGCCGTGCGCAAGGTTTCGCTTCAACTGAAAGCGTTGGTGGAGAAAGGCAAGCAGATCGGCAATGACCCGGTCAAACAGAAGAAGTTCAAGAAGCAGTTTGATCTCGTGCGTCAGCAGGTGGTGGACAAGATCGAATCCGTCAATCTCCACGGAGTCCTGAAGGACCGTATGGTCCAGCGGGTGCGTGATTTGGCGGATCAGATCCGGGCGGCGGAGCGCGAGATGGCGAACTGCCAACGCCGGCTGGGCGTCAGCGGCGAGGCAGGGGCAGAGCTGCTCCGGCGATTGGGGCGGACGCGGCAGGATTTCCTGGCGGTCAAACGAAAGACCGGTTTGGCGGACGAGACGTTGCTCGATATCAAAAAGACCTATCAGGCAGCCAAGGCCAAGATTCGTGAACTCGAAGAACAGGCATTGGTGTCCGCGGATGAAATCAAGGAAGCCGTCAAACAACTCGATATCGCCGAGGAAAAGGTCAAGCGGGGCAAAGCAGAACTGGTGGAAGCCAATCTGCGACTCGTCGTCAGCATTGCCAAGAAGTATACAAACCGGGGCCTTCAGTTTCTGGACCTGATCCAAGAGGGCAACATCGGCCTGATGAAGGCGGTGGACAAGTTCGAGTACAAGCGCGGCTACAAGTTCAGCACCTATGCGACGTGGTGGATTCGCCAAGCGATCACCAGGGCCATCGCTGATCAGGCAAGAACGATCCGCATTCCCGTTCACATGATTGAGACCATCAATAAGCTTGTGCGGACGTCGCGCCATCTTGTGCAGAAGCTCGGTCGAGAGCCCTTGCCGGAGGAGATTGCCGAGCGTATGGATCTTCCCTTGGATAAGGTGCGCAAGATTCTCAAGATCGCCCGCGAGCCCATTTCGCTGGAGACCCCCATCGGGGAGGAGGAAGACAGTCATCTGGGCGACTTCATCGAAGATAAGAAGGCCGTCTCTCCGCTGGAGGCAGCGATCCGGTACGACTTACAGCGGCAGATCAACAGCGCGCTGGAGACCCTGACGCCGCGCGAGGAAAAGGTGCTCCGCAAGCGATTTGGAATCGGCGAAGCGACCGACCATACGCTGGAAGAGGTGGGGCAGGATTTCGAGGTGACGCGCGAGCGGATCCGTCAAATCGAGGCCAAGGCGTTGCGAAAATTGCGGCATCCCAGCCGCAGCAAAAAGCTCAGAAGCTTTGTGGAGAGTTTGTGAAGGCGAGAGACTTCCCACCGTCTCTCACCGCCGAGCAAGACGAGCAGAGCGGGGGAGCGGTTCGGCATCAACGCATCGACTCGTCGAGCGGAGACCAAGCCGCGGTGGCAGAAAGCTCATGCCTGACGTCGGAGTGCTGATCGGGCCCATAGCTCAGGTGGTTAGAGCGGCTGACTCATAATCAGTTGGTCCTAGGTTCAAGTCCTAGTGGGCCCACCGCATCTAGATGGCCGGCAGTGCGGCCTGCGATCTCTGGAGCGGGAAAGCAGGGAAAAGCGGGGAGAGGAAGGGAGGGGAAGATTGCTCAGTGGGCCATAGGTTTTCACCTCTGCTTGAATTGCAGAAATTGGATCTTCGGATGATGGAGATCCAAGAAGCCCGCCGGAAGATTCCCGAGCGCCTGCGCGCCGCCGAAGTGCCGCTGCGAGAGGCTGTCAAACAGTTGCAGAACGCAAAGGTGGCGGTGGAGGCCGCCACCAAGGAGCGTCGCTCACACGAGCGCGATTTGGAAGCCCACGAAGCCCACATGGAGCGGATGAAGGCCCATGCGGCGCACTTAAAAACCAACAAGGAGTATCAGGCCCATCTCTTCGAACTGGATCTTGCCAATAAGAAACGAGGGGAGCTTGAGGAAAAAATCCTTCTCTGCATGGAGCGAATCGATCAACTCCAACGGGTGGTGATCGAGGCTCAAGCGAGAGTGGCGGCATTGGAAGAATCGTTTGCTCGAGAGCAGCGGGCATTGGCGGAGGAAGAACAGACACTAGCCGCTGAATTGACGCAGGTGGAAATGCTCCATCAGGAGGTTGCAACAAGGGTGGAGCCGGGCCTGTTACAGCGGTACAACCAGATCAAGGCCTCATGCAAGGAGCGGCCGCTTGCGGCGGTGCGTGGCGGTTTGTGTTTGGGATGTCGTCTCCAGATTCCTCCTCAGCTTGTCGCCCAGGTCAAACGCTCGGAAGAGCTGCTGGTGTGTCCCTATTGCCATCGGATTCTCTATTGGGAGGGAGAACTACAGGCCGAAGGTTCCGATGCTCCTGCCAGGACATCCAGTTCTAGTGGTTGCGAAATCAAGGGGGCGCGTTAGCCAGGGACGGCTCCATTGCTTTGAAATGGAGCCTGGCAATGATACCAAGCCGTTCCTAGCTGTGGGTGCTTCCGATCGTTTGCGTGGCCGGTTCGGTTGCCGGAGAGGCGCCCATGACGCCTGAGGGCAAGGAGTCTGTCAACTTGTTTGGGAGATGATCGAGGCATAACCAAAGTGTGCTCAGGCACGACGAAAAGCAGCGACCATTGCCAGGTCTGGACCATTGCCAGGTCTGATGGGGCCCTTGACTGCTCCTCGAGCAGGAATGTCCACGTTGCTTCTTAAAAGAGAATCAGCAGGGTCCGGCGGATCAGTTGCTGGTCTCCCATTGGTCATGATTGCTCCCGTGTCGTTTCTAGGAAATTCGCTAGAGAAGCAGTTCCAACGACTGTGACGCGGCTCCCGCGGCATGCGATGAAAGTCTCTTTAAGGGGATAGAGTTTTGGCGTCTCTCCATCGACCAGTGACGCCGCGATCAGCTGCAGACGGTACGGACTCTCCATCGCGGGTGCCAATGTGAGGAGGCAGCGTTTCGTGATTGTGGTGCCGTCGTGCGCACCCCTCAGTCAACACAGGGGCTGGACATGGACCGCACAGAGCGATGCCTGCGCTCCATTCTCACATTCGTAGGGTCAGCGTGACGACGAGCAGCCACAGTCATCGTTCCCCCTCAGTTTGTCAAGACTGAGCCGCTCCACTCCGCTCCATGGGGCGGGTGGTTGCCCCATCATGTTCCTCCTCTATTTCCTCCTCTGGAAAATGAGGGGAAGGCTCGGTACTCTACTGGTGGGGCGTGGCGCACCTGTGTGGACCAAGACATCGAAGGGGTGGGTTCGAGGAGGGAAGAGTATGCAAGGAAAGAGGGATGTGCTGGGTCCCATTTCTGCGAGGGTAGCTGCCTCGTGGGCGTTGGTGGGGGTCGTGCTAATGGCTATAGCTGGTTGCGAGACCAATCCCTATACGGGGCGATCGCAGTTGCTGATGACATCGATCTCGGAAGAAATGCGGTTGGGGGAGCAAGCATATGCCCAGGTGAAAAATGACCCCAATGTCAGATTGTCACGGGATCCTCGGGAAGTGGAACCCGTCAGACGAGTGGCGGATCGAATCATCGAGGCGGCGAAGCGCTCGAAATACGCCACGATGGCGAAACAGTTTGAGTGGGAGGTGTCGGTGATCAAGGATGACAAAACAGCCAATGCGTTCGCCCTTCCCGGCGGAAAGATTGCGGTGTACACCGGCATTTTCCCTGTGGCAAGGACAGAGGCCGGTTTGGCCGCTGTCATGGGGCATGAAGTCGTGCATGCTCTAGCTCGTCATGGAGCAGAACGAATGAGTCAAGGGCAGTTGGCCAACGCCGTGTTGCAAGTGGCGGGGGCGGCCATCGGTGCGAGTGGGAGCAATCCGGTGTTGGGGCAAGCCACCATGGCAGCGTTGGGGTTAGGAGCCCAGGTGGGAGTGTTATTGCCGTTCAGTCGCAAACATGAGTCGGAAGCGGATTATGTGGGCATTCTCTTGGCGGCGGATGCAGGGTATGACCCTCGGGAAGCAATAGGATTATGGGAGCGGATGGCCGCACTCTCGCAGGATGGGGGACCGGCAGAATTTCTCTCGACTCACCCTAGTCATGGGACAAGGATCGAACAGCTAAAGGCGTGGATGCCAGAGGCCATGGCTATTTATCAGAAGAGGAGCCCTGCCCCCGATGCCCTGCTGCCGCATGTGCAGAGCCAGTGAGCAGTGAGGGGGGCGGTTCTACGAGGCGGAGCAGGGCCAGTGCAGAACCAGTGAGGTGATACCATGGGGCCTTCCATCGGAGGGAGACTTCTTGGAACGAACAAAGGGAAGCCCGCTGACTTCTTAGGTGCTTTTGATCTGTAAAGAAGAAAAGAACCGCTCCATAAACAAAAAGGGCGGGCCTCGTGCAATCAGTGCCTTGCCATGTGGCCGGTCCTCCTCTATACTGCTCCTGCGCGGATGTGAAGGTCGGATGATCGCTCGATGTCCAAGCATCGGGAGGAAAGTCCGGACTCCAAGGGCAGGGCGCTGGGTAATTCCCAGGCGGAGCAATCCGACACCAGCACCACAGAAAGCAAACCGCCGATGGTCTGGGTGACGGACGTCCTCAGGATCAGGTAAGGGTGAAAGGGTGGGGTAAGAGCCCACCGCGGTGGTGGCGACATCACCGGCACGGTAAGCGTCGCCCGGTGCAAGGCCAAATAGGAAGAGTGCACCAGGGGTCTGCGGTGTATCCACCAGATTTCTGGTGCTCCGACTGGCCCGGTCGTAGTCTTCGGGTAGGCCGCTTGAGGTTCGGGGTAACTCGAATCCCAGAGAAATGATCATCGCCGTTCGCGAACATCGCGCGAACGGGCACAGAATCCGGCTTATAGACCTTCGCGCCGCGCGTATCTATTGAGAGGTGTTAACATCCGGCACTCAAACGAGAGGTCAGTGTGGTCGTGTCATCGAGAACACCAGGTCGTTTCCTTGACCCTTCACCAAACGGCGTGATACGATGGCCCACCTTTCTCTTTGATTTTTAAAGTTTTTCAGTTTCGTCACCGGAGCCAGACCGCTCGTATTTTATCTTATTGGAAAAACCTGATGAAAAGACGAGAACAGGGGGAAAACTTAAAAAGGAGAAGAGGCCACCTTTGCCGTATCGACACCGGTGGGGCTCATAAGCATAAGGGGCTCATAAGAAGGAGGACTGGCACATGAAACTCTCAGGAGCGGAGATCTTGATTGAATGTTTGAAGCGAGAAGGGGTCAAGACTCTCTTTGCGCTTCCGGGAGGAGTGGTCTTGAAGATTTTCGATGTGCTTCATCAGCAAAAGGAGATTGAGGTCATTCTTGCCCGCCACGAACAGGGGGCCGGCCATATGGCTGAAGGTTACGCGAAAGCGACGGGGAAGGCGGGCGTGTGTCTTGTCACGTCGGGACCGGGCATGACGAATGTGATTACAGCTCTGGCGGATGCCTACATGGATTCCGTTCCGATGGTCTGTTTCAGTGGCCAGGTGCCGACTAGTTTGATCGGGAACGATGCGTTTCAAGAAGCAGACAACGTCGGCTTGAGTCGGCCGTGTACGAAATACAACTTCCTGGTCAAAGATGTGAATGACCTGGCACGCACGATCAAAGAGGCCTTTTATATTGCGACAACGGGTCGTCCGGGTCCGGTGTTGGTGGATATTCCCAAGGATGTCTCCCAAAACCAGACAGAATTTGTCTATCCGAGCTCGGTCTCCATCCGGGGGTACAACCCCACCTACGAGGGCAACAAATGGCAAATTAAGCAGGCGGCCGAAGCCATTGCCAAGGCCAAGAAACCGGTTCTCTATGTGGGAGGGGGTGTCGTCTTCTCCGGTGCGTCGCAAGAGTTGCTCGAATTGGCCGAGATGACCCAGATTCCCGTTGATATGACACTCATGGGACTCGGTGCGTTTCCCGGCGAACATCCACTGTCGTTGGGGATGTTGGGTATGCATGGCACCTACTGTGCCAACATGGCCATTCACTACTCGGACCTGGTCATTGCTGTCGGTGCGCGGTTTGATGACCGGGTGACGGGCAAAGTGTCCGAATTTTGTCCATATGCCAAGATCATCCACATCGACATTGATCCGACGTCGATTCGGAAAAACATTCACGTGGATATTCCCATCGTAGGGGATTGCAAGGCCGTGTTACGGGAATTGAATCAACTGTTGCGCGCCACGGTGAATGGGGATCAAAAAGAGCTGCGAAAACCCTGGTGGGATCAGATCCGTCAATGGCAAACGACGCATCCCTTGACTTACCACCAGGAGCAAGATGGGCCGATCAAGCCGCAGCATGTCGTCAAGCGACTTTATGAGCTGACAAAGGATCGAGATCCCATTGTTTCAACCGATGTGGGGCAGCATCAAATGTGGGCGGCGCAATATTTCAAGCTGGCGAAACCGAACCGCTGGTTGACGTCAGGGGGATTGGGAACCATGGGTTTTGGGCTGCCCGCTGCTATGGGGGCGCAGGCCGCGTTCCGTGATCGATTGGTTATTTGCATTGCGGGGGATGGGAGCGTACAGATGAATATGCAGGAAATGGCAACGGCGGTGGTCAGTAAATTGCCGGTCAAAGTGATTGTGCTGAACAACCGCTTTCACGGAATGGTGCGCCAGTGGCAGGATCTCTTCTATAACGGCCGCTATGCCTCGAGCTACCTTGGCAATACGCCCGACTTCGTAAAGCTGGCCGAAGCCTATGGAGCGGTCGGGCTACGGGCTGAGAGACTGGCTGATCTTGATGGAGTGTTGAAAGCCGCTTTGGAAACCGACGGGCCTGTCGTGGTAGATGTGCCGACGTACCCCTATGAGAACTGCTATCCCATGATCCCGGCTGGGGGGTGCAATCACGAGATGATTCTCGAAGATCCACCGGAGTTGAAGAAAAAACAGAAGGGTGGCGGGAAAACGGTGCCGGAAGAGAAGGATACGGTATTAACAGCGTGAAGAAGTGAGAGGCCAGGCCTCGTGGCGCTGAACACCTTTTCGGGCACCGAGTGACTGATCGCGGGTTCAACCATCATGGAACATATTATTGCTGTCACCGTTGAAAACAAGTTTGGTGTCTTGTCTCGGGTGGCCGGTCTGTTCAGTGGCAGGGGCTTCAATATCGAAAGTCTTTCCGTCGCTCCAACTCTTGATCCTTCGATGTCGCAGATGACGCTGGTGACGTCGGGCGACGATCGGATTATCGAGCAGATTGTGAAACAACTCAACAAGTTGATCGACGTGATTAAGGTGGTGGATTTGAACGAAACGGAGTTTGTCGCACGGGAAACGGCCTTGATCAAGGTGCATACCAAAGACGAAGATCGCGCCGAGGCGCTCAGGATCGTGGATATTTTTCGGGCCAACGTTATCGATTCATCACCCAGCACCTATACGATAGAAGTGTCCGGCGATCCGAGAAAGATCGAAGCCATCATTAATTTGCTGCAGCCGTTGGGAATCAAAGAATTGGTCCGAACGGGGCGGGTCGCCGTAGCCCGTGAACCGATTCGACCGGCCGTAGCGGCCAAGAAGTCGGCACGCGACTAAGCACCGAAGCAAGGTCAGTGTGCCGTGATCCACAAAAATCAGGAGCCATCTCAGTGTAAGGAGATCGCATGAACATTTATTACGACAAAGATGCGGATCTGCAGCACATTCGTAATAAAGTGGTGGCCGTGATTGGATATGGTAGCCAAGGCCACGCGCACGCGCTCAACTTAAAAGAGAGCGGGGTGAAGGTGGTCGTTGGCGTACGCAAGGGACCTTCCTGGAACAAGGCAGAGCAAAGTGGCCTCAAGGTCATGCCGGTGGCGGATGCAGTCAAAGCATCCGATGTCGTGATGATCCTGGCACCGGACGAAACCCAGCCGGTCATGTATCGTGAGGAGATCGCTCCTCATCTCAAGGCGGGAGCCTACTTGGCGTTTGGGCACGGATTCAACATCCATTTTGGTCAAATTGTTCCGCCGGCTTCCATCAACGTCTTTATGGTGGCTCCCAAGGGACCCGGCCATCTTGTGCGGTCGGAGTATACAAAAGGCAGTGGTGTTCCCTGCCTGTTGGCCGTGCATCAGGATCCTAGCGGCACCACCAGGCAAGTGGGGTTGGCTTACGCGAGCGCCATTGGTGGCGGACGGGCTGGTGTTATTGAGACGACCTTTCGCGAGGAGACCGAGACAGACCTGTTTGGAGAGCAGGTGGTGCTTTGCGGAGGGCTCACGGCCTTGATTCAAGCGGGGTTTGACACGCTCGTTGAAGCCGGATATTCCCCAGAAATGGCGTACTTTGAGTGTTTGCACGAGGTAAAACTTATCGTCGATTTAATTTATCAAGGCGGCATCGCCAACATGCGCTATTCCATCAGCACGACGGCGAAGTATGGGGATGTGACGCGCGGTCCGAGAATCGTGACCGACCAAACCAAGCAGGAAATGAAAAAAATCTTGGGCGAAATCCAAAGCGGCCAATTTGCCAGGGAATGGGTGCTGGAAAATCAAGCCAATCGCCCGGTGTACAACGCTCTCTTAGCCAAAGGGGAGGCCCACCCTATCGAGGCCGTGGGCGCCAAATTGCGCGCGATGATGCCGTGGCTCAAGAAAGACCAGTTGGTTGACCGGGCCAAGAATTAGACAAGTTAGATTGGAACGCGGCAGAAAGCATAGGCTCTAGACATGAGCTTCAGGATCAACCGGGGGCTGCTGTCGCTCTCGTGTGAAGTCACGCGCGGGACTTTCGGAGTACAATAATAGCCGAAGGATAGGATGCTCGCGTAAGGTAAGCAACGCGAGGCAAGGGGCACGGCGTCGGTGAGTTCAGCAAGTGGGGGAGGGCGCATGATCGATCGAGCGGTCGGTCTTCCGGTCGCGAAAGAAGGGATCCCGTTTATTGTTGTTCCGGCTGGCCTCACGCTGGTGTCGGGATGGGGAGGATGGACAGTGGCGGCGGTCATGGGAGGCCTGGTGACCGCTTTTGTTGTCTGGTTTTTTAGAAATCCGGCGAGGGTGATTCCGAAGGATCCACATCTGGTGGTGGCGCCAGGCGATGGGAGAGTGATCGCTATCGAAGAAGAATTCGAGCCTCGTTACCTCAAGGAGCGAGCTGTACGTGTGACGATTTTTTTAAATGTGTTCAACGTACACATCAATCGCATTCCCTGCGATGGGGTCATCGAGGACGTGCAATATCAGCCAGGGGCTTTTTTGGTGGCTAGCAGGCCGGAGGCCACTTTGCGAAACGAACAAAATGCGTTAATGATTCGCACAGTGGAAGGATTCAAGATATTGTGTGTGCAGGTGGCGGGCTTAATCGCGCGACGCATTGTCTGCTGGGCTTCTCCCCGGGATCAGGCGAGAAGGGGCGAGCGATTTGGCTTAATTCGATTTGGCTCACGGATGGACACCTTTCTTCCGCTTGGCACGCGCCTTCGTGTAGCGGTCGGAGACAAGGTGAAGGGGGGAGAAACCATACTCGGAGAGCTCCCATGAAACCAGTCGGATTGAAACACTCTTTCGGAAAAGACGGCAAGCAACGCAAGGCGGCCATGCACCTGATCCCAAATCTATTCACCACCGGCAACTTGTTCTGCGGGGTGTATGCGGTGCTCTTGGTGTTTAATGCGCAATACTTGGCGGCAGCCCTTGCCATCCTCGTCGCGATGGTGTTCGACGTGCTTGACGGCAAGTCTGCTCGATTGACCAATAGCACGAGCCATTTTGGATTGGAATACGATTCCTTGTCCGATGTTGTTTCATTCGGAGTGGCGCCGGCGGTCCTCATCTACTGCTGGGCCTTAAGCGGTCAAGGCACGCTGGGAATCGCCGTGATGTTTGCCTATGTGGCGATGGGCGCCGTGCGTCTGGCTCGATTCAACTCAACGGCTGCATTGTCCGACGGCAAATATTTCACCGGTCTTGCCATTCCTGCCGCAGCGGGGGTCGTTGCTTCACTGGTGGTGTTTGATCACTATACGCTCCACATGGGGCCAGAGGCAAAACCGATTGTGGTGTTGATTGTGACCCTCGTGCTGTCGTTCCTCATGGTCAGCACCATCAAGTATCGGAGTTTCAAGGATCTGAAATTTCGGGGTCCTCAGCAGATCACGTACCTGGTGTGGGGGATTCTTGGGGTAATGATGGTGACAGCGTGGCCACCGGTCATGTTGTTCGTGGTCTTTGCGGGGTATGCTTTGTTGGGACCGGCTGAGAAGCTGGCTGGATTCGTGACGAGGTCGGCTGCGAAGAGGGCAAGTGCGAAAACCGAGATTCCCATGCCCGAAACCAAAGTGTGAGGGAGACGGACCAATACAGCTCAAGACCATTTCTGGAAATGGCAGCGACGAGGAGTAGTAGGCGAGCCGTGTTGTCTGAGAGAGTTGGCGGATGGTGCGAGCCAACCGACACGTCGCTGAACTCGCCTCCGAGCCAGAATCCGTGAACCTTGAGTAGCGGATTCCGGGTGGCCCCCGTGACGGGCCGCAATGAAGGGCGCCGAGCATCGGAATCGATCGGCGCTAAAACAGGGTGGTACCACGGAGTGCGAGAAGCCTTCGTCCCTGGCCACGCAGAAGGGGCGAAGGCGTTTTTGTTTCCGCCGCCATCACCGGATCGGGAGCGAACGGTTCGGGAAGAAGGTGTAGCAGCGATTGGAGACGGAATCGCAAGACGGAGGGGAACACGATGACGCGCATGATACGGATCTTTGACACGACGTTGCGGGATGGCGAGCAATCACCTGGCGCCAGCATGAACGTCGAAGAAAAGTTGATGGTGGCCAAGCAACTGGCTCGTCTGGGCGTCGATGTGATCGAAGCCGGTTTCGCCTACAGCTCTCCAGGCGATTTCGAAGCGGTACGGCGGATTGCACAAGAGGTGGAGGGTCCGATCATCTGTAGCCTCGCTCGCGCCCGCCCCGAGGACATTGATCGTGCCTGGGAAGCACTCAAGGGGGCGCCGAGAGTCCGCATCCATACGTTTTTATCGACCTCGGACATTCACCTAAAGTATCAGTTTCGAATGACCCGAGAAGAAGCAAAAAAGCGGGCTATTGAAATGGTCCAGCGGGCGAGGAGCTACGTCGATGATGTGGAGTTTTCCCCTATGGATGCCAGCCGGTCCGATCCGGCCTATTTGTATGAAGTCATCGAAGCCGTCATTGCAGCAGGAGCCGGGACGGTCAATATTCCCGATACGGTGGGGTATGCAGTGCCTCAGGAATTTGGGGCCTTGATCAAGGGAATCTGCGAAAAAGTCCCCAATATTCAGCAGGCGGTCATCTCGGTCCATTGTCACAATGACCTCGGCCTTGCTGTAGCCAATAGTTTGGCGGCCGTTCTCAATGGGGCTGGGCAAGTGGAATGCACGATCAACGGCATTGGAGAGCGAGCCGGCAACACCGCGTTGGAGGAAATTGTCATGGGGCTTCGCACAAGGCGGGATTTCTACCAGGCCGACACCAGGATCAAAACGGAGGAAATCGCCAAAACGAGCCGCCTGGTCAGCAAAATTACTGGCATGGTGGTGCAACCAAACAAAGCCATTGTCGGGGCCAACGCGTTCGCCCACAGCTCAGGGATTCATCAAGATGGGTTGCTCAAGGAGAAAACTACTTACGAAATTATGCGCCCGGAATCGGTTGGTTTCATCGAGAGCCGGATGGTCATGGGAAAACTCTCTGGTCGACATGCGTTTCGGCAGCGCTTGGAAGATCTGGGCTATCGCTTGAGCGATGACGAAATCAATCGCGCGTTCGAGCGGTTTAAACGATTGGCCGATCACAAGAAGGAAATTTTTGAAGAAGACTTGGAAGCCATCGTGTCGGAAGAACTGGCTAAGATGGGAGAGCGGATTGCGTTGAAGTCGTTTCATCTGGAGACCGGCACGGATCGAGTTCCCACGGCGACGGTCGAATTGGAAATCGATGGTCGATCGGTGAAGCAGTCGGGAACTGGTGATGGGCCGGTCGATGCCGTCTACCGTACCATTGCGGCGATGACACAGACAAAAAGCACGTTGGTGATGTTTGCTGTCAATGCGGTGACCAGTGGGACGGACGCTCAAGGGGAGGTTTCAGTGCGGTTGCAGGAAAACGGGCGGACTGTGTCCGGGCACGGCTCGGATATCGATATCATCGTGGCGGCAGCCCGGGCGTATATCAATGCATTGAATCGGCTCGCCTGTGTGGTGTCCACGCAGCCCGACGCTTCGCAGAACGTACGTGTCATTTAAGTGAGCGCTATGCTCGAATGTCAAGGGAAGTGAATAACGGCGGAGTGAGGCGGTGTTGTGATGATCAAGACCATCCTGAAAGAAAGTCCAGAGTTTTTGGCGGGAGACCATACGGTACTTCGTGAGTTGCTGCACCCGGCAAAACAAGACGTGGCGCTTCGGTACAGTGTGGCCCATGGCCGATTGGCGGCGGGCAAACGTTCGAAACGACACATTCTGTCCTCGTCGGAGGTTTATTATTTCCTTGCTGGCAGTGGCCGCTTGTTCGTGGATTCGGAAAGCTGTTCGGTGGAGGCAGGATCCATGGTCTATGTGCCACCGGGAGGGGTCCAGTGGCTGGAAAACACCGGCACGAACGACATGGAATTTCTGTGCTTGGTTGATCCCGCCTGGAAGATTGAGGACGAGACCATTTTGGAATAGAGGCAAGCCGCGGCGTTGAGACGATGGAATCCAAGGGGAGGCGAGATGAGAGAAGGAAGGAGCGTGCGCTGTGAACGCAACCATTGCGGTATTGGCCGGTGACGGCGTGGGGCAAGAAATTGTCCCCGAAGCAGTGAAAATTCTCAAAGCGATTGGCGAAACCTATCATCATTCGTTTGAGTTTGTGTCAGCTGACATCGGGGGCCAAGCCATCGACAGGGTGGGGGTGCCCTTGCCGAAAGAAACCTTGTCGCTTGCGCTCCAGAGTGATGCGGTGCTCTTGGGGGCTGTCGGCGGGCCCAAGTGGGAGGGGCTCGAGTATGCGCGGCGGCCGGAGCGTGCGTTGCTTGGCATTCGGGAGGCGTTAGGGCTGTATGCCAACCTTCGCCCGGCGAAGGTCTATCCCAGTCTGGTGGATGCCTCGACCCTTAAGCGCGAAGTGATTGAAGGAATCGACATCTTGGTGGTGCGGGAACTCACCGGCGGCATTTATTTCGGCAAGCCCAAAGGCATTGAGCGACTGCCGGATGGAAGTGAGCGCGGCATCAATACGGAGGTCTATACGACCGGAGAAGTCAGGCGGATCGCCAAGGTGGCGTTCGAGGCGGCGCGGCGACGACGGAGGAAGGTCACCTCAGTGGATAAGGCCAATGTCCTGGAATCCTCGGAGCTCTGGCGAAGGGTGGTCACAGAGGTGCATCGGGAGTATCCCGACGTCGAGTTGATCCATCTGTATGTGGACAATGCCGCCATGCAGTTGGTGCGCAACCCCAAACAATTCGACGTCCTCCTCTGTAACAACATGTTCGGAGATATCTTAAGTGACGAAGCGGCGATGCTAACGGGCTCGATCGGGATGCTTCCGTCCGCGAGCCTGGGCGCGAGGGTCGGTCTGTTCGAGCCGATTCATGGCAGTGCGCCTGATATCGCTGGTCAGAATGTCGCCAATCCGATTGCGACAATCGCGTCGGCCGCCATGATGTTGTCCTATGCGTTTCGTCTCGATAAAGAAGCCGAGGCGATCGAACGGGCCATCGTGAAAACGCTGGAACTCGGTTATCGAACCAAAGATATCGCTGGTCCTGGCGCCAAGATTGTCGGAACTCGGGAAATGGGGGACGCGATTCTTCGTCACCTTCACTAGACGGACCAAGCAGGAGGCGGACAAATCCATGGCCTCAGTTGCACGTCGATGGACCATTGGCAGGCTGGCCGAAAGCGGTGTGCCTGGTGCTGCGGGGGATGGAGGGCCGGTGTTGCGTGCTTCTCTCAACGGAGACCAAGGGAGTCCGTGTAGCCCTGATGGCAACGTGCTGATCGTGGAGGCGGAGAACCATGTCATTCGGCGTGTCGATTAGATTAGCGGCGTGATTTCAACCGTGGCTGCAATGGTAGGACAGGGGCTGGATGGCGGTGGGAGCCAAGGCACCTGATGAAGGCCGTACCCTGAAACGAAAGGAGCAACGGGCGTTTGCGGGCCTCTGGCGGATCAGTGGGAGCACTCTCCAGGGGCCCTCTCGACGAAGAGGCGTTCTCTGGCGAGGGACATTGGCAACGGGGGGATTGAAGCGCGACAGGTCGATACATCGTCGGATACAAACGGCCGGAAGAGAAAAGATTTGATGGGGCGGAGGGCCGAGCCTCAGGGCCTGGTGGAGTGTTCCCATGGTGGTTTGGCGGATCGAGAGGAAAGTCTGGACATTGTCGATACGCCCAACCATCGGATTTGTCTGATGGATGGCGCGAGCGTCTTCATCACTACAATAGCCGGTCTGGGCTATTCCCGATGTAGTCGGCGGTGCTGGCATCTCTGATGGACTCTATTCTATGAACAGGCTGCCTTGGCCCTCGATGGGAAGGAAGGGATATACGTGGCTGGTCAAGGAAACCACCGTGCTCGTGTGATGGCTTGCGAAGGGGAGTGATCTGGCGGTGGCTGGCATGGGGAGTGCCCTGTACAATGGAGACGACAGACTGGCCATGGAAGTGGCCGTGGCTGGACCGAGGGGGGTTTGTATGTGCCGATGATGGCACGCTCTTCGCCGATACCTTTTAACGGGGGATCCGTGCGGTTGATCCAGCAAGGGGGTGGATTCGGGCGGTCGTGGGTGCGTGGGTGATAGGGCGAGGATTGCTTTGTATTGCTTGGCTGGAACCGAAGCCTTGTGGTCGTCCAGCCTCTTAAGACCGGTGGATATTGTGGGTGATCGGCAGGACAATGTGTGCATCACCGATTCGGACAATCATGGGATACGACGCTGGAATCGGACGACCGAGGGAGTCGAACGACTGGCTGGGAGGCAACATTCAGCCTCAAAATTCAGCCTATTGGGGTGATGAGGGATTGGCTTGCAAGTGGCGGTGACGTTGAAAGATCTGTTTGACACCACGGTCGATCGCGGGAAGCAGCTAGTAATCACCGGTATGTTCAACGATCGGTTCAAGTTGGTTCAACTAGTGGCCCACTAAGATCGAGAGAAGGACGCTATGCTGAAGAAGAAACCCAAGTATGTAATGGCAATTCTGGGGGCGACCGGTGCAGTGGGGAAGGAAACGCTGGAGATTCTGGAGGAGCGAAAATTCCCGCTAGAGTCGCTGCGTCTTTTTGCTTCCCGACGGTCGGCTGGTGAAACCTTGTCGTGTCAGGGAAAGGATTGGAAAGTCGAGGAACTGACGCCGGCGTCGTCCTTCGACGGTGTCGATATCGCGCTGATTTCAGCGACCGACGCTGTCAGTCGTGAATACGGCCAAAAACTCGGCGCTGCCGGGGTAGTGGTGATCGACGACAGTGCGGTTTTCAGGATGGAGCAGGACGTTCCGTTGGTCGTGCCGGAGGTCAACGGCGATGCCTTGCAGTCGATGCCGCGGGGCATTGTAGCGATTCCCAACTGCACGACGACTCCCCTGGTGATGGCCTTGAAGCCGCTTCACGACGCGGTGGGGATTAAACGAGTGGTGGTCACAACCTTTCAGTCCGTCTCAGGGACTGGCGCCGCGGCGATGGATGAGCTCGTGGACCAAACGAAGGCCTTGCTGGCCTTCCGCGAGGTTAAAACCAAGGTCTATCCCCATCAGATCGCCTTTAACCTGTTGCCCCAGATCGGTTCCTTCAACGAGGGCGGCGAGTGCTCGGAAGAAGTGAAGATCGTGATGGAGACGAGAAAAATTTTGGGGGCCCCGTCACTTCGTGTGACGGCAACGACCGTGCGGGTGCCGGTGCTTCGTTGCCACTCCGAGGCGATCAACGTCGAATTGGAGAAGCCGTTGAGCGCGAACGAGGCAAGAGCCCTTTTAGCCGGGATGCCCGGTGTGATCGTGTTTGACGACCCGGCCAAGAAACTGTATCCGATGCCACTCGATGCGACAGGAAAAGATGATGTGTTTGTCGGCCGCATCCGACAGGATCAGTCGGTCGAGCACGGCCTCAATCTGTGGGTCGTGTCTGATAATCTTCGGAAGGGGGCGGCGCTCAACGCCATTCAGATTGCCGAATGGTTGATCAATCGAGTTTAAGCGAGACTACACGAATCTAAGCGAATCTAAGCTAAGCGAATCTAAGATGGATCGCCATGTTGTCGATCGCTTACATGAGCGGGTGATGAACCTGTTCGGAATCCAAGGGGACCAATCCTGATAAGCGTCCTAGTAAGCGTCCTAGGATCAGTGGCTGTGTGAGGGGGGATGAGACATGACGCCTGAGGTACCTGAATGGACTGCGATTGGCAAGGTGATGATAGGGATCGGGCTCCTAATCATAGGGGTCGGAGTGTTGTTTGTGATAATGGACCGGATCGCCGGCTGGGGCAATCTGTTTGGTTGGCTAGGGAAATTACCCGGCGATATTGCCTATAAGCGTGACAATTTCAGCTTCTACTTTCCACTGGGGACTAGCATCGTCGTCAGCGTGGTCTTGAGCCTGTTACTTTATGTGCTGGGATGGTTCCTCCGGCGATGAAGGCGTCCTTAGGAGCGTGTCTGCTGAGCGTCTTCGGATTACTCATGGACGCACTGACCCCCGAAGGGGGGATGGCCTATGCCGCGCCAGCAATCCGGGTGTTGTTGGCGTCGGATGTCCAGCGGGTTGAGGCCCGTGCGTCTCACGTGTTGTGGGTGACGGATGAGCAGGGCAGCGCCCGTGTGTATCGTCGCGCCAGGGTTCGCATCGAACGCCGAGGCCAGATGCTCTTTCTGGATGGCATCCGCATCGACAGTGAACAGCTTACATTGCGGGCTGGGCATCAAGAGCTCACCATCTGGTTGTCGCAGGGGGGGAAGCATGACCCCAAAACATCTTCCAGTTCCCCCGATGGTGCTCTCGCATGGCAGGTCAGCGGGGTCGTCCAAGTGATTAGTCGGGGGCATGGTCTGCTGGTCGTGAATCATGTCGATCTCGAAGAGTATGTGAAAGGGGTGCTACCGGGGGAAGTCAACCCCGCCTGGCATCGTGAGATGCTCAAGGTGCAGGCTGTGGCGGCCAGAACCTACGCACTGTATCACCACATGTTGAGTAGCACTCGTGACTATGATGTGGTCGCCGGCACGCAGGATCAGGTCTATCGGGGGCGCCAGGGGGTTGATGCGCGTGTGGAACAAGCCGTTGATGCCACGAGAGGAATAGTGGTGACTTACGAAGGGGCCCCCATCTATGCCGCCTTTTCGTCAACGGCTGCCGGCGTGACCGAAGATGCTGCGGTGGTCTGGTCCAAAGATCTGCCGTATTTAAAGGGCGTTGAGTGTCCGTTTGATTTGGAGTCCCCCTACTATTATTGGAAAACGTCGTTCAAGGTTGAAACATTGGAGCAGAATCTCCGACGGCAGGGATTCGATGTTGGAACGATTACGACGTTAACGCCGTTGTCCTACAGTCGTGCGGGCCGTGTCGCCACCCTGCGGCTGTTGCACTCCAAGGGAGAGTTGATTTTGCGGGGAGAGGAGCTTCGCAGGGCCGTTGGCTACACCGTTGTGCTTAGCACGCAATTCGCCATCGATTCATTTGGTGAAGAAGTGGTCCTGTCCGGCTATGGCAACGGGCATGCCGTTGGCCTCTGTCAATGGGGCGCCAAAGAACTGGCCGAGTTGGGCTATTCCTATGACAGCATTCTCCGCTATTACTATCCCGGAACGGAGTTGGGCCAGGTGTCGTTGACCAAAGCACCTCTGCCGCCCCCAATGGTGGCGGCGCCCGCCTTTTAATGCGGCTCTCGGATTTCGATTTTCCGTTCGATCCGTCGCTGGTTGCCGCGCAACCGGCTGTCCCGCGTGATCAAGCCCGTTTGTTAGTTCTCGATCGGCAGTCGGGCCAATTGACGCATCATCGGATCAGCGATCTCCCATCCTTGCTGGCCCCCGGCGACGTGGTGGTGGTGAACAACACGAAGGTTTTGCCGGCCAGGATGATGGGAACCAAACGACCGAGTGGCCGGCCGGTCGAGATGCTCTTTGTCAAGGATCTTGGAGACAATGTCTGGCAGGTGATGGTCAGGGGCAAATTTCGGGCCCGACAGGTGATTGAATTTGCTCAGGGGATGCGCGCAACGATTCTCCAACGCGATGCCGAAGGCACGGTCGTGAAGGTGGAGAGTCCAATTCCAGTTCGTCACCTGTTACAACAATACGGGACGATGCCCCTTCCTCCCTATCTTAAACGGCGCCCCCTCCGTCAAGACCACGAATGGTATCAAACGGTGTTTGCCACCCACGAAGGGGCGGTTGCGGCTCCCACAGCGGGCTTGCACTTTACGAATGACTTGCTTGCCCGTTTGGCGGCACGAGCCATCGACATCGTGGCGATCACGCTGCACGTCGGCCCAGGAACGTTTCGGCCCGTGGTCACCGAGCGTATTGAAGATCATCGGATGGACGGAGAAGTCTTCAAAGTAGAGGCCGAGGCGGCCCAGGCTATCCTGCGAGCAAAACAACGAGGTCGACGAGTCGTGGCGGTCGGCACAACGGTTGTGCGAACATTGGAGACCGTGGCGATGGAACATGGCCGGATCATCCCTGCCGAAGGGGAGAGCCATCTGTTTATCACACCGGGATTTCGATTTTTAGCCGTTGATGCGCTCATGACCAACTTCCATCTTCCTCGAACGACCTTGCTGATGCTGGTTTCCGCCTTTGCTGGGATCGAATCGGTTCGACGCGCGTATGAAGAAGCGGTTCAGAAGCGGTACCGTTTTTATAGCTACGGTGACGCGATGTTAATTCTCTAGGCTGATGGCGCAGGCTCCACTGAAAGAACCGAGGGGGGACGGGCGGCGGGTGAGAGGAGCGGCGCACGCTCACGCCATCATCCGCCGACGAGAGGAGACGGCCTGCACACCTGTCCTGTACTGTTCGCTCAGGCTAGAGTAATTCGCGGCGGATTTTGATGGGGATTTTAGCCTTGAGAGCGTCCTGGTAAGCAGCGAGCGCGCGTTGTTGTTTCTGAAGCAACATGTCCTGAACGGCGCGTTCCCTGCTGCCAATCAGGTCGGCTCCATCGCCGTCCGGACCTCGTGTCGCGAGGGCTTGGCTTTCCGCCAGCTCTGCAGGAGTGAGGGCGATGGAATGGCGAACCATCATGCGCGCCTTGCCGGCCAGCAGTTCTTGTTTTTGGGCTGCTTCGAAGGCGGCGGGGGTCCAATGATTGGCCGCGAGGAGACGTCGATAGAGATCCGGATCAAATGCCCCATTTTTTTGGAAATCGGGAATCTGAAGGATCGTTTCACGCAGGTCCGTATCGGAGACCGTAATCCCCATCTCCTGGGCGGCGATGACCCAGAGTCGGTTTTCCACCAGTTGGTCAACCACGAGTTGCTTAAAGGTTTCGTCATTGAGGTCACCGCCGCCTCGCTCTTTATAGGCCCGGTACATTATCTCGTAGGCGCGTCGGAATTCATCGCGGGAAACGGTGAGGTCGCCAACTGTCGCGATCGTGTTGGTTGATTGTTCGCCGAATCCCCACCACCCCATTGTGATGACGAACGCAACGGCTAGGATGCCCATGATCGACTTAAGTAACCAAGGGTAATTATGGGCGGCATTTCGAATCGCCTTGATCATGTTTCTTTCACCTTGTTTCAGAGGACAGACGGAGTCCATTGTACTTGTCCGGTGATCGCATGACAAGACGAGAAGCAGGCACGGTTGCTTCGGTAGAGGAGCAGACCGTCTCGCTCTTACCGCCTCGTTCGGTGTCCCAGTACGGATGGTGGAGGGTGCGGGTGACAGTTCAAGATCAACTCAGCGTAAAGAACGGTCTTTGTTTGAGCGAGATAGCGGTTTTTGTTATATTGCCAATAGTTTAAAGGAGATGCCTTGACAGGCGAGGGGCTGACCTCCAAGGTGCTGGAACAGGCGGTTTATCCGAAGGCCCACGTTCTGAATCGGTTCGTTGCCAAGCTCATCGATCTGTTCATCGTCGCCGCTGCGAGTGAAATGGCTTCCCCGGTGGGGTTTCTTTCCGGCCTGGCCTACATCTTGATTGCGGACGGCTTTGCAGGGGGCAGGAGTCTCGGCAAGCGGTTGATTGGGCTTGAAACGATACGATTGGACCGTCGGGAGCCCGCCGGGTTTAGGGAATCAATCCTGCGGAATGTGCCGTTTGGCTGTGCGCAGATCGCGTTTTCGATTCCCTGGATCGGATGGCTTATGTCCTTGGCGATCGTGGCGTTTGAGAGTTTGTTGATTATCGGTAACGAGCAGGGGCGGCGTCTGGGCGATGAAGTGGCTGGGACCCAGGTGTTGGATGCCGGCCAGTTGGTAGTGCCGGACTGAACAGGTACAACAACAGAGAAACTCGGCGGGAGAGCGTTCCCCCGAGACGAAGGGAGAAGCGCTGTGGGGTTTCCAGAGGACGTATTCGGGTGGTTTTCCGACGATCTGGCGATTGATTTGGGCACTGCGACCACCCTGGTTTACGTGCGGGGGCGAGGTATTGTGCTTAATGAACCTTCCGTGGTGGCAGTCGAAAAGAAGACCGAGAAGGTGTTGGCCGTAGGGGCCGACGCAAAGAAAATGCTGGGTCGGACGCCAGGCAATATCGTTGCGGTGCGTCCCATGAAGGAGGGGGTGATTGCGGACTTTGAGATGGCCGAGCAGATGCTCAAACATTTCATTCGCAAGGCCCATAATCGCAGCGCCTTTGTGCGACCGCGCATTATCATCGGCGTGCCATCCCGCATCACCCAGGTGGAGCAACGGGCAGTGCGAGATTCGGCGGAGTTAGCCGGCGCGCGGGAGGTCTACTTAATTGAAGAGCCGGTCGCTGCCGCGATTGGTTCGGGGCTGCCGATCACCGAGCCGTCCGGCAATATGGTCGTCGATGTCGGAGGAGGGACGACGGATATCGCCGTCATCTCGCTTGGTGGCATCGTCTATAGCGAGTCGGTAAAGGTGGCCGGAGATCGTATGGACGAAGCCATCATGAATTACATTAAGAAGAAGTACAACCTGCTTATTGGGGAACATATGGCAGAGCGGATCAAGTTTGAAATCGGCTCCGCCTATCCGTTCGAAGAGCGAAAGACCATGATGATCAAGGGCCGCGATTTGATTTCAGGTATTCCTCGCACCCTGGTCATCGACGATGCCGAGGTGCGTGAGGCACTGCACGAACCGATTACGACGATTGTCAATGCCATCAAAATCGCGTTGGAGAACACGCCGCCGGAGCTGGCGGGTGACATCATCGATCGCGGGATTGTCTTGACGGGGGGAGGGTCACTCCTCAAAGGCATGGATACGCGATTCCGAGAAGAAACTAACTTGCCGATCATTACGGTGGATGATCCCTTGACGTCCGTGGTGCTGGGAGTCGGGAAGATCTTGGACGAATTGGATCTCCTTCGCAAGGTATCGGTCATGTCTCAGGCCAACAATCTTCGGTAAGGTCCATCCCACGATGCGGATGGTCAATTTTCGTGCATCGTACAATACCGGACGGCTGGTCGCTGTTCTCGCAGTCGTTCTTCTGGTCGGTTTTCTTCTTTTGCCTACCCAATTTCAACAGATCTTTCAGCAAGCCGGAAGTCCTGTGGGATGGGTGGTCAGCTGGCCCCTGCGCGCCATGGCCGGGGTCAAGGATGGTCTGGCGGATCTGTGGAACGGCTATGTCGCGTTGCGAGGGGTTGAGGCTGAAAACCGGGAACTCCGCAAAGAAATCGAGTACCTAAAGGGTCAGAACAGTCAACTGCGGGAAGCGGCTGCCGCCACTGATCGGCTGGCTGCCTTGTTGGAGTTCAAGCAGCAGGCCGGCATTCCAACGATCGCAGCTCAGGTCATCGGCCGTGACACAGGCAACTGGTATCGGGCCATTATTCTTAACAAGGGGGAGGCGGATGGATTGCGGCCGGACATGGGGGTGATCACGCCGGCTGGTGTGGTGGGACGCATTGTCAAAACGACGGCTGCGACATCGGTCGTGCTGTTGGTGACGGATCCCAATAACGCGATTGCAGGGGTGGTGCAGCGGACACGAGACGAAGGGATCGTGGAAGGAACGGCAAGTGGGTTGGCCCGGCTGAAATATATCCCGATGTTGTCTGATGCGCGGCCGGGGGATCAGGTGGTGACTTCTGGGCTTGTGGGAGGGTTTCCCAAAGGGTTGGCGATTGGAACGATCACCAAGATTCATAAAGAAGATGGAGGCTTGTTTCTTTCGGCTGAACTGACCCCGGCGGTGGAGGGTGAGCATATTGAGGAGGTCTTGGTGATTCAGCCTCTTTCTGTGCCAGGCGAGGGAGAACGTCAGGGGGCGTTCAAGGGGAAGTCTAAGTCATGAGAGTGTTGGTGTGGTCGGCACTCATTGCGGTGTTGGTTCCTCTTCAATCCGTCTTGCTGCCCTCCATCAAGATCGGAGGAGCAATGGCCGACTTTGGCTTAGTCGCCGCTTGCCTCGCCGGGGTATTAGGAGGCGAGCTTCATGGACTGTTGGTTGGTCTTGCGATGGGATGGGTTATGAGCCTGTTCTCGGTTATTGATCCCGTGGTGGCCATGGGGATCAAAGGAGCGGCGGGATATGTGGCCGGCTTTGCCGGACGCTATCTGGTTTCTCTCTCGCCATTGATTGTTGCGATAGGAATGGGGGTGCTCTCTTGTGGCGCCGGATTGGCGACGGCGCTCTTGCTGTCGCTCCATGAGGTTCAAAACGGGTGGTGGGCCTTGCGGGTTGTGGTGCTGCCGCAGGCAGTGCTGGATGCCTTGGTTGGCGGTGTGTTGTACTGGGGGCTCGCAAGCCGCTATGGCATGGGGCGATGGCTGGGAGAGCATCGGGCAGCGTGAGGACATCATGCTGGGCAGTTATTCGGAAGCGGAATATGGCGATTTCCAGCGACGGCTGATCATCCTCCGAGCGGGTCTGCTATTGGTGGTGGCGCTACTGGGATTGCGGCTGTGGCACCTCCAAATCAAGGAAGGCGCCTACTACCGGGACCTTTCAGAAAACAATCGCACCAGGCAAGTCTTAATGGAGCCGGCTCGTGGGTTGATCTACGATCGGCACGGGGTTCTGTTGGCCAACAATGTGCCGAGTTTCAGCCTCTATGTAGCCTTGGAAGAGGTCAAAGACCGGGAGGCATTGATTCAGAAATTGTCCAATTTGTTGGAGCTGGATCCTGCATTTATTCGAAAGAAGCTGGGGGGCAAGGGGGGAAAGCTCGTGCCACGTAAGATCAAAGATCGGTTGACCCTTCGTGATGCCGTCTTGATAGAGTCTCATCGGCTGGATCTCCCAGGCGTGATGATCCAGGTTGAATCGCAGCGGAACTATCCCGGAGGGGTGACGGCGTCTCATCTGTTGGGGTATGTCGGGGAGGTGTCGGCCGAGCAACTGGAGAAGCCCGAGTTTTCCGATCTTCATCAGGGTAGTATCGTGGGACAGTATGGGATCGAAAAGTCATTTGATCGGTACGTACGAGGCAAGGCCGGGTATAAACGAGTTGAGGTGGATGCCCATGGTCATGAAAAGAAATCTGTGGTCGTGGAAAAGCCACAGCCCGGCAATGATTTGTATCTGACGATCGATGTGCGGCTGCAAAAATTGGCGGAGGACTTGTTGGGGCGGGAATCCGGTGCCATCGTGGCGTTGGATCCGAACAACGGAGATGTGTTGGCCATGGCCAGCCGCCCCGCTTTCGATCCCAACGTGCTGTCGAGGGAACTGACTCCTAGGCAGTGGGCCGAGATTGTGCAGGATGAGGGGCGTCCCCTGAATAACCGAGCCTCTCAAGGGCAATATCCGCCCGGTTCCACCTTCAAGGTGCCGATGGCGATCGCCGCGTTGGAGTCGAAAACGGTCTCGCCGTCGAGCACGGTGTTTTGCAACGGCGGCTACCAGTTTGGCAATCGAACGTTCCGTGATTGGAAAGCGACCGGCCATGGTGCCGTCAACGTGCACAGTGCGCTCGTCCATTCCTGTGACGTGTACTTTTATACAATCGGTCAGCGGATGGGCATCGACTTGATGGCCCAATTTGGCAAGCAATTTGGGTTGGGCCAGAGCACGGGCATCAATCTGCCTTCCGAACGAAGTGGCATCATGCCTTCGACGGAGTGGAAGAAAAAGGTCAAGAAAGAACCGTGGTTGCCGGGAGAGACTATCTCGGTGGCCATCGGTCAAGGGTATGTGACGGTGACCCCTCTCCAGATGGCCAATTTGATCGCGACGGTCGCCAATGACGGCGTTCAGTACCGGCCCCGCTTAGTGTGGGCGGTGATGGATCGAAGCACGGGCAATTTGGTGGAACTGCCGGCAGTGCCGCAAGGGAGAGTCAACGCCAAACCGGAAACGTTTCGTCTCATCAAAGAGGCGTTGGCCGATGTGGTGAAGGTCGGAACGGCGACGAGAGCAAAATCGTCAATGGTGACAATCGGCGGAAAAACCGGGACGGCCCAAGTCGCGGCGCTCCGCACCGGTCCGGAGGAGTCCATCCCGAAAAAATTCCGCGACCATGCCTGGTTTGTTGCTTTTGCACCGATAGAGTCACCGAAGATCGCCGTGGCGGTGTTGGTTGAGCACATGGGACACGGCGGTTCCGCGGCGGCCCCTCTGGCGAAGGAGGTCATCGAGGCATATTTCAAACTGAATGACGAGTCTTCGATTGGTGGCTCCGAAGCCCCCACCGGTTCTTCCACCGCTCCGTCGTCGCAGGCAGGGGCGGCATCATTATGATGATTGAGCGAGTGGCTTATGATTGAACGAATGGCTGAGGGTCGCGGGTTTGACACATTCGATCTCCGCTACGTGGGCTTGATCCTCGCCATTCTGGGAATTGGTGTCTTGTCCATTCATAGCGCAACCCACAATCAGGAAGCCGGCGCCGCGCCCTATTATCTCAAACAATTGGCATGGATCGGGATCGGTGCGGTGGCGTTTGTCATCCTCTGGGCCTGGGATTATCACGCCATTGCTCGGCTGGCCTACCCCGCGTATGCTCTTGTGCTGCTGCTCTTGGTGTTCGTTCTTTTTGAAGGACGGACGAGCAAGGGGGCACAGCGATGGATTGCGCTGGGGCCATTCAGTTTTCAACCATCGGAGTTTGCCAAGCTGGTGTTGGTCGTGGTCTTGGCTCACTACTATTCGAAGGCGCCTCGCGTCGGGTGGCTGCAGCGGGTGATCGTACCAGGCCTCTTGGTCTTGCCCGGCCTGCTGCTGATTCTGAAGCAGCCGGATCTTGGAAGTGGCTTGAGCTTTGTCGCGGTCTATGCGGCGATGCTGCTGATGGTCGGCGTTCGTTCGCAGACTGCGGGCATTGTTTTGTTGTTTTCGGTCATGTTGTTTCCTTTTGTGTGGGAGGGGATCTGGGGAGCGTTGCACGATTATCAGCGGCAACGGATCATGGCCTTCGTCGATCCGAACTATGACCCAAGTGGCAAGGGGTACCACGCTTTGCAATCGCGGATTGCGATCGGGTCTGGGGAACTGATGGGGAAAGGGCTGTTCGGCGGCACGCAAAGCCAGTTGAAATTTTTGCCCGAGGGACATACAGACTTCATCTTCGCCGTGTACGCGGAGGAGTGGGGATTTGTGGGAGTGCTGGTTCTGCTGGCGTTGTTCGTTTCGTTGATTTGGATGTCGTTGGACATTGCGTCGAAGGCCAAAGATCAGTTGGGAGCGCTGCTGGCCGTGGGCATCGCGTCGATGTTGTGCTTCTGTATCGTCGTCAACATCGGTATGACGGCGGGCATGTTTCCCATCGTGGGCATTCCCCTGCCATTGGTCAGTTACGGCGGGAGCGCCACGGTCATGTCTCTGGCGTCGTTGGGGCTCCTCCTGAACGTGAAGCGGAAGCGGTTGAGTTTATTCTATTGACGCTGACGTAAATGGTGGACTGTCTAGAAGGCTGGCGGTTGCGACGATGATGGTCGTCACCGGTCCTGGGGGAAGCCGTGAGTGGCTGCTTTCAGCAGGCGAGGCCTTCACTCCTAAGGAGTTGCAATGGGAACCGAGATCGCTATTACGGTGACACGGGAGGAAACCCGCGTCGCGGTTCTTGACAACGGTGTTGTGACTGATTTGTTTGGCGACCGAGCCAAGCACAAGGACTACGTGGGAAATATCTATAAGGGGCGGGTGGTCAAAGTATTGCCGGGCATGCAGGCGGCGTTTGTCGACATCGGTCTTGAAAAGGCAGCGTTCATGCATGTGTCGGATCTGTCGCTCGATGCGGAACCCGCAGATATGGTGGTGGAAGCGGAGGAAGACGAAAAGGACGCCGATGTACTGCGGCCGAAGCGTCAGAGCGCCAAACCGATTGAGGAATTGCTGAGCGAAGGCCAGGAAGTGATGGTCCAGATTTCGAAGGGACCGATTGGGACCAAAGGCTCGCGAGTCACCACCTATATTTCACTGCCAGGCCGCTATCTCGTTTTTATGCCGAATGTCGACCATATCGGCGTCTCCCGGCGTATTGCGCGCGAAGAGGAACGGTCGAGGCTCAAGGATATCATGAAGCGGGTGCGTCGCCCGGGTTGCGGTTATATTGTGCGCACGGTCAGCGAGGGAGTCAAAGAAGAAGATCTTAAGTCAGATGTCGAGTTCCTCCATGTCCTCTGGCAGGACATCTTGGCCAAACGCGAGCGCATGGCCGCTCCGGCCTTGCTGCACAGTGATTTAAGCTTGAGTTTTCGAGTGGTGCGGGACCTGTTTAGCAAGAAGGTGGACAAACTCTGGATCGACTCGCGAGAAGAGTACGAAGCGATCCGCAATTTTGTCCAACGGTTTTCTCCCGAACAAACCTCGCGGATCCACTTCTATGATAAGGAAGAGCCGCTGTTCGACTATTTAGGGGTCGAGCAAGAAATTGCCCGCGCAATGAGCCGAAAGGTATGGCTCAAATCGGGCGGGTACTTGGTGATCGATCACACTGAGGCGATGACCGTGATCGACGTCAACACAGGGCGGTTTGTTGGAAAACGGGACCAGGAGGAAACGATTCTTCGCAACAATCTGGAGGCCGCTCGCGAGGTCGCCTACCAGCTCAAGTTGCGGGGGATCGGCGGCATCATCATCGTCGATTTCATCGACATGGAACGCGAGAAAAATCGCGAGAAGGTCTACCATGCGTTGGTCGACGCCATGGCCTCCGACAAGGCGCGGACGAGAATTTCTCGCATCTCGGATCTTGGCCTGATCGAAATCTCACGCGAACGGGTGCGGGAGGACCTGCTGCGGTCGCTCTCCGAGCCCTGCCGCTATTGCGATGGGCGTGGCTATACCAAGTCTCCCACGACGGTGGCCTATGAGATTTTCCGGGAGATCAGGCGACTCGAATCGTCTCCTGATCAACGGCGTATTGTCATTGGTGCTCATCCGGCGGTGGCCGAGTTGCTGCAGGACGAGGAGCGGGGGGGCGTCGAGGCTCTGGAGCAGGAACGGGCTGTCAAAATTGTGGTGGTGTCGGACAGCCAATTGCATTTGGAACAGTACGACCTGGTTGTGATGGAATCACGCGGCGTGGGTGCCCTGCCATGAACCCGCGTGGTGCTGCGACGGGTGCACCAAAGCCCATGTGCCGACTCTTTCCAGACGAGAGCCGAGGAGCATGGATCAGGAGTCATTGGCAGCATGGCTGACCCTGCAGGCGACTGAGGGGATCGGTGGTCGCACGTTGATCAAGTTGGTCCAACGTTTCGGATCACCCCAGGCCGTCTTGGCGGCCGATGTCGCCCAGTTGATCGGAGCGGGTTGTAGCAAAACAGTGGCTGAGTCGTTACGTCGAGATCCCACGCTTGATCACAGGCGGGCAATTGATCGCCAATGTGCCATTATCGAGCGGCTCAATATTCGGGTCTGTTCATTCATGGATCCGGCGTATCCTGCAAGGCTCAAGGCCATTGCCGATCCTCCACCGTTGCTGTACGTCACCGGTGATTGGCCGATGTCGGTTGAGGCGGCGGTCGCGATCGTGGGCAGCAGGCGGGCAACACCGAGCGGGCGGATAGTGACGGAGCGGATTGCACAAGAATTAGCCGCCCGTGGAGTCGTGATTGTGAGCGGGCTGGCGCGAGGGATCGATGCGGCTGCCCACTGCGGTGCTCTGGCGGGGAAGGGACGGACCATTGCGGTGTTGGGGTGCGGTATTGATCGAACCTATCCGTCGGAGCACAGAGGGTTACGGCGGCGCATCGAGGAAGCCGGGGGCGCTGTGGTGTCTGAACTACCTGTCGGAGCGCCGCCACTCGCCCATCATTTTCCGCGGCGCAACAGGATTATCAGCGGGCTGTCGTTGGGTGTGCTGGTGAGTGAAGCCACCAAGGAGAGTGGATCCCTCATCACGGCAACCCTCGCTTTGGAACAGGGGCGAGAGGTGTTTGCGGTTCCCGGCCCGGTCACCTCCGAGGCGTACCAAGGGTCGAATGGTTTGATTAAGGAGGGCGCAAAGTTGGTCGAAAGCGCGCAGGACATTGTGGATGAAATTTTGCCTCAAATTGATACCAGCCTCTTGAAACCACTCACGCGCGGCCATGGATCTTCGGTGTCTGACGAATCGCTCGACAAGGATGATGCCGCCGTGTATGAGGTCTTGTCTGCCGAAGCCCAGTCAGTGGATGTGGTGATCGAGCGCACCGGGCTTGCTGCTGCTACGGTTGTTGCCAGTCTCCTTACTCTCGAATTGTCGGGGCGTATCCGACAGTTGCCGGGCCAACAGTATGTCCGGCTGTAGGCGCCAACACGGTGCGGTCCGCCGTTCCAGTTGCAGGAATCTCGGATATCTGGTACGGATGAACACAGGAGATTTCAACGGTCCAAGAAGCACGGGGTTGTCATGGCGAAGTCGTTAGTAATCGTGGAGTCGCCGACCAAAGCGAAAACGGTAACGAAGTATCTCGGTCGAGGGTATGAAGTGTTGGCGTCCGTCGGCCATGTGAAGGATCTGCCGACCAACAAATTGGGGATCGATCTGGAGCATGACTTCGCTCCTCAATATGTGACGATCAAGGGCAAGGCTAAAGTGTTGGCCGAGATTAAGAAGAAGGCGGAAAAGGCAGACAAAATTTTCCTGGCTCCGGACCCTGATCGCGAAGGCGAGGCCATTGCTTGGCATATCGAGCAGGAGTTGCTCGAGAAGTCGAAAAAGAATACCGGCAAGATCTTTCGGGTTCGATTCAATGAGATTACAGAAGCGGCGGTGAAGCGCGCCCTTCAGTCACCGAGCCAGATTGACATGCGACTGGTCAACGCACAACAAGCGCGGCGCGTGCTGGATCGCATCGTGGGCTATCAGGGCAGTCAATTGCTGTGGAGCAAGGTGAGGCGAGGCCTCAGCATGGGGCGTGTCCAATCCGTGGCCATGCGGCTGATTTGTGAACGTGAGGCGGAACGGGAAGCCTTTCGCCCCGAAGAGTATTGGACAGTGGTTGCTCTTCTGGCCGGATCCACTCCACCACCGTTCGAAGCCAGATTGCACAGCATTGACGACCGGGAAGCCTCATTGAGGAATGAGGAGCAGGCGCGTCACGTGCTGGAGGCGGTGGAAGGGAAACCCTTTGTGGTTCGGGTGATCGAGCGGCGAGAGAAAAGACGGAATCCAGTGGCGCCGTTTATCACGAGCCGCCTGCAACAGGAAGCCGCCCGCAAGCTGCATTTTTCGCCTAAGAAAACGATGATGCTGGCGCAACAGCTCTATGAAGGCGTCGAGATCGGAGCTGAGGGGCCGACGGGTCTCATTACGTATATGAGAACCGACTCGACGCGTGTGTCGGAGGAAGCTCTGAATGAGGCGCGCGCGCTGATCCGAACCAGATTCGGCCCGGAGTATTTACCGGAGAAGGCCAATGTGTTCAAAACCCAGAAGGCGGCGCAAGAGGCTCATGAAGCGATCAGACCCACATCGGTTGCGCGGGACCCTGAAAGTGTTCGGCCCTATCTCGACCAAGATTTGTATAGCCTCTACAAGTTGATTTGGAATCGGTTCGTTGCCTCGCAAATGGTGCCCGCAGTGTTGGATGTCACGCGTGTCGATGTTTCACCGGTGGGGACAAAGGAAACCTATGTCTTCCGGGCAACGGGGACGGTCATGAAATTTCCGGGCTACACGATTGTGTACCAGGAGGATGTTGACAAGGACTCGCTGGCTCAGAAGCCCGCAGGCGATCAGGAGGCGGGTGATGAAAGTGATGGGCTCTTGCCGGCGCTCGCCGAGGGAGAGCCGTTGAGGTTGGTTGAACGGGATGGACAGACAGTGCCGGGTTTGGCGGCCAAGCAACATTTCACCCAACCGCCGCCTCGCTATAACGAAGCTTCGCTGATCAAGGAACTCGAGGAGAAGGGGATCGGGCGCCCATCGACCTACGCGACCATCATTTCCACCATCCAGGAGCGCAAATATGTCGAAAAAGTCGAAGGCCGCTTCCGGCCGACCGAGACGGGGCGGGTGGTGAATGATTTTCTGATCAAGGGGTTTCCCAATATCGTGGACGTCGGCTTCACTTCACAATTAGAAGCAGAACTCGACGAAGTGGAGGAGGGCAACAAACCGTGGGTCTCGTCGGTCCGCGACTTTTATGATCCCTTCGTGGCGGATTTGGAAAGAGCCAAGGCGATGCCGGGTCCCAAGGATGCGGTTGAGCCGCCCACGAACATCCCCTGCGACAAGTGTGGCAGGATGATGGAGATCAAGTGGGGGCGCAACGGAAAATTTCTTGCTTGTCCTGGATATAAAGAAGATCCTCCCTGTAAAAATACGAAGAATTTTGAAAAGCTGCCGGATGGCACCATCAAGGTGGTGCCGAAGCAGGAAATCACGACGGACGAAGTCTGTGACAAATGCGGAAGTCCCATGGTTGTCAAGAGCGGTCGATTTGGCAAATTCATCGCCTGTTCGGCCTATCCTCGCTGCAAGACGACCAAGCCGTTGGCGTTAGGAGTGAAATGTCCCCAGCCGGGCTGCGGGGGCGATCTGGTGCAAAAGCGAACGCGCAAGGGTCGCTCGTTTTTCGCGTGCAGCCGTTATCCCCAATGTGAATTTGCCATTTGGGATCGGCCGGTGCCGAAGTCTTGTCCGACCTGCCATGCCCCATTTCTGGTGGAAAAGGTCAGCAAGCAGAGTGGGCGAAGCGTCCAGTGCCGGAACGAGGCCTGTGGGTATCGTGAAGCGGGATGACTCCGTCAGTTGACCGGCTGAAGCGGCGGTTCATCCACTACCTCGCGAGTATTCGTTGCGTCGCTTTCTCTCCTTCAGGTGAAGGAGCGGCGAAGTCCTACATGTCTGTAGCATCCCCCTCGTCAGTTTCGTTTGCGACCTCATTTCATTAGGGGTGGGATCATAGGGGCGAGAAAGGGGGATGGGCTGTGTGGTCTGGGCTCAAGCCACCCTCGTGACACATCCAACAGAGACAAGGTAGAGACAGGAGCGCGGAACCGATAAGGGCGGTGGTCCGCTCTTCATGAATCTGCCTACAGGAAGGTTCCGACAGGCCGTGATATCGTTTGTGTGGTGCGGGCAGGTGTTGTGGAATTTTGCCAGACTCTTCAATCACCGAGGGAGGTCGCTGGCGGTCGTTGGGGCATGGGAAGCGGGTGGTCCTGATGGAGGTTAATGTGGCAAAGGGCGTGCCTCCAATCAATAGAATAGAATGGCGTGAGGTATGTGGCATCGAGTACCCATTCGTCACCATACGAGGCTAGTGATGGTGCAGAGGGATGAAGCTAAAAGGGGAAACCAACATGCGGAGGCAGGTGCTCATAAAACAGGTCAGTCGGCGGTTGATAAGTTGGGGGCTTGTCGGCTGGGGGATGGTGGGCTCGCTAGTCGGTGGCTGTGTGGGAATTGAACCCCCGGCGGACTTGCCTACGGTCTCCTCCGTCGACCTCAGCCGGTATGCGGGAACCTGGTACGAGATTGCGAGGTTGCCGATGTGGTTCCAGCGTCACTGCGTGGATTCAAAAGCCGTGTATACCATTCGATCGGATGGACGGATAGGAGTGCATAATGAATGTGTTACCGATGATGGGGGAACGGCCGTGGCTGATGGCATCGCGACGGTGGTTGATGCCACAACGAATGCGCGACTGTCGGTAGTCTTCGACAATTGGTTCTCTCGTCTGTTTGGCTCGTCACGCGAGGGAAACTATTGGATCGTGGACCTTGACGAGGAGTATCGCACGGCGTTAGTGGGGACCCCCGACCGTCGGTATCTGTGGATTCTGGCCCGTGTTCCCCGGCTTGATGACGAACGGTACGGCCAATTGGTGCAACGGGCCAAAGAATTGGGCTATCCAGTCGAGAGGCTGATCCGTCATCGACGGACCAGCTCCCCCTAGCGGAGCGGGTTTGGCCCATCTCGTGGTCGCAGTCAGGGGCCACGATCCTGACGCACGCGCCAGATCACCCGGAGGCCTTCCCCTTTTCCATCTGTTTGTCATGGTGACGCGAGAGAGCTTGGCGCAGTCGATCTTCCTGTTCTTTACTCAGAGAGGTCTTGAGGACTGTCCCCTCGTATTTTGAAATGCGGCTGAGCAGTTTCTCTTCGTCAATGTGCTGGAGCAGAAGGAAAATGGCTGAACTGCCGGGGGGAAGCGTGCTTCCCAGCGCTCGGATGAATGTATCAGGAATCCCATAATCACTGAGGAGCCCGAATTCCTCGGCGGCTTTGGTCATGAAGCCGGCTCCCGCGCCCCCCGCAATGCTTCCTAAGAAGCCGGCCAGGGGATTCATGAACAAAAGCCCCACCAGCGCTCCCCACAAGACACCCAGAGCAACGCCATGGGTCGTCGCGTTGCCGAAGACATCGACGCACTGTTTCAGATGGACTTTCCCGTCCTTGTCGCGCACGACAACGACGGCGTCTTCCAGTTCCAGCACATAATTCGGTTCCGACGCCCGCAGTTCATTGAGCACGTGATCGGCGGTGCCAGAATCCTTGAATGCAATGCAGATGAGATGACTCATGCTCACTCTCCTTGGTTGAAGGGTAACATCCGGGGAGGCGCCAGTGGCGAGGTGGTTCGGCAACGTGAGAGCCTCCTCCAACACTACTAGTTACCAGCCCCGCACGTGAGAGACAAGAGACATTTTGAAGAATTATGTCCGACAGTGTTCGTCGTGATGAGGTTTCGCCTCTTGTTTTCCGCTCCTGCTTCCTCTTAATCTGGGCCATCCTGTTTTGCAGTCCTGGCGCGTGGTGGATCAACACAACGCGCCATACATGCCATCATGGACGAGCGAACGGATGGGCGAATCAGGAAGGATGACCGATCGCGATGTTACAAACTGTTTCATTGGCCTGCCGACGCGGAGATCGGCGGCTGTTTTCTAATCTCAGTGTCACGGTTAGGCCTGGCGCCGTGTTGGTAGTGGTTGGCGAGAACGGGAGTGGGAAGACGAGTTTTCTCCGCATGCTTTGCCGTTTGCTTGCTCCTGAGGAAGGAACGATTCTCTGGGAGGGGACCGATATCCACCACCTCAAAGAGCAGTATTCTGCGCAGTTGACCTACATCGGTCACCTCAATGGCGTCAAAGATGATCTGACGGCGGTGGAAAACCTCAAGTTCAACGCATCATTAAACGGCGATCGCGCTTCCGATGCAGCCGTGCAGGATGCGTTGGAGTTGGTCGGGCTGAAACAGCGGGTGCACCACTTGCCGACCAAGGTCCTCTCACAGGGACAAAAACGGCGTGTGGCCCTTGCTCGTCTGTGGCTTTCGAGCCGCCCATTGTGGCTGCTGGATGAGCCGTTTACATCCTTGGATCAGGCGGCAACCGTGCTGGTGACAGAGCGGTTACGGTTCCATGCGGAGAGAGGCGGACTGGCGGTGGTCGTGACGCACCAGGAGGTGGTCCTTCCGTCGGGGATGGCCCAGCGTCTGAGGCTGGATGGATGAATCAGCCGGGGTTGTGGGAAGCGCTGCGCGGCATCGTCTGGCGGGATCTCTTGTTGGCCATGCGCCGTCGATCTGACGTGGCGATTTCGGTGTTGTTCTTGGTCATTGTGGCGAGTCTGTTTCCTTTGGGGGTGGGACCGGAGCCGGCGGTGCTGAGAACTATTGCCGCTGGCGTGCTCTGGGTGGCGGCGCTGTTGGCCTGTCTGTTGTCGCTCGGGCGGGTATTCACGGCTGATTATCTTGACGGCGTGTTGGAGCAGATGCTGTTGATTCCACAACCGCTGCCGGTGCTGGTGACGGGCAAGGTATTTGCCCATTGGGTGGTGTCGGGGTTGCCGATTGTGTTGCTGTCACCGCTGTTGGGTTTGCAATTCGGTTTGGAAGGCGAGGCGTTGGGCACCTTGATCCTCTCGCTCTTGCTTGGGACGCCAACGTTGAGTATGATTGGAAGCATTGGTGCCGCGCTGGTGCTTGGTGTCCGCGGAAGCGGGCTCCTGGTTGCCCTCTTGGTGCTTCCCCTTTACGTTCCGGTGCTGATCTTTGGAGCTGGTGCCGTCACGAGCAGCATGGCCGGAGTTGGCGGCGAAGCCAACCTTTCACTACTCGGAGCCTGTCTGGTTCTGTCCCTGTTTTTTGCGCCGTGGGCAACAGCGGCGGCGCTGCGCATCGCGCTGGAATAGCGCGGAAGGAAGGCGATGAAGATCAATTGGTCAAAATACTCGGCACCGCTGGCGTTCTATCCGTTAGCGGGGAAGATGATTCCCTGGTTTGGAACCGTCGCTGCCTTGACGATCGCCGTCGGCCTGTATATCGGACTCCTCGTTGCGCCAACCGACTTTCAACAAGGCGAGGCCTATCGGATCATCTTTGTCCACGTGCCTGCCGCCTGGATGTCGATGTTTCTCTATGTGGTCATGGCAGGATGGGCGGCTGTCGGATTGGGGCTGAATGCCCGGTTGTCGTTCATGATGACGCAGGCCATCGCGCCGACCGGCGCCATGTTTACCTTTCTTGCGCTGGTGACGGGCGCCATGTGGGGAAAGCCGACGTGGGGAGCCTGGTGGGTATGGGATGCGCGCCTCACCTCGGAGTTAATTCTCCTGTTTCAATATGCCGGGGTGATGTTGCTTCGGACGTCGATCGATGATCAGCGACGAGCTGATCGTGCCAGCGGCGTCTGCGCGTTGGTCGGGGTCGTCAACATCCCTATCATTTATTTCTCGGTGCAGTGGTGGAACACCTTACATCAGGGCGCGTCGGTCAGCATGACGGCGGCGCCGAAAATGGCAACCATCATGTTGACGGGCATGTTGCTGATGACGTTTGGCTTTTGGATGTACAGCCTGGCGGTGATTTTAAGTCGCGTCCGATGCGTGATCCTTGAGCGCGAAAGCCTTCAGCTCTGGAGCAAACCGTCGTCGGTGGCGGAGGCCGTGGAGGTGCGCTGATGGTGTATTGGAAAAGTGTGAGCGATTTTCTGGAGATGGGCGGCTATGGTCTCTATGTGTGGACGTCGTTTATTATCACGGCCTTGTGCATGGTGTGGGAGCTTCTTGCTCTCTGGCGCCGCCGGGTGGCCGCCTTGGCGGAGAGTCGGGGTATAACCAGGAGTCTCGGATGACACCGCGACAAAAACGGTTTGCGGCCGTCGGCCTTGGATTGTTGACCTTGGGAGGGGCGACGGCATTGGTGCTGAACGCATTTCAAAGCAATCTGGTGTTCTTTTTCACCCCCACCCAAGTGGTCAATGGTGAAGTGCCCAAAGGACGAAGTTTTCGAATTGGCGGCATGGTTGAGGAGGGAAGCCTTCGCAGGGAGGCCGACGGTCTGACGGTTCACTTCGTCGTTACAGATACCGCCCAGCGTGTGCCGGTGACCTACAAAGGTATTCTGCCGGACCTGTTCAAGGAAGGGAAGGGAGCGGTCGCCCAAGGACAACTGGGCGCTGACGGTACATTCATCGCGAGCGAAGTGTTGGCCAAACACGACGAAAACTACATGCCACCCGAAGCGGCGGAGGCCTTGGCCAAAGCCAAGGCCGCAGGGGCACAGAGCAGCAAGACCGTAATCGTTCAACCTCAGTAGGATAGGTCATCATGATTCCTGAAATTGGTCACTATGCCTTGATTCTTGCCCTGTGCGTCGCGCTGGTGCAGGGGACTGTGCCCATTTATGGGGCGGCTGTTGGCAATCCTCGGCTCATGGCGCTTGCCATACCGGCGGCCCGTTCCCAATTTTTCCTCGTGCTCATTGCCTTTGGGTGTCTCGCTTACGCATTCGCCACGAAGGATTTTTCTGTCCTGTATGTGGCCGCGACGTCCAATTCCCAGTTGCCCTTACATTACCGGTTGGCTGCAATTTGGGGGGCGCATGAGGGCTCGCTGCTTCTGTGGACGTTTATCCTCACTATGTGGATGTTTGCGGTGACCGTGTTCTCGTCTCATTTGCCGGAAGCTATGCGTGCTCGCATTTTGGGGGTTATGGGATTGGTGAGCGTAGGGTTTCTTTTATTTATGTTGAGCGTCTCCAATCCGTTTGAGCGGCTCATCCCTGCGGCGGTCGAAGGGCGCGACTTAAATCCGCTGTTGCAAGATCCCGGCATGGTGCTTCACCCGCCGATGCTGTACATGGGCTATGTAGGGTTCTCCGTGGCGTTCGCCTTTGCGCTGGCCGCGCTCTTGGGCGGCAACCTCGACGCGGCCTGGGCCCGCTGGTCGCGACCGTGGACGACGGTGGCCTGGTGTTTTTTGACGATTGGGATCGCGCTGGGGAGCGGCTGGGCCTATTATGAATTAGGGTGGGGCGGGTGGTGGTTTTGGGATCCGGTTGAGAACGCGTCGTTTATGCCGTGGCTTGCGGGAACGGCATTGGTGCACTCGCTGGCCGTCACCGACAAACGCGGTGGGTTCAAGGTGTGGACAGTGCTGCTCGCTATTATGACATTTTCGTTGAGTCTGCTCGGGACATTTCTGGTCCGGTCCGGCGTCTTAACGTCCGTCCATGCGTTTGCGACAGATCCGAAGCGAGGCCTGTTCATTTTATCGTTCCTGGCCGTGGTTATTGGGGGATCGCTGGTATTGTACGCCTGGCGTGCTCCCCGTGTCGGTTTGGGGGGAGGATTTGCTCCGGTGTCGCGGGAAGGTTTTCTGCTGGCCAATAATGTGATGCTGGTTGCAGCGACCGGGGCTGTGTTGTTGGGAACGTTGTATCCATTGTTTCTGGACGCGCTTGATCTGGGGAAAATCTCGGTTGGGCCGCCCTATTTCGATTCGGTGTTTGTTCCGCTCATCACGCCGGCGTTGTTTTTGATGGGGATCGGCCCGCTAGCGCAATGGAAGAAGGCTGAGGTGCCGGCCCTTGCGAAACGGGTGCGCTGGGCTGCCGGCGTCAGTATGGCAACGGCGCTAGCTCTGCCGCTTGTGTTGGGCGAATGGACGCCGCTGCTCAGTTTGGGATTTCTGTTGGCGAGCTGGATTGTGGCCACCGCCGTTGTGTCCGTGCGGGAGCAGCTTGCCCATATGACGGGCGGTGGGCTCATCGCGGGCCTGGGAAGGTTGCCGCGATCCTATTGGGGCATGCTATTGGCCCATGGTGGGATTGCCATCTTTATCATCGGCGTCACGATGGTGAAGGGATTTGAAACGGAGCAGGACGTCAGAATGAACGTGGGGGATACCGCGACCGTGGGAGGCTATACGTTTCGGTTTGACGGCGTGCAGAATGTGATGGGCCCCAACTATACCGCGGTGCGCGGAACGTTTCATGTCAGCCGTGATGGGCGGGACACGACCGTGCTCTATCCGGAGAAACGTCGCTATCTTGCCCAAAATCAGGTCATGACGGAGGCCGCGATCGACAGTGGGTTGGTGCGGGACCTTTATGTATCGTTGGGCGAACCGCTCGAAGACGGAGCGTGGAGTGTCCGGCTCTATCATAAGCCGTTTGTGAATTGGATTTGGGGCGGATGTCTGGTCATGGCGGTCGGCGGCGCGCTCGCCGTCAGTGACCGCCGCTACCGTCCAGCGTGGAGGCGGGAACCGCAAATGGTGCCGGCAAGTGCCCAGTTGGCGGGACGGCAAATCGCATGAGTCGCTTTCTGTTGCCGCTCACTATTTTTGGCATTATCGTGGGTTTTCTTGCCGTCGGGTTGACATTGAATCCACGGGAGATTCCCTCCCCCCTGATCGGCAAGGCGGCTCCGGCGTTTTCGCTTCCTCAACTGCACGATGAAAGTAAGACGTTTTCGCTGGATGAGATGAAAGGTCAGGTGTGGCTCCTCAATTTCTGGGCCTCATGGTGCAGTGGCTGCAAGACGGAACATCCTGTGCTGATGGATCTGGCTCGGTCGGGAGCGGTGCCGATCTATGGGATGGACTACAAAGACCAACGAGGGGAAGCGTTGGCGTGGCTTGATCAATGGGGCAATCCCTATCAAATTGTGGCGGTTGATGCCGCTGGACGGGTTGGGATTGACTACGGTGTCTACGGGGTTCCCGAAACCTATGTCATCGATAAGCAGGGAGTGATTCGCTATAAACAAATCGGACCATTGGATGACGAGACCGTGGCCAAGAAGATTCTGCCACTGGTCAAGGAGTTGCAGGCACAGTGAAATGGATGATCGTTCTCCTGCTCGTAAGTGGATCGGCCTGGGCCGGAGAAGCCAGACCCATGGGAGACGACCCGGCCGTCGAAGCACGGTTGAAACAATTGGCGAGCGAGCTCCGTTGCTTGGTCTGCCAAAATCAAACCTTGGCGGACTCGAACGCGCCGCTGGCGGAAGATCTGCGACGCGAGGTGCGGGAAATGATCGCCAAGAATATGAGCGATCAAGAAATCATCGAGTTTCTGGTCTCACGGTATGGAGATTTTGTCCTCTATCGTCCGCCTTTCAAGACCACAACGGTCTTGCTGTGGGCAGGCCCCTTTGTGTTGGTGGTGGGAGGAGGCGTCGCGCTTGCTGTGACCTTGAGGCGCCGTCAGCACATGATTCGTGATGCGATGATGACGGAGGAAGAGAGAAGACAGGTGGAACGGCTGTTGTCGCAGAGGTAAAAGAATCATGACGCTGACATTTGTCCTGCTCGCTGCGACTTTGACGGTGATCATTCTGGCAGTGCTGTTGCGCCCGCTTTTGAAGCAAGCGGGCGTGGTAGTGGGGGGGGAGCGGGAAAAAACGTTGCCCGTCTATCGACAGCAGTTTGTGGAGCTGGAGCAAGACAAAGCCAGTGGATTGCTGACAGAGGATCAGTACCAGGCAGCGCGTCAGGAGTTGGAACGCCGCCTCTTGGAAGAAGTTGGATCAGCGGACAAGGTTGCCCCGACGGCTGCGCAGTCGGTGAATGTGCGGGGTGTCGCACTGGCGCTCGCGTTGATTGTTCCGACGGTGAGCGGCGTTCTCTACTGGTCATTGGGCAATCCCATCGCCATGACACACCCAACGACCGGTGGATTGACCGCTTCGGCGGGCGAAACGGATGACGGTCGGCTGATGGCAGAAGGGTTAAATGCGTTGATCGAGCGGTTGCGGCAGAGACTGGAACAGAACCCTGATGATGGAACGGGATGGACCCTGTTGGCTCGTTCCTATATGGTCATGGAACGATATGCTGAAGCCGTCCCGATTTTCGAGAAAGCCGTCGCTTTGAACCCTAATGATGCGAGCCTTTTGGCGGACTATGCCGATGCGCTTGGGGTCCATCAAGGGCGTAAGCTCGATGGAAAACCCGAAGCCTTGATTCAAAAGGCGTTGAAGTTGGATCCCAACAATGTGAAAGCATTGATGCTGTCCGGCACGGTGGCCTTTAACCGTAAGGACTTCGCCTCTGCCGTTCGCGATTGGGAGTTGGCGCGAGCCAATTTGCCTGCGGGAGCTGACCCGGAGTCAACTGAGCAACTTACGGCTAGTATCGCTGAGGCGAAGCGGCGGATGGGAGGAGCTCCCCTGATGGCGGTCGCCAATGCACCACTGGCTCAATCAGCGATGCCACCCGATCATCCTCCGGTTGGCAAGCAAAACGGATCCCATGCCATCACTGGCACGGTTGTGTTGGCTCCAGGCATGGAGGCCAAAGCGGCGGGGGCTGAGACCCTATTTGTCTTTGCGAAAGATCCCAATGGTCCGCCTATGCCGGTATCGATCGTACGAGCAACGAGAAAAGATCTGCCGTTTTCTTTTCGGCTAGATGATTCGACAAGCCCGATGCCTTCTCGAAAACTTTCCGATCTTGAGACGGTTGTGATTGTAGCGCGCCTCTCAAGGTCCGGCACCGCCATGCCTGCGAGCGGAGACCTCGAAGGGATGAGTCCACCGGTGAAGCCAGGAACAGCAGGCGTTACGATCGTGATCGATCGTCAGCGACCATGATGGCATGCACGATGGCATGATGGGTTGTTGAGCTAAAGCTTGCAGAAATTTCAGGAGGCCGGTTTCTCGTGACAATGGAAATATTCTTGACAACCGCCGAGACATTGAGCTATATGAGCGCGGCGCGGGAGACCCGTGTGGCATGTGGTGCCTGGTGTCATCGAATTGAAACAAGGTTCTCGCAATTGGTAAGCACACTACTGAAAAGCGGATGGTGCTCACACATTTAAAACAAAAGGAGCGTGACGATGAGCGTTAAGTTTGGGCAGAAGTTTGTGATGCTCGTCTGCGGTCTCTTGTTGGCCGCGCCGGCGCAAGCGGACTTCCCAACGGTGCCGAAAGAGACTTATGAGGCACTGAAGCTCGACCGTTCGGCCTCTCCTAAGGAATTGTACGAGGCCCTGGTCAAGAGGTACCTTGACCCTGAGCAGGGAGCTGGGAAGGGGATCTACGGGCAGTATTGGGAGCCTGTGACGTTCAGCAAGTATTTTGACCCCCACACCTTCTACAAGCCGCCTCAGGCAGTCAAGGAAGTCGCGAGCCGGGAGCAGTGCGTGAAGTGTCATACTGATGAATCGCCGGGATGGGTTGCCGCATGGAAGCGCAGCACCCATGCTAATTTGGACAAGATTCGCAAGCTGACACCCAAGGACGATATTTATTACAAGAAGGCCAAACTGGAGCAGATCGAAGAAAACCTCCGCTCGATGGGTAAGCTTGGCAAAAACGAGCAACTAAAGGAAGTGGGCTGCATCGATTGCCACTTCGAGATCAATGCGAAGGGGAAAGCCGACCATCGTAAAGACATCAAACTGGCGACGGCCGATACCTGTGGGACCTGTCACTTGCAAGAATTTGCAGAACGGGAATCCGAACGCGATACCATCACATGGCCAAAAGATCAGTGGCCCAAAGGCCGTCCTTCCCACGCGTTAGACTACAAGGCTAACGTAGAGGTGGAGGTCTATGCTGGAATGCCTCAGCGAGAAATTGCCGATGGGTGCACTGGCTGTCACATCAACCAAAACAAGTGTGACACCTGTCACTCTCGCCATGAATTTTCGGTGGCGGAATCCCGTAAGCCGGAGAACTGCGGGCAGTGTCATAGTGGAGCTGATCACAATAACTGGGAGGCGTACTCTCTTTCCAAGCATGGATTGAAGTATCAGCGTGACAAAGACAAATGGAATTTTAATATTCCGATTAAAGAAGCCATCTCAAAAGGTGGGCTAAGCGCACCAACCTGTCAGTTCTGCCACATGGAGTATCAAGGGAAAATCACCCACAATGTGGTGCGCAAGGTTCGGTGGGCAAACTATCCGTTTGTGCCTGGCATTAGGGAGAATATCTCTACCGAATGGGCCGAGAAGCGGCTTGATTCATGGGTGAAAACCTGCACCAATTGCCACTCTGAGAGCTATGCCAGAGCGTGGCTGGAGTTCATGGACAAAGGCACTTATGCTGGCCTCGATAAATATGATGAGGCTCACCATGTAGTGGAAGAGCAGTACAAGGCGGGACTGCTGACCGGACAGAAAACCAATCGTCCTGCTCCTCCGCCACCTGTCAAAGATGGTTTCGAGCAGTTCTTCCAGATTTATTGGTCCAAGGGGAACAACCCAGCGGCTAATGAGCTTAAGTTGTTTGAAATGGCGGAAGACCACCTTGTTCAATTGCATGTGAGCTTAGCCCATCAGTACTGGGGGTATACCTACACGGTAGGATGGGCCGCCATGAACCGGGCGTATGTGGAAATTATGGATGACGATACCAGACTCAAAGAAATGCAAAAATTGCTTGCCCGTGTTGATAAGCTCGAAAATGCGCGAAAGCACTCCCTCCTAGATTTTGATGACACGAATGGAAAGCTGTCGCTTGGTGGCTTAGGGGGAGGAATGATGCTGGCTGGTACACTGGCTCTAGCTGGCTGGCGTAGACGAGAGAGGAAAGATCGTTGATCGTGACATCAGCGCTGAGTGGGTCTGAAAAGGCTCGCTCAGCCAGGAAACTCCTCCCGTCACTGGGAATTATGCTGGTGACGGGAGGGTTTTTTTTGTTCGGGTGGTTTCTTTATCTATGGTTTCAGCCGGAGCCGTCACCCTATCAGTACCATTTCGTAGAAGAAGGTTCGGTTGACAAGTTTCCGGAACTTGGCCTTGAGGGCTATCCCTCTATCACCGTTCAAAAATACGAAGTTCGAGTTAACTCCATTGACCAACCACTTGCAATTGCCTACCGTGCGAGTCGTCCAGGTGTTGCTCCGGTTTTGTTGCACGTAGAGAATCGGTTTCCTGAACCAATCTTGTCCATGGGCGAGATGATCTCTGAGACAGTCGCGATGGCCCAAGCCATCGCGAAACACGTCCCGAGAGATGCAGTTCTTCTTGCGTGGTGGGATACGGCAAGGAAATTGTCGCTCCTTTCTGATCGCCCGTCACTGTTCCCCTCTCATCTTGGACGTCCTCTTATTGTGCCATCCTATTGGAGAGACCGAGAACGAGCAGTTCAACGGTATGAAGAGGAATTTTGGGGAAAGCCAGGTACCGATGAAGAAAGGAAACGATTTGACCAATTTGTCGAAGCCCTCATTGCTTACCCTCCCCAAGGCGCTGCGCTGTTACGACAACTGGCTGGTTCCAATGAGGCCTATGTCGTCGTCCACGTGAGCGATATTTATAAGCTTGGTCTGCTCCGTCCTGATCGGATGGATGTGGCTTTCAAGGACTTTCCGTTAACGGGAAATGTTCATGGACTGAGTGGTCAGGTCAAGTCTTGGCTCGTGAATAACAATTATAGTAGCTATACACTTCAGTCTTTATCGGAAAAACTGGTTCGGGCGTACTTTTTGAGGGAAAGTGGCGGGAGCAACATTTTACTCGCAAAAATGCTGCCGTTTTCCAATTCTCGGCCGGTTGACCTTGATGTTTTGCAGTTAATACACAAGGAAGGT
>JANDJC010000049.1 GCA_024331045.1 Nitrospira sp.
CGGTCAAGGCAACAAAGCCCCAGCGCCACTCCAACAGGCTTCGAATTTTGCCCTTGAGAGAAGAGCCAGGAAGATAAGGCTCCTGGGTTTTGGGATGTTTGATCACTGGGTTGTCTGTGCCGCCAATGTGCATTTCGGCGTTGCCAGATCCGATGTGGAGTCCCGTGACCAGTTCCAACACGCCTTCAAAGGTGCGAATGGCCGTCAATCGCATGGTGCGCATGGTGGTCTCCTTGTCAGTCTGAGGGTCGATACTTTTTGTAAAAGCCAAAAAACGCTTCCCAAAACAGCTTGCAGGTTCGCAGCGCTGATGCATCCGTCACTTGCTTGAGCGTGTGTTGCATCAAGCGGACGAAGTACTCGTCCACCAGCTTCCGACCGCTGGCGTAGGCCACCTTGGCGTTGATCATCCGAATGAAGGGGACGTAGTCGTTGAATTTCTCTGGTTGGCCGGCGACCTTGGACTCCCAGAGCATCAGTTCGTCGTAAAAGCGCCGCAATTGGCTGGGCTTGTTGAGATTCTTGTTAAGGCTGATAGTCTTTGCGGCCTCCTCCGCCACACTGTTAAAGAGTTCGGCGTCGATTGGCTGAAACCGAACTCGTGACAGATCAAATGGTGGTCTCGGTGGCGGTGTCGAGTGGTCTCGACGGCCTTCAGGCCGACCTCCCGTTGGACGGGGGGCTCCTGTGGGGTGAGCTGGTGGTTGCTGAGCTGATGGTGGTGGTGTGGTCTGCTCCGTCATGGTTCCCTCTCTGATATTCGCCGCCCTTCGCGTCGTTGTTGATAGAGAAACGTAAACAAGGCGATCTTGTAGGCCTCGCCATGTTTCTGTATGCCGTCGATGGCAATTTCCGAGGCTAAGGTTTCCTGAAGCTTCCGGCGCTCCTGCTCAAGCTGAGCTCGGCTGCGCTGAGTCCGAATTTTGGTCTCCGCAAACCGCCTCGTGTGATAGGCGAAGTACGAGTGCCAGATAGCGTACTCAGGCCGAGCCTTGACGCGCCCCGCCATTTCGGTCAATCGCAACAGGTCATAGAGATAGCCGGCGGTAAGTCCCTGGCTCCCCACCTGTTTCGCGAGTGCTGGCTCACGTTGGGTGAGCAGCTCCGTATAGTGTGTCCAGGGTACAGTGTGGCCAAAGCAGGTGACGGCGTTCTTGCGCAGGACCGTTCCATGCTCCGTTCTTGTCTCCAGTTTCTTGGCCTGGTCCAAGGCTTCCTCAGCCAATCGGGCTAGTTCTCGAACGGGGAGGCCAGGCTTCGTCAGGGCAAGGCCCGCCGAAAAATGCAGCTCAGGATTGTTGCCGACATAGGTGCGGAAGGCTTCGCTCATTTGGAGGGCCAGCTTCATCATGGTGCGCCAGGGGCCGATCAAAAAGAAGTCATCGCCCCCGGCGAACACGGTGTACACATTTCGGAACTCTTTGGCGCAACACCAGGGCAGCCAGATGGCGAAGAACGCATTCAGTTGGCGAGACAGGGCGGCCATCTTGGCGAAGGTCGGTTGCCCCACGCCACTCTGGAAAATGCGGCCCAGGTTATCGACATCGCCCTTCAGCGTCATCAGGGCTTCAAGCCCAATCCAGCGATAGTCACCTGGTGCTTCGCGGATCCGTTCTCGGTCGTCCAGGGCAAGGTGATTGAACGTTTTGGGCTCTTGCGGGCTTACTGGCTCGTCAACGTCTCGTAGGTGACGGTACCGATCTCGGTCATAGTCGGTGAGTGTGCTAAACCGGGCGATGTAGGCATTGATGTGCCGGCGCGCATAGCCATGCCACAGGGGGCGATCGTCCGCGGTGGGCAACGAAAAATCCCACGCTCGTACCAGAGTGCCCGATTCCGCCTCCCGGCCAAAGCGACCTGAGATGTCTTGGTCGGCCGTGAAACTCACCCAATATCCGAACAGGGGAAGCCGCAACGTCTGGTGGTCGAGGCTTTTACGTGTGATGAGAATTCGATCAAGCCCGGCGAGCCACTTGCCGGTCATGATCTGGTCGTAAGCCAGTTCGCTCACCCATACCTCTTGGTCTCCTTCCAGTTTCACCTTCGCCGGTGAGCGGCCATCAATGGCACAGACTCCCTTGGTGCGGTCAAACCGATCGAGATAGCCGGCGAACAGCGCCGACGGTCCGTCAGGCTCGCACAGGCCGAATCGTTGCAGCTTGGCGGTTTCCAACTGTTCAAATAGCCGCTTCATGAGCGTCCGAAAGGGGCTCTCCCCTCCTTCACCACGACGAAAATCCGAGGCGGCCGCAGGCAGCCAGGCGAGTCCGATGCCTGATTGTCCAAAGGTGTGATCGAGAAACCACTGATTGAGTTCGCGTTGGACAGTACGTAGCTGCTCTTTGACTTGCGCGGTGTGAGGGGCGACGATCAAGAACTTGCCGGCGGCATTGATGACTTGACTGGTTGATGGGAGGTCCAGTGCCTCCAGGACTTTGAGCGCCGCACATTCCATGAGCAACGAGACGTAGAACGAACGGCCTCGCAGCAGCTTGGCGGCCTGTCGTTGGGTTTCACCGCCCGTGGCAAAGATAAAATCCTGAATCCCCCAGAAGTCGCCTTGGATGAGCAGGAACGTTGGTTCCTGCCAGGCCTGTTCGGCTTCCGGCATGCCCTGCCGCTCCTTGTCCCACATGAGGCGCAACTGTTCACGGCCTTGGTCCGTTGCATTACCTTGATCGAAGTACCAGCGCCAGAGGGCAACGGCCAGCGCCGCGACGGCCTTGGCATGATCATAGAGCGAGACCTCGGGTTTCACCCCGAAGGCAGTGGCGGATGGAATTGCATGAGCGTAGGTCAACCAGCAGCTTTCAAAATGATCAAGCCACAGGGGCAAAGCGCGGCGATGGGAACGAGGGATCTTCGAGAGTCCATCAAGGAATGCCTGCCACAGTTCCCGATATTCCTGTTGACCCCGTTCATCATCGGTTGGCTCATAGCCCTCGGCCTTGACGGGAAAGATTGCCGAGGGCGAAAGCGGTTTCAGCCGATACCGCCACAGGAGTGGAGCCTCGCTGGTTGCACGATCCAGGCGGACCTGCTCGAACAATGTGAGCTGTCTGGCTGTATAGTGACTTTTTTTCGTCTCGGTCCCCTCTTCGGAGGCGTTGTACGCAGCGAATTGCTCTCGCTCGAACCCGGAGGCCAGCCGATCGGCCGTGGCGATGATCCACTGGAGGAAGGTCTCCGGTCGATGGTGTTTGGCGGCGGCGTTGATCAGTGAGTCGTCGGCGTGCTTGTCGCGCCACGGCGCGAAGGGGGCCATGTCGTCGCCCACCAATTCCGGGAAGTGGGCCTCCAGGAGGTCGAGGGCGATTGCTGTGTACGCCGCATGACGGTGAGAATGCCGCCCATTAAACGAGGGGCAATAGAGGGGGATATTGCGATCAAGCTGGGAGCAGCCTTCGTTGTCCCGCTGGTCAGCCTCGGCAATTCTGGCCCGTTCGGCGAATTTGCCGAGATCGTGCAAGAGGGCCGCCAACGCGACCCGGCAACTTTGGTCTAGTAACGTCCTCATGACGATGAAGCTGTTCCTCCCCTCCTCGCCCTCCGCTTGTCATCTTGGGGGTTCAAGGACGGGTTCATCAACGGTTCAGCAAGAATGCTTAACCCCTTGACAGCGTGGCGACGACCATGCACCGTCACGGTCGGCGGGGTAGGTTGCGGATTCCTCTTTACTGATTTTGGGTTCGTCTGTCTAGTGCGGAAATGTTGTCGGCGGTAACGCGGCCCAGCGAGCGGACAATGAGGCTCGCTGCAAAGGTGCTGGCGGAAGGAGATCTGAATGCTAAAACCCGATGGGCGCCTGCGGCACCTAGACGGATGAATTCTCCTGCAGCACTTTCATGACCGTGCGTCGGTTGCCTTCAACGTGAACCAGCACGGTGAGGTTCGTGAGGTTGCCTTTTTTCTCCAACCGCTTGGCCTGCTCGGGCATGAGACTCTTCAGGATGGTCTGGGCCTGAGCGCCTCGGGCTTCGGCCTTGCCGGCCGAACCGGATACCGTAATCATCCCACCCCCGCCTTTGCTGTAGGTGAGGGTGACGTTGGTCCATTGTTCTTCCTTGGACTGAACTGAGGGCGTGGCGGATTGCGGCTGCGGCGCAGTGGCGGGAGTGGTCCCTTGCTGGGCCAAGGTCGGCGTTGATGCGGCTGATTCGAGGGCTTGCATCGCCCCATAGCCCACGGCCGTCTTGGCGCCGAAGCCGAGCCACTGGAAGGCATGTCGAAAGGCGGTTTGAAGGAGCTTTTTCCAGTGAGTCTCACCCTCGGCAAGTAGATCGGGGACCTTCTCCTTCTTGTTGTTCTTGTTGCTGGTCAACCGCTTCAGGTGCTGTTCGTCGCAGACTACATGAAAGGTAAAGCGAGAGCCAGGCGGCACGGTGAGAAAACAGATGGGATTGGGCTGGCCTGAGTCGTGGGGTGTGGTGCTGCCGGCCTGGGCCTTCTGCTGGTAGTAGTGGCTCTGGTGCGGCGTCATGATCTCGACCAGGAGGCTGTCGCCTTTGTTGTCGTCGATCTGCGGGATCACATCCCAAAACGAGAGGGCGCCGCGGACGTGGTCGGGATCACCAGCCAGTGTTTCGCGCCCGAACAAGACGTCGAGCATGGAGAGTGGAAGCCAGCTCGGGTCTTTCGCTGTGCCCACGTTCATTTCCCAGTACGGGTCAGCGCTCCAGCCCTGGGAGCTGTCCCACTGCCCACTGGCCAATTCCTGCGCCGCCTGGCGCAGCACGCCTTTGACGCCGCTGCCAGGCAGATAGGGGAGCCCATAGGGATTGAGAAACGCAAAGCCGTTTTCGAGCGGATGTTCGTTGCCGAGGCCGGTGGTGAAGGGAGCGATGGCTTGAGCCTCCATGCGGAGCAGCGAATCATGGGCGATCCGACTGGCGGCGTTAGTTTTTTGACGAGCGAGCAGTGATTTCTCCACCGCCTTCCATGGTTGCAAACCCGAATCCGCCTTCGGTTTTCTTGCCCTCGGTCGTTCCTCGTCATGCTGGGGCGTTTTGCACGCCGCGATTGTGCAAGCGAACAGATCGTTGGGCGCGTCCTCCCAAACGGGGCCTGATTTCGAAACCTTTTGGTGTTTCGTCTTCTTGTCGATCCGCGGCACACGGTCTTTCATGTCCCAAGTGAACCGGCTCGTTTGTTGGTCCTCGCCCCACACGGGGAAGTACAGCAAGAAACGATGGCCCGGTGGCGAGGACAGATAAAACTCCGAATCGTTTTCTTGTAGATACTTGGGTACAGCGGCGATTGGCATGGCGTGCTCCTTAACTTAATTGACGCGTGCCGAGGCCATCTGGCGCAGCCACTTGAGCCAGGCGAAGGCTTCGGCGGTGATGGCCTGATAGTCACGGGGAGCGGCGTTCATCAGTCCTTGCATGAAGACGTCGAATCCGGGGTCGCGCTCCACGCCGTTGAATCGCTTGTTCAGCCACGTGCGGAGTTGTTGTGCGACCACTTCGTAGGCATCCCCCTTTTCGTGGCAGAAGGCCAACACCTGCATCAGACCGCTGTTCATGATCAAAGCCGGTAGGCTCTTGGCCACATTGGCGTGGTCTTTCTTGTAGTGCTCGGCGCACCGCCACGCATCCTGCGCGCGCTGTTGCTCGAGGGTGAGTCGGATCGTCTGTTTTGTTTCAGCCACCGTCGCCATCTAGTTGCCCTCCTTGCCGCTCTCGTTGCCCTTGCCATCCACAATCCGGGCCACCACCAGCCCTCGGCCAGTGGTGGCATCGCCGCCGATCTGAAGGAGCTGCCCATTGATCACGGTGGTGACCTTCAGCATCACATTCGCGGCATCCATGAAATCCGCGTCGCCCTTCTTGCTCCCGTTGCGCACCTGGCTGGCGAGGATGGGTGCGATCAAGATCGACTCAGGCGGGAGGTTTTCGGTGTAGAAGAGCCCACCATCGGCGGCCGTGCCGGTCTCGTCGTCAATGCGCACATGGGGCTCAACGAGGGTGGCATGCTGGGCGAAATAGGCGAAGTCCGTGTCGGAGAGAACCACGAGATCGGTCTTGAGCTTCTCGCGGAAGAAGCCGTAGCCGTTGCCGTCGGGGATGGCCTTTTGCGCCAGGTCGGCGGCGATGGTCTTGAGGGCCTGGTTGTCTTTCTCCTTCGCCATGTACTCGAAGGCTTCGAGGTGCAAGACATCCGTTTGTTGGCCATTGATCTTTCTCTGGGAGAGCAGCGCCGGATTGGCGACGAGGCACTCACCTTCGTCGACTGGCGGGAGGGCCTGCCACGTCACCGGGATGCCCGCGGCTTCCATGAGCCGCTGTGCCCGGGCCAGGGCCTGGGGGCAGGTGGCATAGACATAGCCACCTTTAAGGCTCCGGACCGGAAAGGCGACCACCTGCGCGTCGCCAAAGCTCACGGCGCCAGCATGGAGGTCGTTGCTCCCCGATTCCGGCCCAAACAGGGCGTTGATCATACCGGGATCGCCTCCAATCGCCTCGAACCCGTGCCGCACCGCGCCCTTTATGCCACTGCCGGCAAAGCACGGATGCCCCGTGTGGCGCTCGCGCTGGATGGGGTTGTCAATCACGCCAATGGCTTGGCCCGCGCCCATGTGGACGGGGCTTACAGCGTAGAGAAAGAGGATGGCTCGTTGTTCAAACATTGTCTGCGCTCCTTGACTTGACCAGGTGTGTGACCTATTCTCTGACCATGTCCAAACTCGTCAACCTCCATGAGGCGAAGGCCCATCTCTCCGAACTGCTCGATCGGGTTGAGGCGGGCGAAACCGTCGTGATCTGCCGCCGCAACAAGCCGGTGGCCGAGCTCAAGCCGGTGCCCCCTTCGGGCTTGGTCGAACCGCGTCCGATTGGGCTGGCCAAGGGTACGGGCCGAGTCTTGCCGTCGTTCTTCGAGCCACTCGACGAGGAGCTGCTCGCATTGTTCGAAGGCCGTGGCGTCTCGTGAGGCTGCTCCTCGATAGTTGCACCTTCCTGTGGCTGATCTGGGACGAGCCGGGGTTGTCTCATGAGGCCCACATCCAGATCGCCGATCCCCGCAACGAGGTGTACCTGAGTTCGATCTCTCTCTGGGAAATCCTGCTCAAACATCAGGCCGGCCGTTTGGCCCTGTCCAAGCCGGTTGATCCCAAACGGTTCTACATCGAACAACGGGAAGCTCATCGCATCGCTGCATTGCCGTTGACCGAGGAAGCCGTAGCCCAGATCATCAAGCTGCCGCCCCTCCATCGAGACCCCTTCGACCGGATGTTGATCTGCCAAGCCATCGCTCACGGGCTGGTCGTGTGCACGCCGGACCGGGCGATTCAGCAAGATCCCGTCAGAACCTTGTGGTGACCACCTCATGACCACAGCCCCCAGGTGAACCGATTGAAGCCTTCGGCGCGCCGGGCGGGATCATCCGGCGGATGGGTCCAGAGGCCCTCTGCGGCCAGGTCGCGAAGTTGTTCGGCCGTGGCCTCGATCTGATCCAGCCAATAGACCGAACCAGTCGGCGCGACCCGCTGCGCCGGCTTTGGTTGCCACTTCGCAAGGTCCCAGCCGGAGACGACTTCCGCTCGTGGCACGGCGGCGCAAACGAGCCGGGCTCGGACCCCGTGGAGCTGGAAGCGGATCTCACCCGTACCGGTTGGCGTGGCACCGGTCGGGAGCCACCCGCCGGGGAAGATGCCGGGGCTGGTGAGGATGAGGCGGCAGCGGCGAGCGTTGACGATCTGGTTGATCAGGTCCAGCTCGCTTGGGTCCGGCTCGCTTGGCACATGGGAGACTAAGTGCGCGCGGGCTGCTCGCCCGTCGCCGCCGAACCGCAAAATCAATTCGCGCGGAATTGTCGCCCCCTCAACCTCGGCGAGAAACCCCACGTCGTAGTCGTGCCCATTGCCATGATGCCGCTGGCGCATTGCCACGGCCTGCACGGTGAAGAGTTTGCCCTCGGCGGCGCTGCGTTTGGTCGCATCCAGCCCCACGCCGACGCGGGTGTCGAGCCTCCAGAGGTCGCTGGTGCGAACGAGCTGGTTCTTCGCATTGAGATCGTGGCCGAGGAGATACGCCTGCCATCCCTCATGCGTGAGCCAGTAGCCACTCACCGGCTTCGATCGCTCCCGCTCTGGCAGCACCGCGTGCAGCTTGGTGGTGGCCGAGGAGTGGATGCCAGCCGGCAATTCCGTCGGCTGAAGCCGGACACATTCGAGCGCGTCTCCGTCCTCGCGTCGGATCACGAGATCGGCTGGCGGGGCAAAAAGCGGCTCGACCTGTCCATCCGACGACCCCGACGACCTGCGCGCCAGGCGAAAATTCATCAGCCGGAACGGCCCCGGTTGCTGCGGCGTGCCGAGTTCTGTGTCCGGCACCTGTCCCTTCGCAAAGGCCTGCAGGTCCACCTTCTTGTGGGCGAGGAGTGCCGACCGAATGGCTCCTGCCGCAACGGAGGGCCAGGGGGGCACCAGCGATTCACCGAAACTGCCCGGATCGCCAAAGAGCTTGTTGCCCCGCAGAACGAGGACATCCAGCGGTTCGATGAACAGTGTCTGTCGTGTGGTCGTTGTCACCATTGCCCCTGCCTGCTCCTGTTACTTTTATTGGCGCGCCTTCGCCTCGGCCGGCTCTGATTCCCTTACCTCCATCCGCGCCTCTCGCGCGAGGAACTCCGCCACGCCCATGAAGCGGGTGAGCCAGTCAAGCCGATCCTTCTCCGTGCAGGCCAGCGCGGCGATCCGCTGGCAGAGATGGTCACCATTGTGCTTGCCCCATGCTTGATCGCTGGCTGTCTGCCGCTTGAATTGATAGCCGAGGAGCCTCCCCAACATCTCGGCCGAGGCATCGGGCGGCAGATCCTTCAGCCACACCAGGCTGTTGTACACCGCACGGCGCGACACCGCCGGCTCCGCCAGAAAGTTCCGCAAGGCGAGCAGCACATCCAACGGTTCCCCCCACTTGGCGGTGAAGGAGAGGATCCCGCCCGACCGTTTAATCACCGTGATCGAGAAGGCATCGCGGCCACCGTCTTGCTTGGCCCGCTGCTCCGCCGCGCGCAGCTCGCGCAGTACCATCGCCAGCGGCGCTTGATGGTGCGCGACCACCGCGCCACAGGAGGCCGTGGCTTTCGTACCCATGACTTGGTACAGACGACCTCGCAACTGGACGAATCCGCGTTTTAAGTCCAACTCAGTCTTGAGGCTCGGCATGTGTTGTCCGTCGGATACACCTCCCGAGTAGGAATATCGCAATAGTGCCATGGCGGTGAGGAGGTCGCGGACACAGACCATGGCCATCACGTCGTCTCCGCCAGCATAGAGCACTTTACCAAGGCACTCCTCTTCCACCACATGGCGCACCAGATCGAGTGCAAACCCATTCAGAGCGGACGAGATAGCCATGTGGCGGGCCGGCGAGGTGGGTCGAGCAGCCGCCAGGTATTGCCGCAAGTCAGGATGGTTGTAGCTCCGCAGGCCCGTGGCCACGTTTGAGTGAAACACCTGTTCGTAGGTCAGAGCCGGCTCGCCCGAGAGCCACGCTCCAAGGCGATCTCCATCCATGAGGAGAAGACCATAATAGCGCTCGGTCGGCTGGCCAATGGCCGTTTCGATCTTCTTCACAACCTTGGCGATCGAGGCTTCTTCCTGTTCATCCTCAACCCGTGCTCGCTCCTGTTCGATGAGAGCGGGTAAGCGTGTGGCGACATCCCACCACTCACGCTCGCGGAACTCCTTGCGCATGAGCCGTCTCGGCAACGCCGGACGCTTAAGCGGCCGGCTTTGCTCTTCCAGCCACTGGTAGGCCTCACGAGCGTTCTCTTGGTCCTCCAGGTTCTGAGCGTGTAAGTACGCTGGTCCTTCCGTCATCAGCCGTTCGAGCAAGGGAGCGAGGGCCATCACGTGGGTTGAGACGACGTAGCGGCTCAGATCGGGCTTGGTGGGAAGTCCGGTATACCATGGGCTGACTTTGACGATCTCGATGAATCGCTCCGGCCACAGGCGCTTGATGAGGCCAAAGGCGGACAGGTGTTCCCCTGTCTTGGCCCAAGACGGCTTGGCGCTCGCCACCTTTGCCCACAACGTGTCGGTCCGCCGACGCGGGGACCCTTCGGTCAATTGACGTTCATCGAGCGTGAGCCATTCGTACTCGCCGGTCAGCGAATCGCGATACCCGCGTTGCATGAGTTGGGAGAAGGGGCGTGCGCTTTTGGCGGAGGCTAAGGTGCGTTCCCCCAGTTCGTGGATGACCGGGTACAGGATACCGTCGTTTGGCTCCCAAAACCGCCACCCTTGCTCGGGCTCGATCGGGTTCTTCAGGATCGTCCAAGCTTGGCTGTTGAAAAACACCGGTTGTTCACCTGGCGGGCAAAACGCCGTCAGCGTCCCTTTTGCCCCATGTTCGTCGAGCCATGGCACCACAGCCCAATGGACTTCTGGAAAATCACGGAGCTGCTCTTTGAGCTGGCGATAGCAGTACTGGTCTCGCGGTTGCTCGCCGATCTCCTTGAGCAGCCGGTCGAGCATGGCACGAGCTTCGTCCATGACCCATCCACGTAGGTGGTCGCGGATTTGGTTTGCAAGGCTGGCTGCTTCCTGCTCTGGGACGATGGCCACAAACTTGTTGGGGAGCGCTGCGACAAAGAGCGGGTTATAGTCCGTGTTCGTATCGTTCCAGGCGGCTTGCTCGAACAGACCTGCCCGCACGCCTTCCTCAATCAGCCAGAGATCCACCACCGGAACTCCGCGAAGCTGGGGAAAGAGAATCGCGTCAGGCCCATAGGAGGTGGCGACCTTCTTGATAGCCTGCCAGGCGAGCGTCGAAAGGAAATGCGAGCCGGCCCACAAGTCTGAAGTTGAACGCGCTGCGGCGATGAAGTCTTGGACCGGCCCGATGGAGAGGGTGAGCAACGCCGGCCGGCCGCCGCTGATCATTGCCCCAGCCAGGGCAGACGTCAGATCGAGGTGTTGCCAGATGGTGTGGTCCGGCGTGCGAGTATCGGCTGGGAGCAGGTTCCACAGATGGCCGATGCCTTGAAGTTCTTTTCCCAATTCTGGGCCGAATCGCCAAAAGGCCAGCGCAGTCAGCCGATAATCGGGAGCGCCGTCAGGCTTGGTGTGAATCAAACGCTTGAAGTAATTGCTGCTGACCGCCTTGATGTACTCAGCCAGGATCTGCTGACCGATGTTCCGGACCTCGAAGCGTTCGCCCGAGAGCGGATGCACCAGCTCGCCCTCATCGGCGAACCGCACTTGCGCCCATGCGACAAACCGCTCGGTGGTATCTTTCGGAAACTGGGCCCGGTCGGCCGCCGCCGCCCAGTGATCGGCTTGCTCGACAATCCGCTCCATCTCCTTGGCTAGTTTCAGTTTCTCTACGGTCGAGCCATCTCGGCGTTGCACCAGGTGAGTTGGGAACCCGAGCGCCTTGCCGACTTCCACGATGCTACCTCCCTCATGACCGGCAGGGTCACGGAGTAGGACCAGGGCTTTCTCGGCGGGGTCGTGGAGACGAGCGGCGAGTTTGGTTTGCCAGAGGAGGTCGTTGTTCATCGGCTACTCCCTAATCCGCACGAGCGAGACTTTATCCAGTTCAGGCTTCAACTTGCTCTGTCGGGTCTGATCGGCAATCATGCCGTAGGCACGGCCGCTGGATTTGCACAGCTCATGGAGCAAGGCATGCACGTTCTTCCATACCTCCTCAATCGCACCCTTATTCGGCTGGAACGCCGCCGGCGGCAGGTGCGGCATGTGGAAGATGATGCCTATAAGCTTGCCAGTTTCGGTCTGACGCACCTTAAATCGCAGGCTGTTCGGCAGGCGGGCTGTGTTCTCCCATGACTTCACGGGGTGATTGGTGACGGGGTAGCTCAACCAGTGACGTGAGTCTGGGCCTGTGCCGCCACTCCCGAACACAAACTGCGTTCGCAGACCGATCTTGATGATCGCCAGCGTCTTCATCAGCGCCCTCCAATCGTCGTGCGGTTGGGTCTGCCAGATGAGCGGGCCCTTTTCATCTTTTCCAATGGCGTGCGGCCAGTCGCGGTCGAGGCAGGCTTTCCAGTCCCGCAGCGGAACCTGCCCATTGAGCTTCGGCGTCCCGTTGGTCGGCGTCAGTGCGAACGACCCCCAGCCGTTGCGGCTGCGCCCCCCTACCGTGCCGTAGCGGTCCATGAGCCAGAGGGTGCGTTCGAGACGGGGGCCATTCGCTTCGCTTATCTGCTTCAACTCGGGATCGCTGTGCGAAGTCGGAAAGGCGATGGAAAACCCAGCCGATTCGCCAACTTGGATGGCGGCGTTGGCTTTCAATCCTGTGGCGCTTCGCTGTCTCTCGTAGGTCAACGGGCCATAGCCCAGATACAAGCTGCTCCCTACGTGTTGATGGACCTCTGGATGAGCAACCGTTACATCCGCTGGCCACTGCTGCTTCGAGAGGTTGCCTTCATCCCACCGTTTGAGTCGCAGTCGCACCAGACTCTTGCGGAACTTCTTGCGGAACTCGTTCTCCAGCCACGCATTGCCGAACAAGAGCCCCTCTTCATGGCGCATGGCTTCGACGTCCACCTGAAACTTGCGATCGGCCACATACACGACCCGCCACCACTGTCGCAGCAGCGCCTTGAAGGGCGGGGTGCGCCACCGGCCATTCTGTTCGGCATCGCCGAGGAAGGCCGGCGTGAGGAACTGGACGGTGTAGGTGAGCCTCGTCATCGGGGCCATGGGTCGTTGTCCTTACTTACGGTTTCGCTGTGGGTGCCGTTGTACGGATTTCGATCACTCTTGTCCAGCACGGAAACGTTGCCGATCAAATAGCCTCCGAATCAGTCCTTCGGCGCGCCCTCCTTTGTCCACTCCCTTCATGCGCAGATCTCCATGAGGATGGTCGTGTGGGCCTTGGTGTGTTCGGTGAAGAAGCGAGTCACTGTCTCCCATGAAGTTGGAATCAAGCGTCGCGGTTCGGGGTCTTGCTCCGCGTCATAAAAATAGACCAACGACTTGGCGATGTGGGCGGGGTTGGGGCTGGGGTCGGTATCCATCGTCCGAAGTCGTTCGACGATGCGGGGCAGCGGCCATTCTTGAAGGATGGCATACAGGTCATAAAAGTCCTTCTTGGCGCCGCGTTGGCTGATCGCGATGAGTTTCATCGCGCCAATGTCCTCGATCGGGGCGATCGGCATCCCGTGCAGTTGCTCCGTGGGCGATCCAAAGGCCGGCGGGAAGGCAATGAACGTGCAACGCACGGCCGCAAGCAGGCATTCCAGGGTATCCGTCCGGTCTTGGAGCAGCGTGAGGGGGTGCCTGATCGCACGCAGACGGTCCACCAGTCCGGGCGGAAACCTGTCGGGCTGGCAGAACCAGTCGAAGTCCACCGAAATGCGGTGGCCCAGTTGCAGCGCCAGTCCAGTCTCGCCTGCGAGCACAAACCCGGTCCCCTTCAGCGCCGCGCACAATGCCGGTGACAGTTCCCGCGCCTCTGGGGTCAACGCCTCAAGCCTGAGCAAGATACAACCTCCAGAAATTCCGGTCCCGCATCGGCAGCCGACGGCTCTGTTGAGCGATTTCACGAAGGGTCGCCGGCGGGTACTGTTCCATGAGCCACCGAAACGTCTCGGGCGTGGTCTTCTCCATCAGCCGCTCAGCGATAAATCGTGCGTGGGCGACGGGGTCCAACCGGTCGAAATCCGTATCCCAAAAATAGGGGCGGAGAAACTCCGGCAGAGCAGCCCCGCTCATGACTCCTCTGGTTCCGGCAGAGCGTCAAGGTCCAGCGCCGGGATCTCTGGCAACGGGCCGCCGATGGCGCCGCGGATCGCCCCGTACATGCCGGCCGTGTTCGTCATGAGTCGCTCGATCTGCTTGGCTCGTTCGGCCCAGAGTTTTTCCATCGCACGGCGCTCTCTCGCCAGTTGCTCTTCCATCGCCTTAAACGTTTCAACCAGCGCTTCCACTCGATGGCGGAATTCATCGCTGGAGAGGTAGCGGTAGAGGGCCTCCATCTTCTCGCTCATGCCCTGGGCGGAGGCCTGGGCGAAGGCCACACGGAGCAGTTGCTCGCGGAGAGCGGTGGCCAGCGGCAGATAACAGGAGAGACTGGTCACCCAGATGCCTTCCATGAGTTTGAAGGTTGAGGTGTCTTCTGGGAGGGTGACGGAGACGAGCACGGCGACGCTGGCGCCCATGGCTCGCTGATCGTCCTTGAGTTTGGTCAGCCAGCTAGGGCTCCAGGTTTTGGTATTTTTCGTCTCCCAGATGATGGTGCCGCAGGGGCGGAGATATGGATCACGGACGATCTGGATGACATCGGCCCCTTTCTTCCCCTTTGGCACAGGCCGAATCTCGTCCTGCGGGAAGTTGCGGACGAGGGTCGTCTCGATGTCTAGTTCCAGCACTTCGCCCTGCCGTTCTTGGGACCCCTGTTCGCTTTTGCGGCGGGCTTCGTCGAGCAGGGCCTTGAGGTCCTCGATCTGTTTGTCCTTCTCCTTGAGCTTCAGTGCCTGCTCATCGGCGGCAAGCTTGCGAATCTGTTCTTCGAGTTTATGTTTTTCGGCATCGACCCTGCGCGCCACTTCTAGATCCAATTCACGGGCTCGTGCTTCGAGCGCGGCCTTTTCTTTGCGCAGGGCCAGTTCGGCTCCTTGCGCTTCGCGGGTCTTGCGCTCCTGTTCGGCAAGTTGCTCGCGGAGGAGTGCAAGGTCCCGCTCGCTCTGCTCCTTCGCGCGACTCTCGGCCAGCTTGACGGCCGAGAGAAGCTGGGCTTCGTACTGGCGCTTCATGTCCGTTTCCACTGTGGCGCGCACTTGGGCCACCAAGGCTTCCGTCAGTGGAATCGTCGCGCCGCACGTGGGGCATTGAATGGTGGACATGGTTATCGGAGCCTCTCCGCCAGGTCTGCCGCCGCGGCCTGGGCTTTCTTCAGGTCGTTCTCGGACAGGAACACATAGGCCTTGGTCGTCGCGTCGTGGGTCGCGTAGATGGCAATCACACGGTCACCGCGGGTTGGATCGGCCTCCACGGTCGAACGGCCCGGCAGCCGCGGGTTGTAATAGAAGGTCTGGATCCTCGTCACATAGGGGACGGCCCGGATCCGTTCCAACCACTCAGCCAAGCCACGGTGCCGGCCGGCGTTGTCGTCTTCATAGGAGATCTTCTTGTCGGCCGGAGCCAGCCCTGACGCCTTGGGCAGCAACGCCTGCAACTGGGCGCGGAACCGATCACGAAATCCTTCGTGGTAGAGCGTGCCCAGTGCGCTCAAGGTGGCCAGGCCTTGGCTGATCTCGACAAGCACGCGGAGCCTGTCCGGTAGCGATTTGATGAGGGGATCGTCGGCCTTGAGAAAGTCGCCGGCTTTGCCTTCGTCGAGCGCCTCCAACACGTGGCGATAGGCCAGCCACTCATCAAAGGCAAACGAGACCGGCAGGGCCGGCAGCTCGATGGCGGTGGGAAACGATTCGAACTGGTAATAGACGGGCACGCCGAACACTTGGCCGATCAAGCCGGCAAAGGAAATTTGCGCCTTGTAGCCGCCGGTGGCGTTGATGGCTACTGGTCCCGAAGCCGTTCGGTAGATCGCCGCGATCGTTTTCACCAAATTACGCAACCCCTGGGCAAAGGCCTTGGGATCGTCGCCTTGTAGTTTTTTGATGACGTGCGACTCGGTATGGAATCCCCACTGCTGTCCGACAGCCGACAGCACGTCGCCGACAAAGGCGCCCTCCCGTGTGTCGGAGACGAGGAAGACCAGCCGGTCGCCCGGCGAGACGATCCCTTGCGTGATCAAAGACCGAACCGAGGTCAGTTCGGCTCCGAGCTTTCGGTCATCCTGGGGCAGTTTGTGAAGCGCGGCAATCAACGCCGTCCGATGCTGATCGTCAAAGGTGTGGCCCAGCTCTTTCCAGGCTCCCAACAGGGATGTGCCGACGGTATTGATCAGGATCATGGCTCCATCACCTCAGCGACTCGCGCCGTTGTAGCAAGACCCCGGTCTTGAATCCATGACGGAAACGTTGCCGGAGCGAGGTTGTCAGAATCGTGGAGGTCCAGGCCGTCACTCTTCTGCCAGCTTGGCTTTGTCCAGCGCCAGGCCATAGGTGGTGTCTTTCTTGGCGCCGGCCGAACGGATGCGGTACGGATTTTGGCTGCCGGCTATGCCGATCGCCTCGTCCAATTTCTTGTTCAGTTTGCTCACGAGCGAGCGGAATTGCTCCGGTGCGTCGTCCGGCCCCTTGGCCATCGGCAACAACGTTCCTGCGCCTCGTTCTTCAAGCAACTGTTTGGATGTTTCCCACGAGTCCTTTGTGAACGACACATAACAGTCGGTGCAATCTCCGCAAGTGTGGAGGTCTGGGTGGCTGCAATGGTCCAGCTTGGTCCGAATCAAGGCTCGATAGAGCGTCGTCATAGCGGGAGTGAGCGGCAAGGGACGGCTCCCGATCCGAATCCGTTTGGCCTGGCCGTCGAGATAGAGAGGGTCAGGATCATGCCACAGGCGAAGCCGTTGGTTGGCGAGCGTCACCAATGCTCCGAATGACGATGCGGTGATCGACGGCATCTGCCCCATCAACCCGCGCAGCCGCACATAGGGCAACTCCGCCAACTCGATCCGGGCCTTGGCGGTCTGCAGCCGTTGCCCGTTTTTCGTGGTGACCCAGGTCGGTGTTTTGGGCGGGAAGAAGAAACCGGCGAGGGATTCAAATTCCGGCGAGATCAGCACGTGGTAGAGCCGGTCCTCGGCCCGGCCGAACAACTGCAACGCGCTGGCAAGCAGCACCCCCATGGTCTTGCGCCCGCCGGCCACCGAGCAGTGGAGCCGCACATCCGACCGGTCTGCCTGGGTACGAACCAATTCGGCCAGTTGATCCGCGATGGCCTGGTTGTCCCGCTCGGTGCGGACGTCGTCGAGCGGCTTGCCGTCGGACCCCTTGAGCACGACGACATGGGAGCTGGAGCAATGAGGGACAGGTGTTGGACGATAGTCACGCACGAATCGAGCGAGCGCTCCGTTGTTGCCCAGCAATGTGGTCCGGCAGGCCTTCGCTCCTTCTCTGGTGGTCAAGATCCAGACGTCGGTGGGATGAATCGGCGGCGTGCGGTGATGGAGCGCCCAGAGCGTTTCCGTGACGACCTGCGGCGTTAAACCACAGAGTGTGATCAGGATATCCTGCATCGGTTCCTCTCCCATGAGGTGAACCGTGTCAGATGAACCGCAGCGGAACTGTGCCGCAAGTGCGGGGAGAGGTCAAGTGCAAAGTGTGGAAGCCTCGATGGGAGGGCAAGGCCAGAGCCCGGCTCAGTCAAACACGACGGTCTGATCGGCACCACACTCGCCGGGCACAGAGCGATGACCGCCCTCGAAGAAGACGCGGATGCTCTTCAATTTATGCTCGTTGGCATAGACCATATTGCCCGGCGCGAATTCGAACAGCGCGATCCAGGCCGGCCGTCGCAATGTCGGTGTGTCGCCCACACCGGGATCCAGAGAGAACGTATCGGTCGGGAACTGGTACAAGGGAAGCACACCTTGCTCCGCGAAATACGAGAGTACGAAGGCTTTTTCACGGTCCGTCGATGGGTGGCATTCTGGTCCCAATCACCCTGAACACGGCATCCTTTCTTGATGAGGAAGTGGCCATTCTTGCGGCTATGTCAATGATGACATATACTGGTGCCGATGGCATCGGCCGACAAGCCACTAGTCTGGTTGCATGGACAGGCCAAAAGCCCGCCCTTTTCTCCAACAGCCCGGCTCGAAACCGGCGTGCTGCTGCGCCGTTTGCAACGCGGCGAGAGACTGGCAATGCCGCAATCGAGACCGATGCCCAGCGTCGGGCCGCGTTGCCATGAACTGAGGATTCAGGATAAACAGGCAATCTGGCGCATTGTGTACCGTGTGGATTCCGATGCGATCGTGATCGTCGAAGTCTTCAGCAAGAAGACCCAGGCCACCCCTCGGCAGATCATCGAGGTGTGTCAGCGGCGCTTGGGCCTGTACGATTAGGTGGTCCAAGAGGAGAAGCGATAATGGACAAGGCAAAACGGAAGCGGCTTGAAGCGCGGGGATGGCGAGTGGGGACGGCAAGCGACTTCTTGGGTCTGACTCCGGACGAGGCCGCGCTGGTCGAGATGAAGGTACGCTTGAGCCGGGCGCTGCGCGCGCGGCGCGAG